>JBMNRA010000029.1:0-35379 GCA_050944415.1 Ruminococcus sp.
CTAATTATCAACTGTGCGAAAGCATTTTCGGCAGAAAGCCTCCAAAAGAAAATGATGCTCCCAGAGATACCAGAAAACATTGAAGTGTGAAAAATGACCAGGATTTCCGTTATGGAGAACCTGGTCATTGCAGATTAATGAAAAAATGGTTTTAGCTTTAGAAGATGGACGGATTTTTATAACCATTGAAAGTAAGAATGAGAATCATGAAGTCCTCTTCAGATAAAATGAAATGACATAAATATAAATCTCCTTTTTTCAAGACTAACACAAAGATAAGGCTTATACAAGCCGGATAGGGGGATGTAAATTGACACGAATAAAAAAGGTAAAACAGATGGACTTGACACAAGGGATTATTTGGAAACAACTTTTGCTGTTTGCACTACCGCTTCTTGGATCCAGCTTTATCCAGCAGTTGTACAATACTGTGGATTTGTTGTTTGTTGGTAATTTTATTGGAAAAGAAGCTTCGGCAGCAGTAGGGGCCAGTAGTCTGATGATCACTTGCCTTGTGGGCTTTTTCAGTGGCATGAGTGTAGGATCTGGAGTGATATTGTCACAAAAAATAGGTGCCAAATCGGAAAGAGAGATTCATGACACTATTCATACTGCGGTGTGTCTGAGCTTCATTGGAGGAGTGACGCTCACAGTAATTGGATATTTGCTTGCTCCACATTTTATGCAGTGGATGAATACACCAGAGCAGATTATGCAATCAGCAGTATCCTATTTACGTATTTATTTTCTTAGTTTGACTTCTGTGATTATTTATAATATTGGTTCTGGATTAATCCGGGCAATGGGGGATTCCAGGAGTCCGATGTTGATTCAATTAGCAGGCGGACTTGTCAATGTGGCAATGGATACGTTTTTTGTTGTTTGCTTCAAAAACGGTGTAGAAGGTGTTGCGTGGGCAACGATGTTTTCTCAGACGGCAGCAGCAGGATCTGTTTTGTTTTATTTGGTTAGACAGAAGGGAAATTATCACTTATCTTTGAATAAACTTAAAATTCATGGGGCAATATGGAAAGATATTGTGAAGGTGGGTATCCCTGCTGGAATTCAATCTTTTGTAATTACATTATCGAATGTTTTTGCACAGTACTACATAAACAGTTTTTCGGTGGATGTAATTGCAGCATTTACGGCATATATCAAAGTGGAACTTCCTATTTATCTGCCAATTGTTGCCTTCGGACAGGCAGTGACGACTTTTGTGGGACAAAATAAAGGTGCAGGTAATCAAGAGAGAATGGAAAAAGGAACATTTATCTGCGCAGGGCTTAGTGTTTGTATAACATTGGTAATGAGCAGTCTCATGCTTGTATTTGGAAAATATGCATTCGGATTGTTTAATAAGGATGTCCAGGTTATAAATTATGGAATAGAAATTATTCATATTTCATTTCCATTTTATTGGATCTATGCAATTTTGGAAGTAATAGCTTCTTCCCTGCGTGGAGAAGGAAAGTCTCTTCCGCCGATGGTAATAATTTTGTGTAATATATGTGTTTTGAGGACAGTTTTATTATGCTTAATTATGGGATTATATCATGATGTCAGGGGAATTGCAGTGACCTATCCGATTACCTGGAGTCTTACTGTGATTTGCCTTATGGCATATTATCTAATGCATAAGAAAATAAATAAATTAAAAAAGGGGGCGCGGAGAGTTCTTTATCAGGAAAGAGATACGATTAAATGATTGGAAACCCTTGTGATATCCCCCCCGGATAGGGATATCTAGAAATACAGCAGTGGCAGAGGCGCGCTTTAACAGCGAGTCTGTGCGGTTCTGGCCTGCGGCGTCCTGGCATCCAAAACCTACCGGTGCAATTCAGATACGGACAATACTTTACTTTTATTGTCAGATATATTAAGATAGGCACATGGAAAAGTTTTATTTATCAGGAAAACAGAGAAAGGAATGAATGTGAATATGTCTGAAGCGAGAGAAAATCCGGCTTTTCCGGAGGGAAAGACAGGGGAGAAGATGCTGGAAAGGATGAATAAAAGTCATGCGCCGCTGCGAGCGTTCGCTCTCCCGCTGCTGCCCTGGCGTCCGGCCATGCGGATTCTGGATGTGGGCTGCGGCGGCGGAGCGACGATTGCGGAAATGCTGGAACGGTCACCGGAAAGTGTCATTGACGGTATCGATTATTCGGAAGTCAGTGTCCGGCAGTCAGAAGAGATGAATCGGAAGTATCTGGGGACGCGATGCAGTGTCTGCCAGGCGGATGCGGCGGATCTTCCTTTTCCGGAGAATACCTATGATCTTGTGACAGCTATGGAAACGGTCTATTTCTGGCCGGATGCAGACAGAGCATTTGCGGAGATACTGCGGGTTCTGAAGCCTTCAGGCATATTCGCGGTGATCAATGAGGGAAGTGACCCGGAGAAATGCGACTGGCCGCCTGTGGATGGATTTATGAAAATCTATCTTCCGGAAGAACTTACGGCGCTTATGACGAAAGCAGGTTTTCGCGAAACAAAGGTATATCATGGACAGGGACAGATCATCTGCGTGGTCGGAGTAAAATGACCGTTCTCTGGAGATAAAGGAGCGGAAACAAAAAAATCAAAAAAAATGAAAAAAATACTTGCAAAACGCAAAAAAGTAGGGTATTATATATAAGCGCGAGTGAGTTACGGTCTGTTGGTCAAGCGGTTAAGACGCCGCCCTCTCACGGCGGAAACAGGGGTTCGATTCCCCTACAGACTGTTGAAATCCAGAGATGAGCATGCGGATGTGAATATCTCTGGATTTTATTTTACCCTTTATCAAGAACATGTGTTCTGATTTTCAATTCCGATAATTTGACGGGGAAGGAAAGTATGATATAATACCCTTGAATTATATGATAGGGGGAGAAGTGAGTACGTTCAGTTATCAGTTAAAGCCGGGAACTGTTCTGGATGAACGGTACCGGATTGAAGAAACAATTGGAGAAGGCGGTTTCGGCATTACTTATCTGGGAATTAATGTTCACCAGGGAGAGAAAGTGGCCATAAAAGAGTTCTTCTGGAAAAGCTTTATGGGACGAAACACCCGGGGAACCAGCGAGGTGTTTTTAAGCCGTGAGGAAGACCGGAAGGATTATGAGCACCAGAAAAAGCGTTTCTTAAGGGAAGCCCGCATTATCCGGGAGTTTGCCGGAGAACCGGGAATCGTCCAGGTGAAGGACTATTTTGAGGAGAACGGAACGGCCTATATTGTCATGGAGTTTCTGGAGGGCCGGACGCTGAAACAGTATATGAAGGACGGACAGCCGCTGGAGGCGGAACAGGCCTTCCGCATGCTGCTGCCGCTGATGGAGACTTTGAAGAAAATCCACAGTTACGGGATGATCCACCGGGATATCAGCCCGGATAACATCATGGTCGGCGAAGACGGTACACTGACGCTGATTGATTTCGGGGCGGCCAGGGATTTCTGGAAACTTGCGGAAGAAAGCCGATCCGTGATTTTAAAGGGCGGATATGCCGCCTGTGAGCAATATGACCGGCATGGAAGGCTGGGACCATGGACGGATATTTATGGTTTGTGTGCTGTTCTTTATTTCTGTATTACGGGAAACGCGCCGGAGGACGCTTTTCAGCGGATGCTTCATGATGAACTGGCAACGCCGAAGGAACTGGGGATAAGGATAGAGCCAGGCCTGGAAAAAATCCTGCTGAAAGGCCTCTCTGTGGATATTTCTTCCCGATATCAGAATATGGAAGTTTTTATTGCGGAGGTGTGGGAGCATGTACGGGAAAGGGATCCGAAGGAAATCCGGAAAAGATGGATGATCCGGGGAGGAATCCTGACGGTCTGTTTCTGTGCTGCTTTCGGCATTGGATTCTGGTACTACCAAAGTCATCTGGAACAGTTCAAGTTTCGTGATACGGATACGCTGCATCTGACCTTCTCCCGGCCTGACAGCATTACAGATGAGGCGTATGAAAAACTGCTGGAAACTTTTGAGAAACGGACGGAAATCATTGCCGGTGAGAATAACCATATCATAGAGACTGATGAGGATGAATTCCGGGCGGTGATTCCGTCAGAACCCTATAAAGATATGATTGAGAAAGATGTTTCCGGTCTGGTCGATACGGAAGAGCTGCTGGCTTTGACGCTGGCGGCATCCGGGCGGGTTTCGCTGGATAAGTTTGAACTTTCTTCTGAAAATGTGGAACGTGCGGAAATCAAACGGGGCCAGGTCGAAGGCTATGTTTCAGAATATATCACCGGGGACGACTATTATTATCTGGAACTGAAGGTGACGGATACTCTTGCCCGGCAGCTGGAAAGCATTGATGAAGGGAGAGAAACACCGGGAATTCATCTGTATATGGACAGAAGCTGGAGCGGGGAGATGGGGATGACAGGTGTGATGGATCATGCGAGCATGGTATATGACACAGAGGATTATTCTACTTTTTATCTGATTTGTTATGTCCAGGATCCTGTTTTTTATGAAACCATACGTTATGATATCACTCATGCGCCTTACGAAAAGAAAATCAGCGGAGCTTTTCTGCCTCCGGCCACATGGGAAGAAGCGGATGCGTCTTTGCTTGCGGGGGAGTACCAGGTGAATGAGGAAAAAATTTCAGATCCTGCTTTTTATGTGACTTATCTGCCCGGTGTCAGCGATCAGGATATGCCAAAGGGACAGTGGCACAACACGGTTTCTGATTTTAAGACAATGCTGGATACCCTGGAAATTCCCTATGCGTTTGGAGTTTCAAAGATAAGGGAACACGACATTATCATAAAGATTTCAAAGGAAAATCTTTATCTGGAACTTATGGATATGCTGACGGAGAAAAATCTGGAGGTTTCCGGCCAAAAAGGAAAAAGGTATCATTATTTCAATGCAGGTTATAACGATAACTTTGAAATGCAGGAGGAAAAGGAACCGTATCTGTGGAAGATGCACTTTATTTCGGAATATGAACAGGAAGATCTTTATGAAGAGACACAGGAAGCGCTGCAGGAAAACGGCAGCAGCACGCTGTATTTTAAGGCGGGGGACTATATTCTGGCCAAAACTCTCCTGACGGATCCGGTTGATAAGGGAATTTTCCGGTTTTCTGATATAAATCTGGCAAACGGCAGACTTTCCGGAGAAACGCTGTACCGGTTTGCGCATGCGCTGATTTTTGAAATAACCAACAGCAGCAGCTATACCTTGGGCGGACTCACGCTTACGGATGAGAACGGAAATTTTCAGACGGATGAGAATATGATGCCATATCGCGTGCTGAAACGGGAGCAGATGGAAGAAGTAAGAAAAGCGGCAAAAGAACTGGATGAAAATATTCAGGTGGAGGATTCCCTGGATATGAGAAGCCTGTTCCTCTCTTTTCCCAAACGCGAAGAGGAGGATTACGCGGTATATGTAGCGCAAACGGCAGAAAAGCTGTTTGAACAATGCGGCCTGCTGGACGGAGAAATTCCTTATGTTCGCGTCTATATTGAAGATGAGACCCTGAAAGGAGGGGAAAAGCTCCGTTTTGATTTTTTCCTGACGGACGATGAAAGTCTTATGGTAGAAGTAGGTGAGTCCTGGAGGGAAGCGTATCAGCCCCGGCTGGAAGCGTATTTTGAAAGGGATGAATTTTACCGGCAGTTTATGGAAACGGATAATCTGACCTTCTATGAAAACTGAGTAAGGGGTGAAAGTATAATGAAAAAGAATAAAACCTCTGTCTTTGAACAGATGATTCAGGATATCTTAAACGCTCCTCTGGGGGAGCAGATGCTGGAGGAGTGCATGTCCGCCAATACGGCGGTGATGCGAAAAGTTCCGCTGCGATACCGGCTGATTGCCCTGGCCTTTATACGCGGAGAATCTTTAGAAGAGCTGAATGAAAAACTGGCTGCCGAAGGATGTGCCAGGCTGTACTCCAGAAGCTTCTGGGAAGCCAGTCTGATTTTTGCCTTTCTCCATGGCCTCTCTTATGACAGATGGAAGGAACTTCAGGAGCTTTGCCGGTCTCTGAGGGACAGCTGTCCGCCGGGAGAAAAGTATTTTGACGGACAGATTACGTTAAAGGAGCTGAAACGATATCTGGATGATAATTCCCGGAAGGAAGATCAGCAGCTCTATACGAAACATCTTACGAGGACTCTGGAGAATAAGATTGCCTGCCTTGACAGCGGCAAGGAAGATTTTCAGCAGTTTTTAAATACCAATATCCAGTCTTTCAGTCCTGTGCGGGAGAAAAGCAGGTATTATTTCTGTAAATATCTGTATTATTATCTGGAAGGGAAGATGCGGCAATATCTGGACGGTCTGGGAGATTCGTCCGGAGAACAGGACGGCCTGGCGGAACTTGCAGTATTTAAAGGTGTGACTCAGTTAAAGAGGAAGAAGAGGACACGGGAGGAGACAGAAGAATTTCTGAGAGAAGCAGGGATTTCCTGCCGGGAAATTTTTGATGATTTCAATTACTTTTATTTCGGATATGTATCGCTGGACTGGCTGGAGGTACTGATGGAATACTATGGTGACGTGGAGAAGCTTCCTGAGGACAGAAAGGGGAGACTGGCGGAATCTCTGCGCCATTATTATCCAAAACTGAAGCATCTGAATAATGAGGAAGTGCTGAACTGGCAGATAGAAAAAAACCGCAGAGAAGAAGAGGAACTGGATAAGATTTATTCTCTGGACAGCAGGGACAGAGGATATCAGAGAAACCGTTCCGGGGAGAATACGGTGCGCAAATATATCAAAGGGACTCTGGATCTGGATCGGACCGCTTTCATCTGCTTCCTTGTTTTCTTTGGGAAAGCTTTAGGATCATTGTCTTCGCTTTCGATTACGGAGGAACGGTTAGATGAGATCCTTCTGGAATGCGGTTTCTCAAAGCTGGTAAAGAAACATGCCTTTGATGACTTCATCCTGCGCTATCTGGAAAGCGACGATCCGGCAGACCTCTTGATGGAAGAGGTTACCCGATACGCGCAGAATGAGGAGAATTTCTTCTTCTATAATGTATATAAAGATTCCAGGAACTATCAGCAGGAGTACCGGAAGATCATGGGAGTGGACTGAAGGTTTGGAAAGGGACGTTTGCGCAAATTGGAAAATATGGTATAATGAGCGCTGGTGAGGATGAAAACATGGAGATAAAACTGATTGCGATTGACCTGGACGGTACGCTTCTGGATGGAGAATGCGTGTTCCGGGAAGAGAACAGAATAATGATTCGGAGAGCTTTGAAGGCCGGATACTGTGTAGTTCCGACTACAGGCAGAAGCTTTCAGAATGCCAGATATGAAATTTTTAAAAATTTTGATGAGCTGCCCTATTATATCAATGCCAACGGAACCGTTGTTACCGATGGAAAAACGGAAGAAGTTCTCTATACTGCCAGTTTTCCTCCGGGAATGGCAGGGAAAATCTACCGTCTGTGTAAAGAATATAAAACGTATATAGAGCCCTATGCCGGACGCTATGCTTTTATGGAGCAGGAGGGAATTGACCATCTGTACCGGAGCGGGCTGCCGTTATCTTACTGTGAACAGTTGATGCGCACCAATATTTTATGTGAGAACATGGAAAAGGAAATTGAGGAGGGGGAATACCCGGTCAGCAAGTTTCATATCGTGTGTGAATCCATCGGGGAAAAAGAAATTCTGAAAGCCAGGATTGCTGCAATTCCGGGATTATATCCCATATCCGTGGTTGATCAGAACATAGAAGTGGTATATCAGAAAAAGAGTAAGAGGGACGGCCTGAAGTTTCTGTGCGATTATCTTGGAATTTCCAGAGAAAATGTAATGGCTCTGGGAGACAGCAGCAATGATGTGGAAATGCTGGAGTGGGCCGGATGTTCCGTCGCCATGGGAAATGCTTCGGATCAGGTGAAGCAGACGGCAGAATACGTGACGGACTCTAATGATAATGGCGGGGTGGCGAAAGCCCTTCAGCATTTTTTGAAGATATAGATTGACCGGAGGAACAAAATGACAAAAAAATCAAACTATGACGCCAGCAGTATTTCTGTGCTGGAAGGACTGGAAGCGGTAAGGAAGCGCCCGGGTATGTATATCGGCAGCGTTTCCCGAAAAGGTTTGAATCATCTGATCTATGAGATTGTGGACAATGCGGTTGATGAGCATCTTGCCGGGTTTTGCAGCCGGATCAAGGTGACTCTTGAAAAAGACGGTTCCTGCACCGTGGATGATAATGGAAGAGGAATCCCGGTGGGAATGCATGAAAAGGGCATGCCGGCGGAACGGCTGGTGTTTACTACTCTGCATGCCGGCGGGAAATTTGATGATTCTGCATATAAAACCAGCGGCGGACTTCATGGTGTGGGTTCTTCTGTGGTGAACGCCCTGTCCGTTTATCTGGATGTCAGGATCAGCCGGGACGGATACGTGCATCATGACCGGTATGAAAGAGGAGTTCCGGTTATGGAACTGGAAAACGGCCTTCTGCCGAAGGAAGGAAGGACAAAGGAAACGGGAACCTGTGTGAATTTTCTGCCGGATCCGGAAATTTTTGAAGTGACTCGTTTTTCTTCAGCGGAAGTAAAGAGCAGAATGCATGAAACGGCTTATCTCAATCCGGAACTGGTGATAGAATTTGCGGATCTGCGCGGGGATGAACCGGAATACGTGACTTTCCATGAACCCGACGGTATCATCGGCTTTGTAAAAGACTTGAATAAAAAGAACGAAGTGATTCATGAGCCGGTTTATTTCAAAGGCGAATCGGAAGGGATTACGGTAGAGTGTGCTTTCCAGTACGTCAATGAATTCCATGAGAATGTGCTGGGCTTCTGCAATAATATTTATAATGCGGAAGGAGGCACTCATCTGACCGGCTTTAAGACTGCGTTTACGGCAGTGATGAACAATTATGCCCGGGAACTGGGAATTCTGAAGGATAAAGACGCTAATTTCACCGGAGCTGATATTCGAAATGGAATGACTGCAGTCATTTCCATCAAACATCCGGATCCGCGATTTGAAGGACAGACCAAGACGAAACTGGATAATCAGGATGCTTCCAAGGTAACGGGCAAAGTGACGGGAGATGAGATCGTCCGCTATTTTGACCGGAATCTGGAGGTCCTGAAAAAAGTGCTGGCCTGTGCGGAACGTTCCGCAAAAATCCGGAAAACGGAGGAAAAAGCCAGGACCAATATGCTGACAAAGCAGAAATACTCCTTTGATTCCAACGGAAAACTGGCAAACTGTGAAAAAAAGGATCCTTCACTTTGTGAAATTTTCATTGTGGAGGGAGATTCCGCCGGCGGTTCGGCCAAAACGGCCAGGGACCGGAGCTTTCAGGCGATCCTGCCCATTCGGGGAAAAATTCTCAATGTGGAAAAAGCCAGTATTGATAAAGTGCTGGCCAATGCGGAAATCAAATCCATGATTAATGCTTTCGGATGCGGATTTTCTGAAGGTTATGGAAATGATTTCGATATTTCAAAACTGAGATACAATAAAATAATTATTATGGCTGATGCCGATGTGGATGGAGCTCATATCTCCACACTGCTGATGACACTGTTTTACCGTTTTATGCCGGAGCTGATCTACGAAGGCCATGTTTATATTGCCATGCCGCCCCTCTATAAAGCCATGCCGGCCCGGGGCAAAGAGGAGTACCTTTATGATGACAAAGCGCTGGAACAATACAGAAAACGTCATAAAGGGAATTTTACGCTTCAGAGGTATAAAGGTCTGGGGGAAATGGATGCCCAGCAGCTTTGGGAGACGACCTTGAATCCGGAAACCAGAATTTTGAAACAGATAGAAATAGAAGATGCGCGTATGGCTTCTGAGATGACAGAAATTCTCATGGGGACGGACGTGCCGCCCCGGAAGGCCTTTATCTATGAACATGCGAAAGATGCCATTCTGGACGTTTAGGAGGTAACAGATGAGTGACAGGGAGCAGATTATAAAAACGGAATATTCTGAAGTCATGCAGAAGTCTTATATTGATTATGCCATGAGTGTTATTGTGGCCAGGGCTCTGCCTGATGTGCGGGATGGACTGAAGCCGGTACAGAGGAGAACCCTTTACGACATGTATGAGCTGGGGATTCGCTATGACCGGCCCTACCGTAAATGCGCCCGTATTGTGGGAGATACCATGGGTAAATACCATCCTCACGGAGACAGCTCCATTTATGATGCTCTGGTGGTTATGGCCCAGGAATTTAAGAAAGGTCAGGCGCTGGTGGACGGCCATGGGAATTTCGGTTCCATCGAGGGAGACGGAGCTGCTGCCATGCGTTATACAGAGGCCAGACTTCAGAAAATCACTCAGGATGTTTACCTCAGTGATATGGATAAAAATGTGGTGGAATTCGTTCCCAATTTTGATGAAACAGAAAGGGAACCGGAAGTGCTTCCCGTACGGATTCCCAATCTGCTGGTCAATGGTGCAGACGGCATTGCCGTGGGAATGGCCACCAGCATACCGCCTCATAATCTGGCGGAAGTGGCTGACGGCGTCAAGGCCTACATGAAAAATAATGATATTACGGTAGCGGAACTGATGGAATATATCAAAGGCCCGGATTTCCCAACGGGAGGAATTGTGGTAAACAAAGATGATCTGCTGTCGATTTATGAAAAAGGCACAGGAAAAATCCGGCTCAGAGGAAAAGTAGGGGTGGAAAAAGGAAAAGGCGGCAGGCAGCTGCTGGTTATTACCGAGATACCATATACCATGATTGGCGCTAATATAGGAAAGTTTTTAAACGATGTGGCTCAGCTGGTGGAATCCAAAAAGACGACAGATATTGTGGATATTTCCAATCAGTCTTCCAAAGAAGGGATTCGTATCGTTCTGGAACTGAAAAAAGGCGCGGATGTGGATAATCTGATCAATATGCTGTATAAGAAGACAAGGCTGGAAGATACCTTTGGCGTCAATATGCTGGCAGTGGCGGACAGGAAGCCGGAGACCCTAAGTCTGAAGCAGGTAATTGAACATCACGTGGATTTTCAGTTTGAGATGACTACCCGGAAATATCAGAATCTGCTGGGTAAGGAACAGGAGAAGAAAGAGATCCAGGAAGGCCTTATTGCCGCCTGTGATGTGATTGATCTGATTATTGAAATCTTAAGGGGAAGCAAGAATCAGCAGCAGGTAAAGGACTGTCTGACCATGGGAGTGACAGAGGGAATCAGGTTCCGGAAGAAGACTTCGGAAAAAGCTGCTTCGAAGCTTCGCTTTACGCAGCGTCAGGCGACGGCAATTCTGGAAATGCGTCTCTACCGGCTGATTGGCCTGGAGATTGAGACGCTGATGAAAGAACATGAGCAGACACTTCGCAATATTGAAAGATACGAGGATATTCTGAATAATTATGATTCCATGTCCGCAGTAATTATAAAAGAACTGGACCGGATCAAAAAAGAGTATGGAAGACCCCGAAGAACGCAGATCATCAATGCGGAAGAAGCTGTTTTTGAGGAAAAGAAGATTGAAGAGACGGAAGTAGGAGTACTGATGGATCGCTTTGGCTATATTAAGACAGTGGACAAAGGGATCTGGGAACGGAACCAGGAATCTATACAGGAAGAATACCAGTACAGTTTCTGCTGCAGCAATATGGACAAACTCTGTATTTTTACCGAACAGGGCAGGATGCATACGGTAAAAGTCCTGGATCTGCCCTATGGAAAACTGCGGGATAAAGGTATGCCCATTGACAATTACGGCAATTACAGTGTTTCAAAAGAACGGCTTCTGTACCTGGGGGCTTTGCATGAGCTGAAGCAGCAGAAGCTTCTGTTTATTACCAGAAAAGGAATGCTCAAACAGGTGGACGGTTCCGAGTTCGACGTTGCCAAAAGGACCATTGCCGCTACAAAGCTGGCGCCGGAGGACGAAGTGGTATTCGTGCAGCCGGCGGATGCAATGGACTACGTAGTTCTCCAGAGCCGGGACGGATATTTTCTGCGATTCCTGAAAGAAGAAGTTCCGGAGAAGAAAAAGACAGCTGTCGGTGTCCGGGGAATGCGGCTTTCCGAAGGCGATGTCATCGAGCACGGCTATCTCATTGAGAGCCGGATGGATTATACCGTCACTTATCACGAAAAAGACGTGGTGCTGAACAAACTGAAACTGGGTAAGCGGGACACCAGGGGGATCAGGATCCGCGTCTGACGGACAGCTATACATCAATATCGGTGGCGGTGGTAATATGTGCCTGGGTGTACAGTATCACTACATCATTCTCTCTCAGAATCATATTTCCATTGGGAATCATAACACGGCCCCTGCGTTTCACCAGAACGATAATGGACTGGCGGGAAATGTCCAGATTTCGGATGCGTTCTCCGATCCAGGGATGGTTTTTCTGGAGGGTCAGTTCCTTTAAATTAATATGTTCCCTGGGATCCTGGAAAGATTCGGCGCCAAGGACCATGATGTCGTCGGGTTTTAACATGGTATTCCCCCGGGGAACCAGAATTTTCTGGTTCCGCCGTATTACCGCCACGATGATTCCGGCAGGCAGACGAAGCTGGGAGATGGTTTTGTTTACCCAGAAATCATGTTCTGTCAGATGAATCTTTATAAAGTGAATGGGCGACTGCTGACCGTATTCGCTCATTTTTTTTATGCGGGAATACTGGTCCACAAAGCCGGCGGATATAATACCGGTGGGGATTGCGACCATGCCGACTCCCAGAAAAGTAATGAAAATGCCCAGCATTTTTCCGGCGGCAGTAATCGGATAGATATCTCCGTATCCCACGGTAAGCAAGGTGGATGCGGCCCACCAGATGCCGGAAAAAGCGTTGGAGAATACTTCCGGCTGAGCCTCATGTTCCAGGCTGTACATGCAGAGACTGGAAGCCAGCATCAGCATCAGTATGATGAACACAGAGGAAAACAGCTGCTGTTTTTTGCTTGCCAGAACTTCTGTAATAACATTCAGAGAATCATAATAGCTGTTGATTCGGAAAAGACGGAAAATACGCATGATTCTGAGCATGCGGAAGGCAACGGCGCCCGATGGAAAGAATACGGGGAGATAGTGAGGCAGAAAAGAAAGCAGGTCAATAATTCCCGTAAATGAACAGACGTATTTTTGAATGGCCCGACCTTCGCTGCAGTTTGGATACAGGTATTTTGCGGTCCACAGCCGAAGCAGATAGTCCAGGAAAAAAACGGCCACAGTGACTTCGTTTAATATAAAAAACAGGCGGCCGTATGAAGCGCTGAGATTATCATAGGTGTCCATGATGCTGACGGCCAGATTCAGAATAATGCAGAATACATTAAAAAAGTCATAAAAGCGGCTTGCAGTGTCAAAAGATGCCGCCACTTCTACAATTTCAAAGGCGCGTTTCCTGCGCATACTCCATTTCTGATCCATTGTATGATCCCCCTCCGGATTTCATATTTCAGTATGTTTTGCTGAGTACAGTATATCATAAAATGAATGAGATTGCCGTTATAATCCAAGATTTCGACAGTGAACCTACAGTTCATAAATGGTATTGATTATCCCAATGAAAACATTTATAATAAAAATGAATAATAAATTTGTGACAGGAATAATAAGAGCAATATGTGTGAAATATGAGTAAATCTATGGCGGAAATATTAATTTGTGGAAATACAGAATTATTTACAGAAGATGCGCTTGTTTCACTTGCTGAAGAATGCAAAGTGGTTCTGGCAGGGGAAACATCGGTGTCTTTACATAAAAAGAATATAGAGGTGCATAAAGTTCGGCCCACTGACGAAAGATTTCATCAGTTGTTTGATGTGTACAGTTTCCGGACGGTATTTTACGTAAGCGGATACGTGGACGGCGGCAATGGACTTTATGGCGAGCAGCAGCTGCTGGAACAAGTAATGAATGAATGCGAAAAATCCAAAGTGGATAAACTGGTGATTTTTTCTACCATTGACAGTCAGAATTTTGATTTGCAGTACGATGAAAATCAGGAACTGCCGGACAGGGAATATCATACCGGCCGCAGTTTCCACGCTGACCAGATGGAGGCGATGTGCCGGTACTTTATGAAGAGAAGTAAACTTTGTACGGTTCTTTTGCGTCTTCCTTATCTGGCAGATGACATCAATGACAGAAATTTCCTGGGGAAAATCTTTCACAGTATTTATGAGAAAAAGAAAGCGGTATTTCCCTGCCGCAAGGATGACGGCATCGTTTTTCTGACATTTCGTGATCTTACGGATCTGATGATCCAGATAAATGACGAGACAGAAGATGAAAGCGGCTCTTACTGCGTGACCAGCGGCTATTCCTATACCTATGGGGATTTGGAGGGTATTTTCAAACTGCTATGTCCGGAAGCGGAGATCGTGTATGAAAATGAAGCCGGTATCGTCTGTCCTTTTGAATATTCAAAAACTCTCAGACGGATTTATGGATTTGTCCCGAAAGAAAATGCCATGGAAAATATGGGGACTTATTATCAGATTTTTCTGGAAAAGGTTATAGGAGAGAGGCAAGACTTTAAAGGGAAAATCCTTCGTTTTCTGAAAAAAGCGGGACAGGGTGTATTTCGATATCTGGAACTGTTTGTATTTTTCCTGCTGGCGGAGCTGATCAGCCGGTTCACCTCTGACAGCGTTTACTTCCGTTTTGTGGATGTGAGGCTTTTTTATATTGTCATTATGGGTACGATTCACGGAATGCGTTTCGGACTGATTGCGGCGTTCCTGGAAAGTCTTGCTCTTGCAGGAGATTACCTGCAGATCGGGATGAACGGTACGGTGCTGTTTTATAACATAGAAAACTGGATTCCTTTTGCAGTTTATTTTATGGCAGGATCCATCACCGGATATGTATCAAATAAAAAAGCAGATGCTCTTTTATATCTGAAACAGGAGTATTCACTTCTCAGAGACAAGTATCTTTTCCTGAATGACGTTTATCATGGGGCGATTCGGAATAAAAAAGAATATAAGAAACAGATCCTGGGGTTTAAGGACAGTTTCGGAAAGATCTTTGATGCGGTTCAGAAACTGGATCATGAATTGCCGGGAAGTATTTTTTTCGAAGGCCTGAAGGTTCTGGAAAATATTATGGAAAACCATTCAATTGCCATTTATACGTTGGATTCCTGGCAGAAATACGGCAGACTGGTGATTTGCTCCAACAGTATGCTTAAAAAGTTGACAAAATCAGTCCGAATCCAAGATTACCAGAAGGTGTTTGATGTGGTCAAAAAGGGCGGCGTATGGAAAAATACGGATCTGCTTCCGGGGATGCCTATGTATGCGTGCGGAATCTTACGGGGAGATTCCATAGCCGTGCTTATTACCATTCAGGAAGTTAATCTGGATCAGTACAGCATGTATTATGCGAATATTTTTCAGATTTTGTGCGGGCTTGTACAGGCTGCTTTCCTGAGAGCGGTGGAATATGAAGAGCTGGCCCATGGGCAGATTTTCTATTCCGATACCAATATTGTCTGTCCGGAGCGGCTGCATCAGATTCTGAATGTTCAGAAAGCCATGAAAAAAGAGGGGGTGGCAGATTATATGCTGCTCCGGTTTGAAGACAGGAATAAAGAGAAGATAAATGAACAGCTTTCAGGTATAGTGCGGGCAAGTGACGTTCTTGGTGTTGATGAGGACGGCAATATTTACCTGATGCTTCTGCAGATGAGCAGGGAAAATCTGAACATTGTGGGAGATCGGCTGGAAAGCAGAGGACTGAAGTATCAGATCGTGGAAAATATGTAGAGGTCGGAAAAAAGGCAGGTTGAAATTGGTTGTATTGATTTTAGTTTTACACGTAATAATATGTATCGTTCTGTACATTCTGATTCGGATGTCGGTTCTGCGATGTTCAAGGGCAGTCATGCCGCTGGTATGCATGGTGCCTTTCTGGGGGGCTGCGGCGCTTCTGGTATTGGAAATCCGCACAAGGGGGAACCGGAATCGATTTTCAGAAGTAGGAATAGAAAAACTGAAAATTAATGATATCGTCCATAAAAGTATTCTGATGGAAGAGGATATCGGTGAGAACCGGACAGTACCTCTGGAAGAGGCGCTTATCATCAATCCTCCTTCTGACCGGAGAGAACTGATGATGGATATTATGTATGCGGATCCCAACGATTACGTGGAACAGCTGAAGAGCGCCAGGATGAATGACGATACGGAAGTGGTTCACTATGCGGTGACGGCCCTTGCGGAGCTTCAGAAGGAATACGAGCTTTCGTTTCAGGAACTGGAATGGAAAATGAGTCAGAGAACCGAAGATGAAGAGCTGATTGACGAGTATCTTCGTCTGCTGAATCAATATCTGGCCTGCGGAATCGCAGAAGGAAATGACAGAAAACTGAAAATGCAGATGTACAGCCGAATGCTGGGGAAAAAACTGAAAGAAAAACCTGAAAAAAAGAATCTGTGGAAAGAAAAAGCAGAAACGGATCTGCGGATTGGAGCTTACGAGGAGGCCAGACAGGAGATCTGTCACATTCTGGAGAAATGGAAGGAAGATGAATGGGGATATCTTCTGCTGATCCGTTATTACACGGTGATGCAGGATCGTCAGGGGATAGAAAAGATTTTGGAACAAATTGAGAAAGAACAGATTTATCTGACGCCGGAAGGCAGAAAAGAGATTCAGTTTTGGAAAGAAGAGGAGCACAGAGAGAGTGAAAAATAAGAAGTTTCGTTTCCAGCGGATGCAGGGAATTGTTCTGGTGTTTGCAATGCTGGCTGTTGCTCTGTGCCTGGCACAGGGCAACGTGACCTATAACCGTCAGGACAGAGTGATGGAACCGGAAGTTCAGGAAGCTGCGGCACAGGTTTCGCAGCCGCTGGAGAGCGATCCGGCTGAGTGTATGATTCTGTGGGAAGATGATGCCGCAGGAACGACAGGTCTGGAAATGATGGAAGAAGTTCTCGGTCAGATGAAGATACCTTATAATACATGTGAAAGCCGGGAAGCCGCACAGACAGACTGGTCAGCATATCGTACCGTTGTTCTGTCAGTTACCCATATAGAACTGCTGGGAGAAGAGCTTATGGAAATTTTTGACTGGGTGGAAGCAGGCGGAGGGCTGATGGTTCTATATCCCCCGGAGGTCAATGGAGTTTCTCAGAGCATCAGCAGTAAACTGGGGATCCGGCAGCTGGGGAACAGTTATGAGGAGGTGGACGGGCTGCACTTTGTCAGAGAATTTATGCTGGGAGGGCAGGCAAAGGATTACGGAATTACAGATCCCTATGAGTCCTCTCTGACTGTGGGGCTGACGGAGCAGTGTACGGTTTATCTGGAATCGACGGGAGAATATCCGATTCCTCTGATCTGGGAGTACAGTCCGGGAAAGGGGACGGTGGTGGTGAACAATCTGGGATTTCTGACGAAAGGTTACCGGGGATTTTATCAGGCGTCTTACAGCCTTCTGGATGAGGTCTGCATCTATCCCGTCATCAATGCTTCTACATTTTATATAGATGATTTTCCTTCCCCGGTTCCGGGCGGGGACAGCCAGTACATACAGAGAGATTACGGCATGGGCATTGCTGATTTTTATACAAATGTCTGGTGGAATGATATTTATAATCTGGGAGAAAAATATGGCCTGCGGTACACCGGACTTGTGATTGAGGAATATTCTGACAAGACGGAAGCCCCCTTTGAGGCCAATGAAGACACCCGGCGTTTTCGGTATTTCGGGAACATGCTTCTGGATCAGGGAGGGGAGATCGGCTTCCATGGCTACAATCATATGCCGCTGTGTCTGACAGGATTTGATTATAAAGGGGAATATGATTCCTATAATTTGTGGAGAAGTTATGATGATATGGCAGCCTCCATCCATGAGCTGGAAAGATTCTGCAGAGAACTTTTTCCCAAAGAAGAATTTCGCGTGTATGTGCCGCCATCCAATATTTTGTCCGAAGAAGGCAGGAGGATGCTGAGGGAAGAAACAGACATACAGGCGATTGCCAGCGTCTACCTTCCGGACTATGAAAATATTTCCTATGATCAGGAGTTTGAAGTGGCGGATGACGGGATTATAGAGACGCCGCGGGTAATATCGGGATATATACTGGATGACTATATGCAGATAGTGGCTCTTTCGGAACTTAATTTCCACTATGTAAATACTCATTTTCAGCACCCGGATGACACACTTGATGAGGACAGAGGAGCTGATCTGGGCTGGAAGGAGATGTACAGCAGACTTTCCGATTATATGGAGTGGCTGTACACATCAGCGCCGGATATCCGAAATCTTACCGGTACGGAACTGGCTGCGGCCGTGCAGATTTATGATGAGCTGCAGATCAGCCGGGAGTATACCGGCGAAGGGATACGTCTAACCCTGGGAAGCTTTTCAGGAGAGGCCTGGCTGATGGTGAGAATTAACGAAGGAACCCCGGGAAATGTGCAGGGAGGAAAACTTCAGAAGTTACAGGAAGGACTTTATCTTCTTCAGGCTTCGGAGAACGTGATAAATATCGAATTAACGGGAGATGCAAAATGAAAATCTGTGTGATACTGGAAGGATGTTATCCCTATGTAACGGGCGGAGTATCTACCTGGATACATCAATACATGCAGGCTATGCCCCAGCATGAGTTCATCGTATGGGCAATAGGGGCAGATGCGAAGAAACAGGGAAAATTTAAGTACGAGCTTCCGGATAATGTGACAGAAGTAAAGGAAGTTTTTCTGGATGAGGCTCTGTCCATGCCTTATACCAGAGAAACGTATCATTTCCGACCGGAAGAGACGGAGGCACTCCGGGAATTTATCAACTGCCGGAAACCGGACTGGGATCTGCTCTTTCACATGTATCATGACAGAGGCATCTCACCGGTTGCGTTTCTGATGAGCGAAGATTTCCTGAATATTCTTACGGAAATCTGCCGGTCCGAATATCCCTATACCAGCTTCTCGGATTTTTTCCATACGGTGCGGTCCATGCTTCTTCCGGTATTGTACATCATGCAGACGGATGTGCCCAAAGCGGACATTTACCATTCCATTGCCACCGGATACAGCGGCATACTGGCCAGACTGGGAAGTTATGTGTATCACGTTCCCTATGAGATTACGGAACATGGGATTTATACCAGGGAAAGGGAAGAGGAGATCATACGTGCCAAGTGGGTTCTTCCGGCATTCAAAAGATTCTGGGTGCGCTTTTTTTATATGCTTTCAGGAGGGGCATATGAGAAAGCCACTATGATTACCAGTCTTTTTGACCGGGCGTTGGAAACTCAGGTGGAAATGGGATGTGACCGGAATAAATGCAGGTATATTACCAATGGCATTCATTATGAAAGATTTGCGTCGGTTCCGCCTAAGAAAGAAAACGGTTATGTGGATATCGGAGCAGTTCTCAGAATATCCCCAATCAAAGATGTGAAAACTCTTCTGTACGCTTTTGCCCAGCTGAAGGAAAGAGTGGAAAATGCCAGGCTCTATATTGCAGGGCCGGAGGACGATGAGGAATATGCAAAGGAGTGTTATACTCTGACAAAGCAGCTGGGAACGGAGGATATTTATTTCCTGGGAACGGTCAATACGCTGGAATATCTGGAAAAATTTGATTTTACCGTGCTCAGCAGTATTTCCGAGGGACTCCCCCTGGCGGTACTGGAATCTTTTGCCGCCGGACGTCCCTGTGTCGTGACGGACGTGGGATGCTGCAAACAGCTGATTAACGGGATGCAGGGGGATCATCTGGGAACGGCCGGATACTGTGTGCCGCCCATGTACCGGGAAGAACTGTGTAACGCTATGGAGAAAATGTGTACTCATCCTCAGGAACGGTATCAGATGGGAGTGACGGCAAAGAAACGGGTGGAACTGTTTTTCAGACATGAGGATATGATCCGGAATTATCAGCAGGTATATGATGAGGTGTTTAGAAGATGGCAGGAATCGGATTCAGTTTAAAAAGATTATTCAGTAAAAAGGGAGTATTTCACCTGTGCAGAGCTTATGGCTACGCGGGCGTTATCTGCGCAGGCCCGATGATTTTAGGGGTTATTCTGCTGGTGGGTATGAGTCTGGCTGCCCGGCTGGCAGGGATGAACGCTCATGACAGAGAACTGCTGAACTGTATGATTACATACAGTCTTCTGGTATCCCTCACCGTAACCAGCTGGTTTAACATGGCTGTAACCCGTTACATTTCAGATATGCTTTATGAAGAGAAACCGGAGAAAATCATGCCGTCTTTTTATGGAAGCTGTTCTATCATGCTGGTGGCGGGAGGCGTTTTGTACGGAATATTTTTATGGTTTTCCGGTGTTTCCTTTCTGGAACAGATTCTTTGTCTGTGGTTTGCCCTGATTCTTATTGTGGTGTGGATGGAGATGGTGTATCTGACCGCTCTGAAAGATTTTCAGGGTATTGTACTGGCTTTTGCTGTTTCGCTGATGCTGGGATTCTTTCTGGCGCTGGTCTTTGTAGTGGTTGGATGGGTCAGTGTGGAAAGCCTTCTTCTGTGCGTGATTATTGCTTATGGCACAATGATGGTATGGTACTATAAGCTGCTGCTTGATTATTTTCCCGACAGTGAGGGGAGCCGGTATGCCTTTTTACGATGGTTTGATAAATACCATTCGCTGGCGCTTTCCGGAGGTTTTCTTAATATCGGACTGTTTGCTCACCTGGTTATTATGTACTTCGGTCCTCTTCGGGTGCAGGTGGAAGGTCTGTTTTACGGAGCGCCCAGTCATGATGTACCGGCGTTATTTGCTTTTTTCTCCATTCTGATTACGACCATAAATTTCGTAACTTCTGTGGAAGTGCGGTTTTATCCGGCTTATCGGAATTATTACAGTCTGTTTAATGACAAGGGCGCCATCCGTGATATTGAACAGGCGGAAGAAGAAATGCTGGGAATTCTGGAGCAGGAATTGACTTTCAGCGGTCATAAACAGCTGATCTCAACGATTCTCTTTCTGGTTTTCGGAAGTATTATTCTGCAGCAGGCATCGCTTGGCTTTAACGATCTGTCCATTGGAATTTTCCGGATTCTCTGCGTAGGATACGGGCTGTATGCGATGAGCAATTCCATGATGCTGATTCTTCTCTATTTTGAAGATTATGGAGGTGCACTGGCAGGCACTCTTGCATTTGCTTCGGTCAGTGTTGCGGTTACGGTTTTACAGAATCTGTTCGGAGCAGTGGAATACTTCGGCCTGGGATTCCTGCTGGGCGGCGCTGTTTTTTATCTCATTGTATGGCTGAGACTGGAATGGTATACGAAACGTCTTCCTT
Organism: Ruminococcus sp.; assembly: GCA_050944415.1. Lineage (GTDB taxonomy): Bacteria > Bacillota > Clostridia > Lachnospirales > Lachnospiraceae > Ruminococcus_G. Next base: position 21,220 of record JBMNRA010000029.1, read on the forward strand.
ACTTTCTCCTGTGCCGTAAGGCGTTCATTCCAGGTACGGAACAGGGAATTTTTGCCAGACTCTGCGATTATCTGGACGACAGAGACAGGAAAAGAGCGGAAGCGCCGAAAAAAAAGTGGCTGAAAAAGTATCACGGCCCCACGGGAGCAGCCATGATTCTGCTGCTGATTCTTCTATCCGGATGCGGCCGGATACAGGAGCCTTCTCTGGAGAAAACAGAAAATATTCAGACAGAAGAAGCGGAGGAAGCGAAAAGGGGCACTCCGGCGGCGAAGGAGGAGCTGAATGCCCAGGAAGAAACCATTGAGGATAATCGCTCGCTTTATGCGCAGGACGACGAGACTTCAGTTGTGACCATGTATCTGACGGTGCGGCAGGGCAACGAGGCAGACAATACCAATCATACCTGGACGGAAATCAACACCTATGATACTTACTATTATTCGGATAATGACCTTGCCCGATATAACTGTGAGGCTATTCTTCAGATCGGCGATGAAAACGGCCCTGTAGAAGGAGAGTTTGGATATGGAGCTGCATCAGCCAATGCCACAGTACAGATCAGGGGACAGACTTCCTCGAGGAGGGCGCAGAAAAATTATAAGATTAGAATTAAAGAGGGCATGGGAGCGTGGAGAGGACAGCGGACGCTGGCCTTGAACAAACATATTGGAGATGCGTTGCGTTTTTCCAATAAGATGGCCTATGATCTGATGAAAGAAGTTCCCCAGATGATGAGCGCCAGAACCCAGTTTGTTCATCTTTATGTGAAGGACGAGACAGAGGGCGGAAACGGAACCTTTACCGATTACGGCCTTTATACCCAGGTGGAGCAGATAAATAAGACTTATCTGAAAAACCACGGACTGGACAACAGGGGGCATCTGTATAAAATTAACTTTTTTGAATGGCTGCCGTACGATGATCTGAAGCTGAAGACGGAAGAGGGGTACGATGAGAAGAAGTTTGAAGAGTATCTGGAGATCAAGGGAAATGACGATCATACAAAACTCCTCCGCACCATTGATCAGGTCAACGACTATTCTATTCCCATAGAGGAAATTGTGGAGAAACATTTCGATATGGACAATATATGTTACTGGATGGCTTTCCATATTCTGACGGGAAATTACGATGTGGGATCCCGGAATTATTATATTTACAGTCCCCTGAATTCTGAAAAATGGTATTTTATCTCCTGGGACAATGATGCTTCCTTCAGCCGCACGCATTATCGGATGAAAAATTACGTCGAGGGACAGTCCTGGGAGCAGGGGATGACTCAGTTTCTGCACATTTCACTGTTCAACCGGATTTTCCGCGAAGAAACTTACCGGGAAATGCTGACAGACGCGGTGCAGGATCTGAGGGAGAACTATCTGACCGACGACAGGGTAGGAGAAATGGTGCAGCAGTACGCAGCGGTGGTAAGACCTTATTTATACCGGGAACCGGATCAGGAGTATGCCCGGCTGGACGAGAACGGGTACGATATATTGATTGGTGCGCTTGCAGGGGAAGTGGAAGAAAATTACGGATATTATCAGCTCAGTCTGGAAAAACCATGGCCTTTCTATGTAGATACGCCTGCCGAAGAAGGGGACAATATTACCGTACAGTGGGAAGCGTCTTATGATCCTGACGGAGAGAACATCACCTACAGTTTTCTTCTGGCGTCGGATTATCAGTTTACCCAGATCCTTTATCAGAAGGATAATATTGTCATACCAACGGTTACGTTTCAGAAACTTCCGCCGGGACAGTACTTTATGCGGGTGCAGGCGGAAAATGAGTCCGGCTACGTACAGGACTGCTTTGACTATTATACGGTGGATGCAGAAGGGAAAATATACGGAACGAAATCATTTTTTGTAAATGCGGACGGAACCATAACCGATTATATAGAGGAAGAGTAAATATTGACGGCGGGAAGGAGACAAAATGGAACACAGGGTAAAATGGATGCTTTTGCTGATACTGCAGGCTTTATTCCTGTTTGGGTGTGCATCTTCGGAAGAGGACGACAGTTTTCTGATCGGTGCGGATGAAACGTATGAGACGGAAAATCCGGACAGCTATGAGGTGAAGGACAATAAGGCTCTGTATGAGGAAGGGGAAGACGTGGTGACCATGTATCTGACTGTAGGAAGGGGCAATGAAGAGGATGGCACCGACCACAGCTGGACAGAGGTAAACAGTTATCCGCTGGATTATTATGAGGAGAATCAGACGGAACCTTACAAATGTGAAGCCGTTCTGCAGATCGGTGACGACAGGGGACCGATAGAAGGTGAATTCGGGTATGGGGAGCGGGCGGCCAATTCCACTGTGCAGCTGCGGGGCCAGGGAGCTTCATCCCAGCAGCAGAAAAGTTACCGGATCAAGATCAAGGATGGGAAAGGCAGATGGGAAGATCAGAAAACCATTTCTCTGAATAAACATCTGGCGGATCCGGTCCGTTTCAAAAACAGACTGGCTTATTCTCTGATGGAAGAGATCCCTCAGATGTTGGGGGCCAGAACTCAGTTCGTGCATTTGTACGTAAAAGACAAGACGGAAGGGGAGGATGGCCTGTTTCGAGATTATGGTCTTTATACTCAGGTGGAACAGGTAAACCGCACCTATCTGAAGAACAGAAACCTTGACAGCGACGGATCCTTATATCAGGCAGGAGAATATTTTGACTGGCAAAGGCATGAAGACAGTATTCTGCCGGCGACAGATCCGGATTACGATGCAAATCAGTTTGAGCAGTATCTGGAGATCGATGGATCGGAGGATCACGGTAAAATAATAGAGATGCTGGAAGCGGTCAATAATCCGGATAATTCCATAGAGGAAGTAACGGCCAGATATTTTAATGAGGATAACCTGTACTACTGGATGGCTTTTCATATACTGATGGGAAATAAAGATGTGCTCCAGGGAAATTATTATCTGTACAGCCCCAGAGGAGTGGATCAGTGGTACTTCATTTCCTGGGATAATGACAGCGTTTTGAAGGAAGGATATGAATTTCTGCGTGATCATACGTATGAGAGATCCTGGAATTACGGGATTTTTACATATGCAGATACCGTTCTTTTCCGGCGCATTCTTCAAAGTGAATCCTGCAGACAGTTGCTGGACGAAGCGGTGGAAGATCTGATGAGCCGTTACCTGACGGAAGAGATTCTGCAGGAAAAAATTGATGCGTATAAAAAGATCGTTAAAGAATATCTTTACGTGCTTCCGGACAGTACCTTTGCCCGTGTTACAGAGGAAGACTATGATATTCTTTCGGACAGTATGGCGGAGGAAGTCCGGACGAATTATGAAAATTATAAAAAGAGCATGAATTCCGTTTGGCCTTTTCACATTCTGGATCCCGTAAACAGACAGGGGAAAGTTATTCTCAGCTGGGAAGACGCGTATCAGTTTGAAGAGGGAGATCCGGCATATTCGGTGGAACTGTCGAAGGATTATTCTTTTGGAGACAATATTATAAATACCACTGTCGGGGATAACAGCTATGAGGCGGAAGATCTTCCTCCAGGTCAGTATTTTCTCAGAGTACGGGCTGAGGGAACCGACGGAACTGTTCAGGACGCCTATGAATATTACCGTACAGAATCCGGAAGCGTATGTTACAGTACCCTTTGCTTTTACATATTGGAAGACGGCAGCGCAGCTGCCGTGGAGTACAGCGGAGATGATTGAAGATGCAGGTTTATCGAAATGAATGGAAATACTATATTTCTCTGTGGGAAGGAGAGCTTCTGAAACAAAGGCTGCTTCCGTTTATGGAGATGGATCCTCATGCGGAGAACGGCCGCTATACGATCCGAAGTCTTTATTTTGATGATTACTGGAACTCAGCCTATGAAGAAAAAATCATGGGCGTTGAGGGAAGAGAAAAATGGCGGATACGGATTTATAATTTCAGCGATTCAGGAATTAAACTGGAGCGGAAGAAGAAAACCGGCAACTATATCCACAAGGATTCCGCTTCTCTGACCAGGGAGGAATATGATCAGATTATGGCAGGAGCCTATACGTTTCTGCTGCAGAGAGAAGATCCTCTCTGCCGGGAATTTTATTATGAATGTGTGGTAAAGCTGCAAAGACCAAAGGTGGTTGTGGATTATGAACGGACGCCGCTGATCAGGAGAGAAGGCGACGTAAGAATTACCTTTGATCAGGATGTAAGAGGAGGCGCTTTCAACTATGATATTTTTGATGAGGGGCTTCCCGTACATTCGGTTCTGGAAGCCAATACGATGGTTCTGGAGGTTAAATTTACGGAGATGATACCTGCTGTCATAAAAGAACTTCTTCCCCTTCACGGACAGCAGTTTTCAGCCATTTCGAAGTACACGCTTTGCTGTGAACAGATGTTTTACAGAACGGATCCTATGGCAGGCATCTCGAAAACAAACAGGAGGAGAAAACGATGAGTATAAGAGATTATTTTAAAAATTCAGTCTGGGAATCTTTTGTAAGCGGGCAGGGACTGACAGCGGATTTTGTGATAACGGCAGGAATTGCCATGGCGCTGGCGGTGGCTCTGGGCATCTGTATCTATCTTATATACGGACATTATTTCGGAGGCGTGGTATTTTCCAGTTCTTTTGCGGTAACGCTGGTGGGAATGACGGTGCTCAGCTGTATGCTGACGCTTGCTATCAGCAGCAATATTGTGATTTCCCTCGGTATGGTAGGTGCATTGTCTATCGTTCGTTACCGTACGGCGATAAAAGATCCTATGGATCTTTTGTATCTGTTCTGGGCTATTTCCGTTGGAATTACCCTGGGAGCAGGGCTCTCTGTGCTGGCGGCTGCGACCATGATTATCATGACGGTTATCGTTCACGTTTTCTATAATCGACGGAAAAAGGGAACGATTTTTATACTGGTTGCCCATTATGAATCTGATTTTGCAGGCGATGAGATTTTACGGATTCTCAGTAAAATGAAACATCAGTTAAAGTCCAAAACCATTCGGGGTAATATCACAGAGCTTACCCTGGAACTGGTGTGCCGGACAGATAATACGGTTTTCATGGAACAGATACAGACAGTTGACGGAGTAAAAGATGTGACACTTATTCAGTATAATGGTGAATATCATGGATAGGAGACAGATATGGGGATAAAATCAAAGATTCCATATTTGGTTATGGCGGTTCTGGCTCTGGCTATTGCAGGACTGCTGATATATATCATACCGTATCGTTACCGGCTTAACCGCACCGTAGAATTTGAAGAAAACCATAAGGCATTGGATAATCCACTGACGGGTTATGCTCCTCCGGCTGAAAATGTCGGAGAATGTCAGGATTCCAGGCTGGTTTATATCGGACTGACCTGGGATATGTGGGAACCGTCTCCGGGAGTATATAATACGGACATGCTGGAGGAGACTTACCATATTTCCAGATGGAAGGAAGAAAACAAACATGCGGTGCTGCGTTTTCTGTGTGATGTGCCGGGGGATGAGCGGCACATGGATATTCCTCAGTGGCTGTATGAAAAAACCGGAGACGGAGAGTATTATAATACGGGTTACGGCGCAGGATATTGTCCGAATTATGAAAATCTGTATTTTCAGGAACGGCATAGTCTCGCAGTGGAGGCTCTTGCAGAATACTGTAACGAGGATGATTTTGTCGCTTATGTGGAGCTGGGAAGTCTGGGACACTGGGGAGAGTGGCATACGAATACGGATGAGGGAGTGCCGCCTATGCCGGATGCGGAAGTCTGCTGGAATTATGTTCTGGACTATTCCGATAATTTTCACAATGCCAGGCTTCTGATGAGAAGAAATTATGTGATGGCCTCGGAAGGAAACATGGGGCTTTATAACGATATGACCGGAAGCAGAGAGGATACGGAAGAATGGATGGAATGGATTCGCAGGGGAGGCAGTTTTGAAACATCGGGACGGCCGCTGGAGTACGTTCCCATGGAAGAATTCTGGCAGCAGGCGCCTTGCGGAGGAGAGTTCACCAGCAGCCAGTCCATGGGAAAAATGCTCGGCGAAGACATGGAAGATACGATAGATATGGTTCGCCGGTTGCATATGACATTTCTCGGTCCCCATTGTCCGGAGGGAAGCGAAAAAGACGGGAGTGCCGCCCGGGCTCTAAGAGAGGAAATGGGATACCGGTACTATATTTCACAGCTTGACACCCGGTATATGTTTGGTCAGGATCATCTGGAAGTCAAACTGACCTGGGAAAACAGCGGGATAGCTCCGCTGTACTGGGACTGGCCGGTCACCATGTATGTGTATGATTCTGCAGGAGAGCTGTTGTATTGGGACGATGTGGATATCAGTCTGTCCCGGCTGCTTCCCGGTGAAAAAATGGAAACAGTGAATGAGATACCTTTTACGGATCAGCTTCGGAAAGGCTATCGGATTGGTATCGGCATTACGGATCCGGATGAGAAGGAACATATCTTTCTTGGACAGAACGGAGAAATAAAGGATGGGGTACAGATGCTCTATACTTATGAGTAAAGAGGAGAAGAAAAAATGGCTGCAAACAGAGAATTTCGCAGAGCATTATTCGGCGGTTACAACAGAAAAGACGTAGATGCCTACGTCAAAGAAATGGAATATGAGCTGGAAATTGTCCGGCTGCTGCAGCAAAGAGAACGTGCTGAATTTCAAAAAAAGCTGGGAAAGTGTACAGACGGGATAGAGAATGAGGAAGAGAAGGCGGCACCAGATAAGTAAGGAAAGGAGAAGAAGAATTGAAAAACGGACTTACTCTGGAAATTCTTTTGAAATATCTGAGTGCCGGCGTCAGTCTGCTGGAAATCGGGCCGGACATACAGGTCGTATATCTCAGTGACGGTTTTTATCAGATGACCGGTGCCGGGAAGATGCCGGTACCTTGCAGACTTGAGAAAATAGGAATCCATCCAGACTATAAACAGGAGTATGAGATGCTCCTGCGCCAGACGGCTGCTTCCGGTGAGACAAAAGAACATGTTCACCGGATTGCGGGCAAGGCTGGAAAATGGATCTGGCGCAGTGTTAAGATAGTCAGAATTGACTGTGCAGACAGGTATTACCCAGTTGTGCTGGAACTGTCTGAAGATATTTCAGAGTTGATGGAAAAGGAGAGGAGTCTCAGAGAAAGCAACGAAAGACTGCGGGTGGCCTTCCATCAGACACCCCACAGAATGTGGGAAGTAGATATTAAGGCCCGAACCTTTAATCAGTATAATATGGATGAACAGTGCTGCAGCCGGAAAACAGTAATAGGGGATTTTCCGGAAACACTTCTGAAAAATAAAACAGTGCATCCGGAATCGGCAGATGATTTCCTGAAATTTGCCGAAAAACTTCTCAGCGGAGAGGATGCAGGAAACGAAAACTTTATTATGCGGGATCCTTCCAATAATTGTTATGACTGGGTGTCGCTTTCCTACCGTATGACGTATGACAGAGACGGCATGCCGGATAAAGCAGTAGGGGTTCAGGAAAAACTGCCGGGACTTTCGGGAATCGGTGCGGGTATTTTTCCCAGAAGGCCGCTTCCGGAAGTCATGAGGCGCCATCTGCTGGTGAGAATGAAAGTGAATCTGACAGCCGATTATGTGGCGGAAATATGGGCGGAAGGATCCGATAAAACTGCCTGGAGCTGGGGGAGATCCTATTCAGAAATTATCAGTATGGAACGAAGCCGGTGGTTTGCAAGAATGGAAGAAAACAAATTCCAGAAACGTTTTCTCAGAAAGAGGCTTCTGAAAGATTTTCAGGAAGGGAAAATCTGGTCAACGGAGGAGTATCGCAGGATTGATGCGGCAGGAAATATACGCTGGACTTCGGATCTGGTCAACCTTGTGGAGGATCCCAAAACACATTCCGTTTACATGTTCGCCTGCTTTATGGATACGCAGAAGCGGCATGACTGGGAAGTGCTTGCCGGGAAAGAATGCAGCCGCAGTCAGGAAAGCGGACTATATGATTTTGCAACGGCAAAACAGATTGTCAACACGCTGATCGGACATGGCGGTGATGCAGACTGTGCGTTGTCCATCATCAGAATAGAGGGAAAAACATGGTTTCAGGAGAATGCGGAAGAAAGCCGGAAAACGATGGAATATATTTCCGCCGCACTCTCATTGATTCTGGGGGTTGACTGTATAGTGAGTGCGTGGCGTTCTGACAGTGTTTTTGTGTTTTTCCCTCAGGCGGGGGCCCGTTTTGACCTCAAAAGGAGAATTGAGGATGCTTTTGCCTATCTTCGGGTATCTATGAATGATCTCCCCGGTATGTGTCAGCTGAGATTTGTAGCGGGAACTGTAATAGATTCGATTCCAGATGCGGATCTGGAGTCTATGATGATACGTGCGGAATACCTGTGTAAACTCTGGAAAGATGCTGCCATGGATACTGCGGCATTTCCGGCAGAAGATGAAGACTGGATCTGGGCCGGCCTGCAGACGGAAAACAGGGAGTCATCCATTTTGACGGATTCCTGCAAAACAGAACGGCCCTTAAATGAAAAGGAACAGAAGGCGGCGTTTCAGTGTATGACAGAGATGCTCAGGGCATGCTCTGTGGAAAAGTCGATTTCGGGAGTTCTGGGGTGCATTGGAAAATATTATGGAGCATCCAGAACATATCTTCTTTTGTTATCTGACGATCAGGAGACAGTAACCATGACACATGAATGGATGGCAGGGGGAAGACAGAGTATCAGTCATATCGTATCGGGGATCCGGCTGAAAAAGTTTCCCCTGCTTATCAGATGCATGAAAGAGAAAAAGCCCATATTCCTGGAACAAAGACAAGGAAATGACGGAATAAGCGGATGGAATTTTACAGTATTTCCCATGGCGAAGGAAGAAATCACCGGTTTTCTCTGTGTGGAAAACGGAGAAGATCCTCCGAGAGATGCCGTGCTGGTTATGACTTTAATGCCTTATATTCAGGAAGAAAAGAGACGTTTTGAAATACTCTCAGGCCAAAGGAAGATAACGGGCGAGGAAGGACTTTCCAGACTTCCGAATTTAAATTCGTATATGAAAACGGTGCATTCCCTGAATTCGGATATTTATAGTTCCATGGGTGCATTATCTGTGGATGTTCCGGAGTATTCAGCTCTTAACAGCAGATATGGATTTGAGTATGGGAAAAAACTTCTGACCTATATTGCAGATATGTTAAAGTCCATATTTGGAAAGGCTTTTATTTTCCGTACATGGGATGCTGAATTTGTGGTTTTATATCCCAATACAATTCAGGAGGTATTCGTAAGCAGGTGCACCAGATTGTATGCCATACTGCAGAGAAGATACCCTAAACAGACAAGAATCGGATATGTCTGGTCAGAAGGCGTGTTTCAGGCGAGAAATCTGGTAAAAGAGGCACAGTCTATTATGCGCAGTGAAAAACAGATTCCTTCCGGTTCCAGACAGAGCTTTTGCAATCAGGAAATATCCTGGAAAAAGTTTGTTCCGTATTTTCAGCCCAAGATTGATATGAGGAGCGGAAAACTGATAGGGGCTGAGGCGCTGGTTAGAGGAATTGATAAGAAAGGGAATATACTTTTTCCGGATCAGTTTATAGAAAAATTTGAGAAAGACGGTTCCATCCGGGAACTGGATCTTTTCATGATTGAGTCTGTGCTGCGGCAGCTGAGTCAGTGGAAGGATCGGGGCATTCCGGATTTGAAGATATCGGTCAATATTTCGAGAATTACTCTTTTCCAGCCGACGGCACTGGCCTCCATTCTGGCTTTACAGAGCCGTTATCCTGAGATTGAAACGGATCAGATTGAATTGGAGATCACTGAAACTGCGGGAGAGATAGAAAAAGATTCCCTTGCGCGCATTGTAAATGATTTCAGAGAGTGCGGCATCGGATTTGAGTTGGATGATTTTGGTTCGGGTTATGCCAATATATCTGTTTTCAGCAATATCAAATTCAATGCGGTGAAACTGGACAGAAGTCTGATAAATGATCTGCCGGGAAATGAGATCAGCAGAATACTGGTGGAAAATATTACGCAGATCTGTGAAAACTTCGATATGCAGTGTGTGGCGGAAGGAGTAGAAACAGAAGAGCAAAGGGAAGTGCTTCTGCAGGCAGGCTGTATTTACGGGCAGGGTTTTTATTATGCGAAACCGCTGCCGGCAGGAGAATTTGAAAAAAGGTATTTTAAACCGGCGGAAAAGGGCCGGATGAATCATGAAGGAGGTACATTATGATGACAGATGAAAAAAGTACCAGAATAAAAGATCCGCTCCTGGTTGTTGGGATCGGCGCATCTGCAGGAGGGCTGGAAGCTCTTCAGCAGTTTTTCATGCGTATGCCGGAAAACAGTGGACTGAGTTTCGTTGTCATCCAGCACTTGTCGCCTGACTACAAAAGCCTCATGGCGGATATTCTTGGCAAGCATACCGCGATGACGGTTCTGCAGGCGGAAAATGAAATGAAGGTGCTGCCGGATACGGTGTACCTGATACCGCCGAAAAAGAATATGACTCTAAAAGACGGAAAACTGATGCTGACGGAATTCGTTCAGGGGATGCTCAATCATCCCATAGATGTGTTTTTCTCTTCTCTGGCGAAAGAACAGAAAGAAAGAGGAATTGCGGTGGTGATGTCCGGCACGGGCACAGACGGAACCAGCGGAGTTAAGGTAGTAAAAGAATATGGAGGACTGGTGATTGCGCAGAGCCCTGAAACTGCAAAATTTGACGGCATGCCCCGCAGTGTTATCAACACAGGACTGGCGGATTTTGTGCTGTCACCGGAACTGATTGTGGAAGAGATTCTGAATTATTCCAATTATCCTACGGTAGTCAAGCCTCAGGAAAGAGAAGTGTTTTTTTCTGATGAACAGACTTTTCCCCGGATCTATCCCGTTTTGAAAAAAGTCAGCGGAATTGATTTTACCAATTATAAACGGACCACAGTACTCCGGAGGATTGAGCGGCGTATGGTGGTAACACACAGCACCAATCTGGCAGAGTATGTGGAGCTTTTGGAAAACAGTACGGAAGAGGCCAATATTCTGGTTAAGGAAATCTTAATCGGAGTGACCAATTTTTTCAGAGATCCTGCTTTTTTTGAAAAGCTGAAACAGAAAGCCCTGTACCCTATTGTGGAACGTTCAGGAGAAAAAGATCCCATTCGTGTATGGAGTGCGGGATGTTCTACCGGAGAAGAAGCTTATTCGCTGGCAATTCTGTTTCGGGAAGTTCTGGACGAACTGGGGGTACAGAGAGATATTAAGATTTTTGCCACGGATGTAGATACGAAAGCCATTGAACAGGCAGGCAAAGGGACGTTTTCTGAAAGTATTCTGGATGATGTTCCCAGCGACCGATTGGCCAGGTTTTTCACGAAAAAGAATGATCAGTATGTGATTACGAAAGATATCCGCCGGATGATTATATTTGCGCCCCATAACATGTTGTCGGATCCGCCCTTTGGCAAACTGGATCTGATCAGCTGCAGAAATGTGATGATTTATTTTCAGCCGGTACTCCAGCGGTCTCTGTTCGGGATTTTTCACTCTGCGCTGAAAAAAGGAGGTTATCTTTTTCTTGGAAAAAGCGAGACGGCAGGAGAATATTCCAGTGTATTTATGCCGGTATGCAGTGCAGAGAAAATTTATATTCATAAGGGAGAAGGAAAAGTGGATGATTTTGTGCCAACATCTTTCCACATTCCCAGTATACAGAATCTTTCGCCGCGTTCTGTCAACGTAACGGAACGGGACAGCAGTGATTATACGCTGGAAAGTACATATGTACATTTTCTGGAGAACTTTCTGCCGGCATCCGTTGTAGTCAACGAATCCAATAACGTGATCCATTTTTTTGGCCGTTACCATGATTATCTGACCATTGCCCCGGGAAAAGCCACCTTTAATCTGTTCAGTATGATTAATCAGGATCTGAGTCTGGTAACGTCTACTGCGCTGAACAGATGCCGGATGGAACATGTGGCTGTCACCTATACAGGCATTGCAGTGGACTGTGATGGCGTAAGAAAACTGTTGACCTGACAATCAGTCCCATTCCGGGAAAGCAGGGAGAAGATACGGGGCTGACAGCGGTACTTTTTACAGAAGGGAAAGCGCCGCTGACTGGCGGAGTGACAGAAAAATATGATGTAAATAAGACAGCGGCCCGGAGAATTACGGATCTGGAACAGGAGCTGCATGAATCACAGAATGATCTGAAGTCTACAATCGGAGAACTGGAAACAGTAAATGAAGAGCTTCAGGCTGCCAATGAAGAACTTCTGACGGCTAATGAGGAGCTGCAGAGTTCAAACGAAGAACTTCAGTCGGTGAATGAAGAGCTTTATACGGTGAATACGGAATATCAGCAGAAGCTGGATGAGCTTACCATGCTCACCAACGACTTGTCCAATTTCCTTTCTTCCACTATGATAGGAATTCTGTTTGTAGACAGCAATCTGAATATCCGGAAATTCACAGAGTATGTAGGTCGGGAATTCCAGCTGATGGAACATGATGTAGGGCGTTCCTTCCAGATTTTTGCTCATAGTTTTCCGGAAGAAGATATTATTAAGGATGCAAAAGAGGTATTGAAGAATCTGGTACCTATTGACCGGGAGGTAACTGCCATGAACGGACGGTATTATACGATCAGAATTGCACCTTACAGAACGACCGAAAACAGTATCCGCGGGCTGGTTATCACGATTATTGACAGTCTGGGAGGAAATTAAAATGTTTGAGTCCTTGGGAAAAAGCAAAGAAAACAAAAGGCTGAACAAATATCTGCTCTGGGGTTTGATTGCTGTAGAGCTGCTTATGTCTTTTTCATTCCTGGGATATATTCATATTGAGCCAATTTCGATCACTATTGTGTATATCCCTGTCCTGCTGGCAGGCTGCTTTTCGGGAGTCTGGGAAGCGACCATTGTGGGAGCAGTGTTTGGAGCGGCTTCCATGTGGAAAGCTTCAGCCTTTTATATCAGCGTGGGAGATGCACTGTTTTCTCCGCTGATGAGCGGGAAACCGATACATAGTATTATTCTGAGCGTGGGAACCAGAGCTCTTTTTGGATTTGTGACGGGAATTCTGTACTGGGCAGTGAAAAAGAGCAGACATCCTCTGGCAGGTATTCTGCTTGTGACCGGGCTTGGAAGAATTCTTCACTCCATTCTGGTGTACGGCTTTATGGGAATTCTTTTTCCAGAGGCAGGTTTTGGTATTGCAGATGCCTTCAGCGGCCTTTTCAAAAGTGAAAATATTCTTCTTCTGGTCGTCCAGGAACTGCTGATCTTACTTTGCCTTGTGATTCAGAATTCCGAATTTGCCAGAAAATTCGGCGAACGAATAAAAATGGCAGACCGGATAGCTGTCGGCGCATCTGCAGGCAGAAAGGTCATGGTTCTGGTGATTCTTGTGACTTTTGTAGCTTCCTTCAGTGTGGCCTGGTATTTTATTAACAGGATTGAGAAAGTCATGGCATGGCATGGCGTAATCTTGTCAGATCAGATGTCCTATGATATCGTTCATATTCAGGTTCAGTTCCTTTTTGGTATTATCGCGCTGTTTGCCATCGTTATTCTGGGGGTCGTTCTGGGTCTGAAAAATTTTAATTACCTGTATTATTATGAGGCAAAACTGGACGGGCTGACCGGAATTTTCAGCAGAGATCAGTTTTTCCTGCTGGGAGAAAAAATGCTCGGAAACATGAAAATACGGCAGGAAGGCAGAGCCGGATGTTTCATCATCATAGATGTGGATCATTTTAAACAGATCAATGACCAGTACGGTCATCCCACTGGTGACAGAGTATTAAGTGAAGTGGCGGACAAGCTGAAATACATATTCGGGGATCTGGGCATCGTTGGACGCCTGGGAGGTGATGAATTCGTAGTCCTTATCGATCAGCTTGTGAACGAAAGTGAAGTAACGGAGCTGATGGACAGTTTTAAAGAAGAGATGGGAAAAATCAACGTCATGGGAACGCCGGTCAGCTGCAGCGTAGGCGTAGTGCCGGTGGAAGAGCACAGCGTCATTGAGGATTTATACCGCAGTGCAGATTTGCTGCTTTATAAAGCAAAGAAGGAAAAGGGGTTCACGGTTTATAAAAAACAGTTATAATAGCGTAAAATTACTTTAAGTTAAAAGCAAAAAAATAAATGTAGAGAATATCACTTTGTGTTAT
>JBMNRA010000030.1:0-35063 GCA_050944415.1 Ruminococcus sp.
AATCGTCATTATGCGGCATCAGGCAGGCTGTCTGGCGGGGTGTATTGTAACGGCGGCGCTTACCTTCGTGTTTACCCCTTTTCTTGTGCGGAGATATGCTATCTTCGGGGGAGCTGTCAGCTATTTATGCTCTATGGCGCTAATGTCAGCGGTATTGCTGATTTTCTTCCTGTATTATCTGAGGGCGGAGAGAAAGGAATAATTAATTATGGGTAAAAAAATTGCAGTTTTCTGTTCCCATTACTTTCCATATTTGGGGGGAGTGGAAAGTTATACGGCGCATCTGGCCCGGGCCCTGGCAAAAATGGGCGATAAAGTGGTCATTGTTACATCGAATGATATGAATCTGGATATGCTGGAATGGATCGATGGGATACCGGTATTCCGAATGCCATGTTTTAATCTTCTGGGCGGCAGATTTCCCGTATCCAGACCAGACGGAGCTTTCTGGAAAATTCATAGAAAACTGATGGAGTTTTCCTTCGATCTGGTCGTTATTCAGACCAGATTTTATCCTCATTCTCTTTATGCCTCCTGGCTGGCAGGAAAACAGAAGGCCCGGTGCATTATTATAGATCATGGAACCAGCCATATGACGGTGGGCAGCCCCCTGCTGGACAGACTGGGCGCATGGTATGAGCACGGGATAACGGCTGTGCTGAAAAAACAGGGCAATGAATTTTTCGGAGTATCCAAGGAATGCTGCAGATGGCTGCGACACTTTGGCATCAGGGCAAAGGGGATTTTATATAATGGAATTGATCCGGAAGAGATTACATCGCTGATGGAACATCCGGTGAGAAATTTCCGGCAGGAGTTTAACATCTCGCCTTCCCGTCTGGTCATTGCTTACACGGGACGGCTGGTGAAAGAAAAGGGAGTGATGAATCTCCTGGAAGCTGTCAGAGGTCTGCCTCGGGAAAGGGAAGCTGTGCTGATGATTGCCGGTGACGGGGAGGAGATGGTTAAGCTGCAGGAAAAAAAAGAAGCGGATGTTTTTATACTTGGAAGAATCTCTTTTCCTGAGGTGGTGGCTTTATTGTCTCAGAGCGATATCTACTGTCTGCCTACCGGGTATCCGGAGGGGTTTCCCACAGCGGTTCTGGAAGCGGCGGCAGCAGGATGCTACGTGATTACCACAGACCGGGGCGGTTCAAAGGAGCTCCTTCTGGATCGCCGTTATGGAACTGTCATGAAAGACAATCGTCCGGAGACGATCCGGCAGGCTATTCTGGCGGCGGCTTCCGATAAAAAGATGAGGGATCAGGCTGCTGTAAAGACCAGAGAGAGGCTGCTGAAATATTTTACCTGGGATAAAACTGCCGGATGTGTTCACCGTCTGGCAAGGGGAGAATCACAACGGGAGAAGCTATGAAGAAACTGATTATTATTCCGGCTTTTAACGAAAGCGCCACGATTGTAAAGACAGTGGACGAAATCAGGAAATATGCACCGGAATTTGATTATATCATTATCAATGACTGTTCTGATGATGATACGGGCAGTCTGTGCAGGAAACATGGATTGAAAATGATCGATCTGCCACTGAACCTGGGAATCGGAGGAGCTGTTCAGACGGGATACCGGTATGCCAGGGACAGAGGGTACGATATGGCGGTTCAGGTGGACGGAGACGGTCAGCATGATCCGGCTTTCTTAAGGAAAATGGCCCGGAAGCTGGAACAGGAAGATGCGGATATGGTGATCGGTTCCCGCTTTCTGGAAAAAAAGGGTTTCCAGTCTTCATTGATCCGCCGTGCAGGGATCCGGTACTTTACGGGACTCATTTACCTGGTGACAGGCAAGAAGATTACGGATCCCACTTCGGGACTGCGGATTGTGGGGAAAAGGGCGATTGCACTTTTTGCAGACCATTATCCGGAGGATTATCCGGAACCGGAAAGCGTGACGGCGGTTTTAAAGAGAGGATGGAAAGTAAAGGAGATTCCCGTTGTTATGCGGGAGCGCGGCGGGGGCGTATCTTCTATTTCCATGAAACAGTCCGTTTATTATATGATAAAGGTAACGCTGGCAATACTGATTGAAGTTATCCGGAAGGAGGCGGAGGATGAATATTAGAACACAGATTCTGGTGGCGGCTGTGGCGCTGATTTCCATGGCGGTTCTGATTTATATGATCCGAGGCAACAGACTGAAGCTGAAGTATGCTCTGACCTGGTTTCTGCTGGCGGCTGGCATACTGGTTTTCGGATGTTTTCCTGCTTTGAGCTCTGCGCTGGCAGGCTTTTTTGGAATCGGAACCCCGGTAAATATGCTGTTTTTTGCCGGTTTCTGCTTTTCCCTGATTATTATTTTTTCATTGACGGTAGCGGTCTCCAGACTGTCCGGCAGCATGAAGAAGCTGGCACAGGAAACTGCTCTCCTGAAAAAGGAGCTGGAGGAGGTTAAAAAGAAAACCTATGAGGAAACATCCGAATAAAAGGACACGAATCATAATATCTCTTCTGCTGCAGTTATGTCTCGTTCTGGGCGCAGGCGTACTGGTGGAAATTCTGTATAATCTTCCCATAGATAAAGAGGAAGATTATCAGTATCTGGAGGAATCTCAGATCGAGACGGAGGGATTTTTGCTGCAGGATGGCGTATATGTCAGCACAGAAGGCGGTGCCAGCCTGACACTTACCTTTGATGAGCAGTACGTGGATAAACTGTATTATGAATTTCAGTACGATGGTCAGCTGAATGCCGTGATCTACGTGGGAGATTACAGCAGGGAAGATTCCTCTGACTCGCGGCGGATTGAAGATAACAACAACCATCTGAGCACTTCTTCCACGGTGAATATTCGTCACAGAACGGATAAAATTACCATACAGATGCCTGAGGAAGCAGAGCATGTGAATATACGTGCGGTTGCTCTTAACAATACCGGAAATTATTCGCTGGGGCGTTTTCTCTTTGTCTGTGTCACGGCGGGTATCCTGCTGATGCTGTTTCAGATGTTTCACAGTACCGGATTCTGCCGGCCGGAACGTATTTTTCTGATGATTTCTGCCAGTGTAGGTCTTCTGATGATTCTGACTCTGCCTGCTCATAAAGTGGGGATGGATGAGGAGATTCACTTCGGACGGGCCTACTATCTGTTTGATACCATTGCCGGCAGAGATACGGTGACGGTTACTCCTGTAATGAATGATCTGATTACAGCCAGTATGAATAACTGGCCGGAAAATATCCCCCAGTCGGAGGAGGAGCAGAAAGAGGAAGAAAGGTTCTGGAATACGAATCTGTTATGGAATTCATCTGCGCCGTCAGCGGAGTTTCAGCAGAATAATTACAGACTGCAGCTGTACTCTTTCAGTTACCTTCCCCAGGCGGCCATGATACAGCTGGGAAGGCTTTTTCATCTGGATTTTACGGTGATTTACCGTATGGGAAGGCTTGGAAATCTTCTGCTGTACTGTGCGGTAGTATATCTGGCCATTCGGAAGATTCCGTTCGGAAAAAGAGTTATGATGGCGCTGGCGCTGATGCCTACGGCCATGTTTTCAGCGGTAACCTATACTTATGATACGACGGTGACGGCATTTACCTTTCTGGGACTTGCCTATCTGATGCCGGAACTTATGGATGACGGGAAAAAACTGTCCAGAAGGAACTGCCTGGTATTTATCCTCTCCTTTGTGCTGGCCAGTCTGCCGAAGCCGGTGTATATTCCTATGCTGCTGCTGGCTCTTTTTATTCCTTCCTCCCGCTTTTCCAGCAGAAAGGTCCGCCGGTTATTTAAGGGGGGGATCATCGCCGTCTTTCTGCTGATGCTGTCCACATTCGCGCTGGAACCGCTTCTGAATGCCAATCAGGCGGGGGACGCCAGAGGCGGGGATACCAGTGTGGGGCGGCAGTTAAGATACGTGTTTGCGCATCCTCTCGGTTATGCACGGCTTTTGGTTTCCAGCCTGGCGGAGAAATTTTTCTCATTTACCTTCGGCTATGAAGGGCTGGGACAGATGGGACATCTGCCGGGAAATGAGAAGATGGTGTCGGCTGCCATGCTGATTACGGGGGTAACCTTGACAGACAGAAGGGAAGGGGAGAAGGAAGATCTGTCACCGGTGCAGAAATGGGGCGCACTGTGTCTGGGATTTATCACCTTATGTCTGGTATGGACAGCAATGTATTTAAGCTTTACACCTGTGGGGGCGGACATCATCAGGGGAACCCAGGGGAGATATTATCTGCCGGTAACTATACTGGGGCTTCTGGCAGTCAGAACCGGGGCGGTAAGGAACCGTATTCCCTTCAGAATTGACCTCACCCTTATGACTGCTCTGTCTGCAGGCCTACTGCTGGTCAGCGTGTATGGCAGCGTGATATGCAATACATTCTGACGGAGATATAATAGCCTTGAATAATGATATATAAAATGGTATACTTACCATAAATTGACGAAAGATCTGGAGGATGAATGGATGAGAACATATCTGGTAACCGGAGGCGCCGGTTTTATCGGCTCAAACTATATTCATTATATGTTTAAAAAGTATGGAGATGAGATACGGATTATCAATGTGGATAAGCTGACTTATGCCGGAAATCTGGAAAATCTGGAGGATATAAAGGACAGGACGAATTATACTTTTGTGAAGGCTGACATCTGCGACAGCGATGCCATTCAGAAGATTTTCGATGAAAATGATATTGACAGGGTGGTGCATTTCGCGGCGGAAAGTCATGTGGACCGCAGCATCCGGAATCCGGAAGTTTTTGTTAAGACGAATGTTCTGGGAACTCTGGTGATGCTCAATGCGGCGAAGGCGGCATGGGAACTTCCCGATGGTACTTTTAAAGAAGACAAGAAGTTCCTTCACGTGTCTACAGATGAGGTTTACGGTTCTCTGGAGGAGGAAGGAGAATACTTTTATGAGACAACTCCCTATGATCCTCACAGCCCTTATTCTGCCAGCAAAGCATCTTCGGATATGCTGGTGAAATCCTATATGGATACTTACCGTTTTCCTGCCAACATCACCAACTGCAGCAATAATTACGGACCTTATCAGTTTCCGGAAAAGCTGATTCCGCTGATTATCAATAATGCTCTTCACGGGAAACAGCTTCCTGTATACGGAGATGGAAAAAATGTCCGTGACTGGCTGTATGTGGAAGATCATGCCAAAGGAATCGACATGGTACAGGAGCAGGGACGGCTTTTTGAGACATATAATATCGGCGGTCATAACGAGAAGCAGAATATTCAGATTATCCACATTATTCTGGATACCCTTCAGGAGATGCTGCCCGAGGGAGACCCCAGAAAAGATCTGGTCAGTGAAAAACTGATTACTTATGTAACGGACAGAAAAGGCCATGACAGGCGGTATGCTATTGCACCGGACAAAATCAAAAAAGAAGTGGGCTGGTATCCGGAAACCATGTTTGAAGAGGGTATCCGAAAAACTATCAAATGGTATTTTGAGCATGAGGAATGGATGGAGCATGTGACCAGCGGTGATTATCAGAAATACTATGAAGAAATGTATCAATAAAAGTCCAGGAGGAAACGAGATGAAAGGTATTATTTTAGCAGGAGGTTCCGGAACCAGGCTGTATCCGCTGACTAAGGCGATATCCAAGCAGATTATGCCGGTATACGACAAACCTATGATTTACTATCCCCTTTCCACACTGATGCTGGCCGGTATCCGGGAAATTCTGATAATTTCCACTCCCAGAGATCTTCCGGTATTTCAGGAACTGTTCGGAACGGGCGAACAGCTGGGACTTTCCATGAGTTATGCAGTGCAGGAGCAGCCCAACGGGCTGGCGGAAGCTTTTATTATCGGTGAAAAATTCATAGGAAATGACAGAGTCGCACTGGTACTTGGAGATAATATATTCTACGGGCAGAGCTTTTCCAGAGTGCTGGAGCGGGCAGCTGCCAGGGAAAAAGGAGCAACAATTTTCGGCTATTACGTAAGAGATCCCAGAGAATACGGAGTGGTTGAATTCGATGAAAATGGAAAGGCACTTTCTATTGAGGAGAAGCCAAGGGAGCCAAAATCCAACTATGCGGTTCCCGGACTGTATTTTTATGATAATGATGTTGTTGAAATTGCCAAGAATGTGAAGCCTTCAGCAAGAGGAGAACTGGAAATTACCAGTGTAAACAACGAATATCTTCATCGTGGTACGCTTCAGGTGGAAACACTGGGAAGAGGGTTTGCATGGCTGGATACGGGAAGTCATGATATGCTTCTGGATGCTGCGGATTTCGTTTCAGCATTTCAGAAACGTCAGGGACTGTATATTTCCTGCATAGAAGAGATTGCATATAAAAAAGGCTTTATTACAAAAGATCAGCTGATTGAACTGGCGCAGCCGCTTTTAAAGACAGCTTATGGGAGATATCTTCTGGAAGTGGCCGAGGGACTATAAGAAGGAGAGAAAGAAGCAATGGGAAAAATCACAGTTGAAACGTGTGAAATCGAAGGTCTGAAAGTAATCACTCCAACAGTATTCGGCGATGAGCGGGGATACTTTATGGAGACATATAATTATAATGACTATAAAGCAGCCGGTATTGATATGGAATTTGTTCAGGATAACCAGTCCAGTTCAAAAAAAGGAGTGCTTAGGGGGCTGCATTTTCAGATTAATTATCCCCAGGACAAACTGGTGCGCGTGGTAAGCGGCGAGGTATTTGATGTGGCTGTGGATCTGCGTCCGGGCTCTGACACTTATGGAAAGTGGTACGGTGTGATATTATCTGCAGAAAACAAGAAACAGTTTTTTATTCCGAAAAATTTTGCCCACGGATTTATAGTCCTTTCCGATTCCGCTGAATTTGCCTATAAGTGCACGGATTTTTATCATCCCAATGACGAAGGCGGGCTTATGTGGAATGATCCGGAGATCGGCATTGACTGGCCGATTCCGGAAGGAATGGAGCTGACGATTTCTGAAAAAGATCAGAAATGGGGGAGCTTCTTTGAGTATCGAAAAGAGCGTCAGGAGTAATAAATGTTGAAAAAAGTATTTTCTCTGCCGGTGGAGCTGTATCAGAACAGGCGTCTGATACTCACACTGGCAAAAAATGATTTTAAGACAAAGTACGCGGGTTCCTATCTGGGTATTGTGTGGGCTTTTATCCAGCCGATCGTGACGGTGCTGGTTTATTGGTTTGTCTTCGGTCTGGCGCTTCGGGCCGGAGGAAACAGGAGCGTACCTTTTATTCTGTGGCTGGTGGCCGGTCTGGTGCCGTGGTTTTTTGTCCAGGACGGTCTGATTAACGGCACCAATTCCTTGATTGAGTATAATTATCTGGTGAAAAAAGTAGTATTTAAAATCAGCATCCTGCCTATGGTGAAGATCATGTCCGCATTGTTCGTTCATCTTTTTTTTATTCTGGTTGTTTTGGTTTTGTATACCTGTCACGGATATTTTCCGGATATCTACGTGCTTCAGCTTCTTTATTACAGTTTTTGTATGTTTGTGCTGATTCTGGGGATTTCCTATCTGACCAGTGCTGTGGTTGTGTTTTTCAGGGATCTGTCACAGATTATTAATATCGTTCTTCAGGTAGGCGTATGGATGACTCCTATCATGTGGAGTTTTCAGGATCTGGGACTTGACCCCAATGGAACGATTGCCAGTATTCTGAAACTGAATCCCATTTATTATATTGTGAATGGCTACCGGGATTCTCTGATTGACAAAATATGGTTCTGGGAACATGGTACATTGACATTGTATTTCTGGATTTTTACAATTGTAGTCTTTTTCCTGGGAGCAAGACTGTTTAAAAAACTGAAAATTCATTTTGCAGACGTATTATAAGAATGGGGAAGACAGATGAAGGATATTGCTATCCGTGTGGATAACTTAAGCAAAATATATAAATTATACCATAAACCTTCGGATCGGCTGAAAGAAACGCTGGGTATGAAGGTGCAGGTAAAGGAACATTATGCGCTTAATGAGGTCAGCTTTGATGTTTATAAAGGAGAAACGGTGGGAATTATCGGAACGAACGGTTCGGGAAAATCCACCATTTTAAAAATAATCACCGGTGTTCTGAACCCTTCAGGGGGGACGGTGACGGTAAACGGCAGAATTTCCGCCCTTCTGGAATTGGGGGCAGGATTTAATATGGAATATTCGGGTCTGGAGAATGTGTATCTGAACGGTACCATGATCGGATTTTCAAGGGAAGAGATTGACGCCCGTCTGGATGCCATTTTAAGTTTTGCCGATATCGGAGACTTTATCTATCAGCCGGTAAAAACATATTCCAGCGGTATGTTTGTACGGCTGGCCTTTGCCGTTGCCATCAATATTGAGCCGGAGATCCTCATAGTGGATGAAGCCCTTTCGGTGGGCGATGTATTCTTTCAGGCAAAATGTTACCGGAAGTTTGAGGATTTTAAGAAGATGGGAAAGACGATTCTGTTTGTCAGTCATGATCTGGGAAGCATCAGCAAATACTGTGACCGGGTGGTTCTGCTGAACCAGGGAGTCAAGCTGGATGAAGGCGCTCCAAAAGCTATGGTGGATCTTTACAAACGGCTTCTGGTTCATCAGGAAGAGGAGGCCCAGGCTCAGGCTCAGGCGGCGGAAGAAGTCCATGAGGAAGAGGTTCCTCTTCAGGCCCAGGGAGGCTGCTGGAAGGATTCTCTTGTGACAAACCCTGAAGTGCTGGAGTATGGAGAAAAGCAGGCGGAGGTTGTGGATTTTGCGGTGCTGGATCAGAACGGCAGAATCACAAATACCGTTGAGAAGGGCACAGAGTTCACAATACGGATGAAAGTTGCCTTCCGAGAGAGAGTGGAGGATCCTATTTTCGCCTATACGCTGAAAGACCTGAAGGGAACGGAAATTACCGGAACCAATACCATGTTTGAGAAGGTAAATGTGGACGCACAGAATCCCGGGGACGTAAGGGAAATTACGTTTGTCCAGAAGATGGATCTGCAGGGAGGAGAATATCTGATTTCTTTTGGTTGTACCGGGTACAGAGACGGAGAATTTCACGTTTATCACCGTCTGTATGATGCATGTAATATTACTGTGGTGTCGGTGAAAAATACAGTGGGATTTTATGATATGAATTCAAAAGTAACCGTGGAGTAGGGGGAAGTTATGCAGGAGATTATTGGAAACATTACTCTGGACTATACGTACTATTCCGGTGAAGATCTTTACAGTGACGGCGATGTGGAGGATCAGCTGCTGAAAATCGCCATGGACAGTAAAGAAAATCTTTACAACGGAGTGATCGTCAGAGAGAAAAGCTGGCCGGTACTGTATCACTTTTCACATATCCGGCAGAATATCGTAGAATGGCTGCCCATATCCAAAACGGATCGGGTACTGGAAATCGGTTCCGGATGCGGAGCCATTACGGGTATTCTTTCGGAAAAAGCAGGACAGGTTCGCTGTATAGAGCTGTCGAAAAAGAGAAGTTATATCAATGCTTATCGGCACAGGAAACAGGATAACATTCGGATTGATGTGGGAAATTTTCAGGATATTGAACAGAATCTGACGGAAACCTTTGACTATATTACACTGATTGGGGTGTTCGAATATTCCGAGGGGTATATCGGAGGTCAGAATCCTTATGTAGATATGCTGAAAAAAATTTCTGCCCATCTGAAACCCGGAGGAAGGATTGTTATTGCCATAGAAAACCGCCTGGGACTGAAATACTGGGCGGGATGCCGGGAAGATCATGTGGGAAAATATTTTGAAGGGCTGGAAGGATACCATTATACCCGGGGGGTGAAAACTTTTTCCAGAACGGAACTGGAAGAAATCATCCGGTCTGCCGGAGAGTTTGAGACGGAATTTTATTACCCCTATCCGGATTACAAATTCCCTATGGCTATCTATTCTGACAGGAGACTTCCGGCTGCAGGAGAGCTGAACAGCAACATGTGCAATTTTGACCGGGAGAGGCTCCAGGTATTTGATGAGGGAAAAGTCTTTGACACTTTATTGGAAAGCCGGCTCTTTCCTCAGTTTTCCAATTCCTTTCTGGTGGTACTGACAGTGCCGGGAGAGAAAGAAAATGAAAAGGAAAAAACGGTCTACAGTAAATATTCCAATGAGAGAGCCATCCCTCTGGCCATCCGGACAGATATTCTTGAAAAAGCGGACGGCAGACAGTGTGTAAGAAAGACTGCCTGGAGAGAAGAGGGGCGGGAGCATATTTGTGCCCTTTCCAGGAGCTTTGATCTTCTGGAAAAACAGTATGAGGGAACGGATATTCATATTAACAGATGTTCAGTATCCGAAAGCGGAGTGGAGCTGGAATACCTTGAGGGGATTTCTCTGGAGGAACAGATGGACGAGCTGATCAGGGGAAAACAGTATGACAAGGCGAGGGAACTGATGCTGAATTATCTGGATACGGTGAAGGATACGGGAAGTCAGACAGATTTTCAGATGACAGAAGATTTCTGCCGTGTTTTCGGAAATCCTGAACTTCCCAAAGGTCTGAAATCCCTTGCTGTGACGGATATTGACATGGTACTGGAAAATGTTCTGATTCATAACGGATGGAATCTGATTGATTATGAGTGGACTTTTGCATTCCCTATTCCGGTTTCTTTTGTACTGTTCAGAATTATTCACTATTATAAAGAAACCAGTGAATTGAGGAAATGTGTGAATGACTGGAATCTTTATGAAGAGATGGGCATTTCAGGTGAAGAGACGGCAATGTATCTTCAGATGGAAAAACATTTCCAGGAATATATTCTGGGCAGCCATGTGCCCCTTCGGGAAATGTATGAAGAGATTTCACCGGGAGTTTTGAATGTGTACCGGATGGCGGAGGCGGAAAGAAAGAAAAGAGACGCCCAGCGGCTGCAGGTATTCTATGCTTCGGAGGGGGAATTCAGGGAAGAAGATTCTGTCTACTATCCCATGCCGGAGGGCAGGATCAGTCTGAGTATTTCCATACCGGAACATATTGGAAAGATCCGGCTGGATCCCTGTTCTTATGCCGGCGTACTGACGGTAAAAAGACTGAAATTTGCCGGCGGAAGTGAAGAAAGAGTTAATTACATTTCCAATGGTTTTATGTTGGATGAGAAGAGAATTGTGTTTGATACTATGGATCCCCAGATCCTGATTTCGGAAATTCCGGAGGGAGCCGCTGTTCTGGAGGCAGAGCTGGAGATGGATATCGCTTCGAAAGAAATCGGAATGTTTCTTCAGGAACTGGAACGGCTTCCGCGCCAGCAGGAAGAAGAGCTGGAACGGCTGAGGGATGAGCTTGGCAGGAAAGAACGTTTGATTCATGATATGGAAAATACGAAAGTCTGGAAGATATATCGGAAATTCAGAAAAATGACCGGAAAGGGCAGATAACGGATGGGAAAAATACTCTGGAGCGTGGATTTCGAAGAGATTCACTGCGAGGAAGGAATTCAATATGAAGCCGGCGGATGGGCGACAGGATCTGGCGGAGAGAAGGTCACCTTGAAACTTCTGGCGGACGGTGGGAAGGAGATTCCCTTTCTTCTGAAAATGGAAGAGCGGCCGGATGTCCAAAAAGCCATACCGGATGTGACGGACAGAATCGATATCGGGTACCGGATCTGTGTAGAGAATGCGCCAAAGCTGTGGGAGAACTATAAAAAAGTATCCCTGTGGATATCCGATGGAGAATCCCGTATCAAGGTGTTGGACAGACCTACAGAAGATATCAGAAATCTTTATTATGATCAGACGATTACCTGGAAGATTGATGTGGTGGACCAGACGGAAG
This sequence comes from Ruminococcus sp., assembly GCA_050944415.1. Taxonomy (GTDB): domain Bacteria; phylum Bacillota; class Clostridia; order Lachnospirales; family Lachnospiraceae; genus Ruminococcus_G. The sequence goes on from JBMNRA010000030.1 coordinate 11,738, forward strand.
GATTGATGACGCTTCAGGGATGGGTGATCGGCATGTTCCATGATGAGAAGGTTTCTCTGGAAGATGAAAATGGAAATGAAATTCCCCATGAGATGATGCGGATAATTCGAACGGATGTAAACAAAGCCTATAGCGTTGGCAAAGAAGCGGAGAATGACCGGTGCGGGTTTCAGATACGTATCCGCCGCAAAGAAATAAGCTGCCATCAGATTCACCTGAAGTTTACCAACCATCTGACAGAAAAAGAATTTGTTGTGGATCTGAAAAAATTTGACTATGAGCATTCCAAACGGGGCAGGCTGAAAGAAATTCTGGCCTGGAAGAACCGTCGGGAAAATATGGCTTATATAAGAGAGAATGGCCTGGGGAGCTTTGTAAACCGGGTGAAACGAGAGTTGGAACCGGTTTATGGAGATTATAATATCTGGCAGAAAGAACACAGGACGTCAAACAGGGAGCTGAAGAAGCAGCGGAATCACCGATTTGCCATTCAGCCACTGATCAGTATTATTATTCCTCTTTATAATACGCCGCGGGAATATCTGCAAGTGATGGTGGATTCTCTGTTAGAGCAGACTTATGGAAATTTTCAGGTCTGCCTGGCGGACGGGAGCAGCGATTCTTCTGTTGGAGAATTTCTGAAGAAGCAGTATGGCAGTGAAAGCAGAATCCGTTATAAAAAGCTGAAAACAAACCTGGGGATTTCGGGAAATACCAATGAAGCTCTTGCTATGGCAGAGGGTGATTATATCATGCTTGCGGATCACGATGATATTGTGGCGCCGGATGCTCTTTACGAACTGGTGCGGCTTCTCAATGAAAATCCGGGACTGGATATCATCTATACGGATGAAGACAAAGTGAGTATGGACGGGAAAAAGTATTATGATCCCAATTTTAAGTCGGATTTTAATATTGATCTGCTGCGCAGCGTCAATTACATCTGCCATATTTTTCTGGTGCGGCGGGAAATTGTGAAAAAGGCAGGGGGATTTCGTTCAGAATATGACGGTGCTCAGGATTATGACTTTATTCTGCGCTGTGTGGAACAGACAGATCAGATTGGACACATACCGAAGGCGCTGTACCACTGGAGAGCTCATCCGGATTCTACGGCCGGTAATCCTCAAAGCAAACAGTATGCCGTTAATGCAGGCAGAAGAGCCCTGGCAGAACATTACCGCCGGATGGGTATAGAGGCCCAGGTGGAAAATACGGAAATTTTCGGCATTTACCGGACGGTGTACAAAGTACAGGGCCATCCGAAGGTGTCAGTGCTTATCCTGAATAAGGATCACAGGGATGATCTGGAAAAATGTGTGGTTTCCATTGTGGAAAAAACCACATATGACAATTATGAGATTCTGGTCATAGAGAACAACAGCGAGGAGCCGGAAACCTTTGAATTTTACCGCCAGCTTCAGAAGAAATACGATTGTGTACGTGTGATTACCTGGGAGGGAAGCTTCAATTATGCCAGCATTAATAATTTCGGAGCGGAACATGCCGGGGGAGAATATCTGATTCTGCTGAACAACGACATCGAAGTGATTGCTCCCGGATGGATGGAAGAGATGCTGGGATGCTGCCAGCGCAGTGACGTGGGAATTGTGGGAGCAAAGCTTTTCTATCCCGATGATACAATTCAGCACGCGGGAGTGGTGATCGGCATGGGAGGCATAGCCGGTCATATTCTGTGCAGGGCTGACGGGAAAGAGTACGGTTACAATGCCCGCCTGGTTACCATGCAGGATATCAGTGCGGTGACAGCGGCCTGTCTGATGATTTCACGGGAAGATTTTGCCCTTGTGGAAGGGTTTGACGAACGGTACACGGTAGCATTTAATGACATAGATCTCTGCCTGAAGGTAAGAGAAAAGGGAAAACTGGTGGTATTTAACCCCTATGTTACTCTGTACCATTATGAATCCAAGTCCAGAGGACTGGAAGATACGCCGGAAAAACTGGAACGTTTCCGGAAGGAAGTGGAATATTTTCAGAATAAATGGAAGGAATTGCTGGAAAAAGGCGATCCCTATTATAATGTAAATCTTACATTGACAGAGGGAGACTGCAGCCTCAGAAAAGCTGCGGAAAAGTTTGGAGGAGTAACAGGTGCGCAGAGAAATATTTGAGGTGAAAAGAGAACGGTTCCATCTGATGGATCCGGATGTATACATTCTTCAGGGAAACTGGCCGAAAGAGTATGAACCGGACGTGTGGCTGGATAATGAACCGGTAGTAGAGGTGACACTGGAAGACTGGGAAAATACCAGTGCACTGGAACGTTTTATGGATCTGGATATGATGCAGGGGAAAAAGGTAACCATGTCTCTTCGGCTGCCTCCTCTGAAAAACAGAAAAAGGCTGAAAATATATGCTGCCTGCGGCGATGATAGAATTCTCTGGTTTTCGATTTCGGCGGCTGATCTGCTGAAACGGCAGGGAAAGCCTTTTTATTTCATTGAGGAAGAAAAAGCCAATCCGTCCTCCCGAACCCTGAAAGTGAGGGGATGGGTTGCATGGAAAGAACCGGTGACTATCCGGGTTTATGATGAACACGGAAAAAGGATCCCCTGCGACATTCAGCTGAATAACCGTGTGGATGTGGCGGAGATGTTTAAGGAAACGGAAATTGATCCCAAATGCGGTTTCTACATGGAACTTTCCAATGTCAGGACGAAAGTGGTTTATCTGGTATTCCGGGCATCGGATACCAAGGCTATCTATCCGGTAAATATGCAGAGAATCATGATTCTGGCCAATAAAGCGGGACGGCTGGTTAAAAAAGGGAGACGGTACATGGCTTCCCACGGCGTGAAAGCGCTGATGATCAAAGCGGCAGGGAAAATCGCAGGTATGAGAAAGGCGCCGGTGTCTTACGACAAATGGCTTCCCAAACATCTGCCGACGCCGGCCATGCTGGCCCGGCAGCGGGAGACCAGATTTGAAATCATGCCGAAAATCAGTATTGTGGTTCCCTTGTACCGGACACCGGAAGGTTATCTCTCTCAGCTGGTTCAGTCCATAAAAGAGCAGACTTACAGTAACTGGGAACTATGTCTGTCCGACGGAAGCGGGCCGGATTCTCCTTTGAAGCATGTGCTGGAACAGTATCAGCGGGAGGATGAAAGAATCAAGGTGGTTACACATGAAGAGTCTCTTCGAATCGCGGAAAATACCAATGCGGCTGTTGAAGCAGCTACAGGAGAATGGATTGCTTTTGCCGATCATGATGATATGCTGACGCCGGATGCGCTGTTTGCCTGTGTGAAAGGACTGAATGAACATCCAGATACGGAGATTATTTACTCAGATGAAGATAAAATGTCCATGGACGGCAACAAGTACTTTCAGCCTCATTTTAAGCCGGATTACAATCCGGATCTGCTCTGCACGGTAAATTATATCTGCCACCTGCTGGTGGTAAAGCGCACCGTTATTGAAAAAGCAGGAATGTTCCGGCCAGAATATGATGGCGCCCAGGATTACGATTTTATTTTCCGCTGTGTAGAAACCAGTCAAAATATATATCACGTTCCCAGGATTTTGTATCATTGGAGAAGCCATGAGGATTCTACTTCAGAGAATCCGGAAAGCAAGCTGTATGCTTTTGACGCGGGTCAGAGAGCTGTCCAGGCCCATTATGACCGTCTGGGGATAAAAGCAGAGGTGACAAAAGGGGAATATCTGGGACTTTACAGGACGCGATTTATCCGGGATTATGATCCGTTGATTTCCATTATTATCCCTAATAAAGATCATGTGGATGATCTTGAGCGTTGTATCGGCTCCATTGAGGAAAAGTCCACTTATAAAAATTACGAATATATCATTGTGGAAAATAACAGTACGGAAGAGAAAACCTTTGCTTATTATAAAGAACTGGAGATGAAAAATCCGAAAGTTCATGTGGTATACTGGGACGGCATTTTTAATTATTCCGCCATCAATAATTTCGGGGAATCTTATGCAAAGGGAGAATATCTTCTGCTGCTTAACAATGACACGGAGATTATCAATCCGGACTGTCTGGAAGAACTGCTGGGTTACTGCATGCGGGAAGATGTGGGTGCAGTCGGTGCACGTCTGTATTATGAAGATGATACCATTCAGCATGCAGGTGTGGTGATTGGTTTCGGAGGCATTGCCGGACATTGTTTCGTAATGCAGCCCAGAGGCTATACCGGGTACTGTCACAGAATTATCTGTGCACAGGATTACAGCGCGGTAACGGCGGCCTGTATGATGGTAAAGAGAAGTGTTTTCGAGGAAGTGGGAGGCCTTTCCGAGGAACTGCAGGTAGCTTTCAATGATATTGACTTCTGCATGAAAATCAGGAGAACAGGAAGGCTTATTGTATATAATCCCTATGCGGAACTATATCATTACGAGTCCAAGTCCAGAGGATTGGAAGACACGCCGGAGAAAGTGGCCAGGTTTAACAGGGAAATTGCCGTGTTTGAAAAAAAATGGCCGGATATTTTCCGAACAGGGGATCCCTACTATAATCCCAATCTGACTCTGGACAGTCAGGACTTTTCCCTGAAAAGAATATAAGGACAAAAAACAGGAGGAAATACAGTATGCGGGTTTTGGTAACAGGAGTAAAAGGACAGCTGGGCCATGATGTGATGAATGAACTGGCTCTGCGCGGCTATGAGGGCGTAGGCGTGGATGTGGAAGAGATGGACATTACTGACGGTGAGGCGGTGGATCGTGTGATTCGCTCTTCAGATGTGGATCAGGTTGTACACTGTGCAGCATGGACGGCAGTGGATGCCGCGGAAGACAATGAGGAAGTATGCCGGAAGGTTAACGCTCTGGGAACGGAAAATATTGCCAGAGTATGCAGGGCGCTGGATCTCCCCATGATTTATCTCAGCACCGATTATGTATTTGACGGACAGGGAGAACGGCCGTGGGAACCGGATGATCCGGTGGTAGCTCCTTTGAATGTTTATGGGCAGACCAAGTACGAAGGGGAACAGGCCGTACAAAAATATCTGGACAAATACTATATTGTCCGCATTGCATGGGTGTTTGGCCTGAATGGAAAGAACTTTATTAAGACTATGCTGAATCTGGGAAAAACCCATGATACGATTACCGTTGTAAATGATCAGATCGGAACGCCTACCTATACTTACGATCTGGCGCGGCTTCTGGTAGATATGCTGGAAAAGAAAGAATACGGCATCTATCATGCTACCAATGAGGGGGGATATATCTCCTGGTATGATTTTGCGAAAGAGATTTTCCGCCAGGCAGGTATGAAAGTGGATGTGGTTCCGGTGACCAGCGAGGAATATCAGGCAAAGGCAAAAAGACCCTTTAACAGCCGGATGGAAAAGAAAAAGCTGACGGAACACGGATTTAAACGTCTTCCTGACTGGCGGGACGCGCTGTCACATTATCTGAAGGAACTGGAAAAGTGGGATGAAAAGTAAGATAAAACCGATGCTGCCGGAAATCATATTTCTGGCAGCCGTCTTTGTTTTTTTGTTTTTGTGGGCTGTGGTTCAGCCCTATGATACTTCTCCGGATGAGAGGATGCGTTTTGACATTGTAAAGTATCTGGTAAAATATGGAAAGATTCCTCATGGAGGAGATCCGGCCATCCGGGACGCCAACTGGGGAATTTCCTATGCCTTCAACCCCATACTGGCCTATATGATGATGGCTGTTTTCGTAAAAATCGCAGGACTTTTTACCAGTCAGCTGCAGACTCTGGTGATGGCTGCACGGTTGGTAAATATTCTGCTGGGATGCGCTACCGCTTTTGTGCTGCTGCGGCTGAGCCGGTTCTTTTTCCGCAAATGGCTGAAATGGCTTTTTGTAATTCTCGTCATGTTCCTTCCGGGTACCATGTTTGTATTTTCCTATGTGAATACGGACGGGCTGGCTCTCTTTTCCGTTGTGTTGATTCTGCTGTTTTGGGCCAGAGCGATGAAGGCAGGTTGGACCTGGAAAAACTGTGCGGGCCTGGCGGCGGGAATCAGCCTGTGTGCGCTGTCTTACTATAATGCCTATGGAATCATCCTGGCCAGCATTATTTTTTTTGCTGCGGATATCCTGTTTTTCCGGGAAAAGAAATGGAATTTTTCTTTTCTGTTCCAGAGAGGGCTGGTGATTGCTGCTATTGTGGCGATTCTGGCCGGCTGGTGGTTTGTACGCAGTTATGTGATCTATGACGGGGATATTCTGGGAATGAAAACCTCCAGCATGTATTCGGAAATGTATGCCATAGAGGAATTAAAGCCGGGCAACCAGTTTCTGTTCAGCAAGACAGGCATGTCTGTCTGGGACATGTTCTTTTATGTTCCCGGAAATTGGCCCCATAACTGGCTGATCATGGTGGCTGTCAGTTTTGTGGGAACCTTCGGTTATATGGATGTGTTCATGCCCTACTGGCTCAGCAAATGCTATTTTCTCCTATTCGGTCTTGGTGCGGCAGGTATTCTTATCCGGTTTCGCCGTACCTTTTTCCTGCGGGAGCGAGAGATCATACGGACCAGAAAAAAGATGGGGGACAGTATCGTTAAGATACGCTGTGTTCGGATGTCTGCAAAACTGAAGACAGAGAGCCTTTTTCATATCTGTCTGGCAGTTTCGGCAGTGATACCGGGGATTCTGTTGGTCTATTACGCATACTGCAGTGATTTTCAGGCACAGGGAAGATACCTGCTTCCCGGAATGCCGGCACTTATGTATTTTGCGACTCTTGGGATTGAAAACTTGCTGGAAAAGATAACGAAAAAAGAAAAGACCAGACAGATGGTCTGCCTGGTCATGTGCGTGCTTTTTATAGGAGCGGCTGTATTTACTTACGCGGCGGTGGTCTATCCCCATTATGCTCCTCTGTTATAAATCGGGATAAGAAGTCATCCGGTTCTGATACAGAAGCTCCCGTCCATGAAAATCTTTGATGGTCATTGCATCAAAGATTTTTTTGGTTACGTTGTCAATATATGCCCGGGTTTTTCCGGTTATGAAGTACCTTGCCATATAGGGGTTGGGGCCGTGGACAACTACCGGTTCACCTTCTTCATAAAAAATCTGCGATTCCAGAACTTCCGGCCATTCGGCGATATCATAAGCAGCCTGCTGATTGGCAATCATTCCGGGTTTGCCGTGAAAATAGAGAACTGCGCTGTGATCCTTCATGAAAGGGGAATGATTTTCCAGAGTTTTCTGCAGTGCTTTTTCATCAAAAAGATAATCCAGCAACAGCTTTTCAATGGAGAGACCGCTGCTGTACTCGATCAGTTCATGCTCGTATCCCAGAAAACGGCCGGCGATTTCACAGACTTCCAGGGGCTGTCCGGGAGTCCAGAAAAACTGCATAGACAATGCGCCGTCTTTCTGACCGGTGGCCTGAATATAAGTTTCCAGTACCTTCAGGGCCGGTTCATATACGTAATGAATCAGTCGGGAAGGATAAACGTTTCTTGTGCTCACAGGAATATCTCTGGTTGTTCCTGTGGGGGATTTTTCACGGTCTGCAATGCCCAGTATGTGAACCTTGCCATTTAGAACCCATGCCATTAAGTTGAATTCAAATCCCGTATTATATTCTTCCACCAGGATGGTTTTCCTTCTGGAAGAAGAACAGGCTTTACTGAAATAGCGGCGCACTTCCTGCGGGGTATTCAAAACGTAAAGACCTCTTGATCCGTACATATCCAGCGGTTTGGTGACAACAGGAAAACGCAGATCCGCCAGCTGCTGATCAGAAAAACCCTGTTCCAGACAGACATGGCGGGGTGTGGGAATCTTCAGTTCATCCAGCAGTTTCTTCATAACGGCTTTATCACGGTAATAGGGCAGCTGTTCCGGCTTCAAATAACATTTCAGTCCTGCCAGATCTGCAGTTTTTACCATGCTTTCAAAAAGAGCATCTGAAAATGATGTGATTATGGCGTCTACTTTTTCCTGGCGACAGTAATTGACCAGGGAGGCTGTTTCCTGGATATTTACGTTATATACCTTATCTGCCAGCTTTTTTGCGGGACCGTCAGGATAACCGTCTGAAACAATTACCGTACAGCCACGTTCCTTTGCCATGGCAGTCAGACGGATAAATTCCTGAAGCGATCCCAGTATCATAAGTTTTTTCTTCATATATTTTTATTCTCCCAATTGCTGTATGACAGCCTGAACGCCGTCAGCCAGGTGCTCCATTTCCCACTGCCCGTATCGCTGGTCACAGGGCAGCGGCAGAATATTGGCAGCGTAATCGTATTCCACAGAGTCTTCCGGCATCTTTGTCATAACGTTGCTCCAGTAGGTTGGGATATATATATCCATGGCGGCCAGTTCCTTTCGTATGGCGGGCCCGTTTTTTACATGAAGCGGATAGACAAAAGGTCCGTCCGGTGTATGGCTGTTCATGACGTTTGGCTGATCAAACCGCTCGCTTAGATAACGGTAATTCCGGTTTCTGACGCGTCTGACGCTGTCGTAGTCAATGGCGCCCAGAATGTTCCGGGTAAGAAGAGACATTTTTTTTACCGGTTCTTTGTGGAATGTTTCCGCATTTTTCAGCATCTCCTGATAATAACGGCTGGCAGGTTCCTCAAATCTTCCCAGAAGGTGTCCCATTCTGTTGTGGGACATATCCCGTTCCTCGACAGGTGGAAGTTCGAGATCGCAGTAAAGGTAGGCTCCGTCGCTTACACCGAAAAACTTTCGGCAGGAATACAGCGTGGGGACGCCTTTTACAGGCCGCTGGAAAAATGCGTGGGTATTGTCCACGATAATATTGCCATAATAATTCTGAAATGCCAGAATCTGCTCATCTGTAAGCTGGCCGTAATAATTTACCAGATACAGATACTCATCCTCTCCGGGAGTACGGGAGAGACAGGGAGCAAGATTTTTGTCGATCCGGTAATATTCCAGTGTGAATCCGGCCGTTTCACAGGCCTGAGTGACTGAGTCGCAGAGAAAATGCGGAACGAAAAGGGTTCTGCATTGCAGAGCGGTCAGCAGACAGGTAAGCGCGGTGCGGCCAAGGTTCAGTTCATAAGCTTTCGCATGATAGGGGCGGGAATAAAAGTGTTCCAGTTCAAAGTATCCGCCAATTTCCATAATATCAGTCCTCCGTATCCTCCTGCCTGATGACGTAATGAGGCATTTTTTTGGCTTCGTTCAGGATATTCATCAGATACATGCCGATGACTCCAAGAGACAGTAAAGTCAAGCTGAATCCGCATAGAGTAATCAGCATCAGCGATGTCCAGCCGGGCACGGCGGAACCGCACAGGATGTAGCGGATCAGATAATAAAGAGCCAGAAACAGTGTAACGGCAAAGCCGAGCATCCCGATGTTGCGAACCACAAGAAGAGGAAAGGCCGTGTGGGAAGTAATGTCATAAATGAGATCCTTCACCAGACGGCGGAAAGAATAACCGCTTTTGCCGTAAGCTCTGGAATCGTGGTGAACAGACACATTGATAATCCGGTTGGAGGTCTGAACCAGCAGATTGCCGATCTGGGGCAGATGCGTGCTGGTTTTTACGATGGCGTCCACAATGAAACGGCGCATCAGACGGAAACTGGTGATCTCCAGATCCGGATCCTTTCCCAGCATTTTGGAAGTTGCCCAGACAGACAGCCGTGTTCCTGCGCGGCGGATAAAATTATGTTTCCTTCCTTCGTATTTTGCCAGTATAACATCCACATCGGGACGTTCGTTCATGACCTGTATCATTTTCGGAAGTTCTTCCGGCGGATGCTGAAGGTCATCGTCCATGGTAATGACAAAATCTCCTTTTACATAGGTAAAACCGCATAACAGCGCCGGATGCTGTCCGAAGTTTCTGGCCATCTGGATAATACGCACCCGCTTGTCTCTGCTGCGGAGTTTCTGCATGACCTGGAAGGAAGCGTCTCTGGAACTGTCATCTACCAGAATCAGTTCAAACTCCTCATGCAGCGTTTCCTCAAATACACGTCTCAGTCTTGTATATAAATCTTCCAGGGTATGTTCCGAATTGTAAACGGGAACAACCACAGAATATAAGCTCATCGTCCTTCTCCTTTGCTTCCGGAAACCGGATTTTTTCTGTATTATATCATACCATTATCAGGATTTCATTTCAACCCGATACTTACGGGAAATCCCTGATTCAGACTTGTATGGCCGAGGGAATCGTGATATAATCAATTAGTTTCAGGGAGGTATTTATGGAAAGAGCGAAGAAGTACATACAGCTGCATTTGAATATTCTTTTGTTCTCCCTGACCGGGATTTTTTCAAAACTGGCAAGTATACAGTACAACCAGCGGGGGATTTCCTCTCTCTGGCTGTATGTGTTTTTGGGGCTGATGGTGGCAAATTGTGGAATTTATGCTATTGCCTGGCAGAAAGTCATAAAAAAATTTGATTTGTCAACAGCCTATGCGAATAAAAGCGTTTATCTGATCTGGTCCCAGCTCTGGGCGGTTCTGATTTTTCATGAGAATCTGACGGTGCAAAACGTGGTCGGAATGCTGCTGGTTTTTATCGGAGTTATGGTGGTGCAGAGAGATGAATAGTTATATGCTTTTGATGTTTGCGGGGACGTTTTTTACGGCTTTTTCTCAGATCCTGTTAAAACAGAGCGCCGGAAAAACCTACCGTCATCCTATATTTGAATATTTGAACTGGAGAGTCATTACCGCCTACGGTGTTTTTTTTGGCGTTCTGTTGTTAAATACATACGCTTATACGAAGGTGGATATGAAATACGGCCCGGTAATAGATTCCTTTGCTTATGTGTTTATACTGATTTTATCCGGCCTGATTTTAAAAGAAAAGATTACCAGGAGAAAGCTGGCGGGCAACCTGATCATTATTGCCGGAATTCTGATTTATACGCTGTAATAAAAAAAGAGAAAAATCAGGAGTAAGAAAAACACAAATGGAGGAAACTATGATTGAGTTTAACAGAGCTCCCTGTGTGGGAAGTGAGATAAAATATATACAGAAAGCTATTGAGAACGGCAAGCTCTGCGGGGACGGACCTTTTACCAGAGAATGCTCGCTGTGGATGAAGAAGCATTACCATTCCAAGGAAGTCCTTCTGACCACATCCTGTACCCATGCGCTGGAGATGGCAGCTTTTCTGTCCGGTATACAGCCGGGAGATGAAGTGATTATGCCCTCCTACACCTTTGTTTCCACTGCGGATGCCTTTGTTCTGCGCGGAGCGAAGATTGTCTTTGTGGATATCCGGCCGGATACCATGAATATCGATGAAAAGAAAATCGAGGAGGCCATTACGGAAAAAACAAGGGCCATCGTTCCGGTTCATTATGCGGGAGTGGCCTGCGCGATGGATGAAATCATGGCACTTGCACGGAAGCACGGTCTGAAAGTGATTGAAGATGCCGCTCAGGGCGTACATGCCTCCTATAAAGGGAAGGCGTTGGGTACCATTGGGGACTTTGGATGCTACAGTTTTCATGAAACGAAGAATTATACCATGGGTGAGGGCGGAGCTCTTCTCTTTCAGGACAGCGGATATCTGGAGACAGCGGAGATACTCAGGGAAAAAGGCACGAACCGGAGCAAATTCTTCCGGGGACAGATCGATAAATATACCTGGGTGGGATACGGTTCATCCTATCTTCCCAGCGATATGAATGCGGCGTATCTCTACGGTCAGCTGGAACAGGCCGATGAAATTAACTATAAACGCCACGCAATCTATGACTGCTATCATGAAAATCTGGAGGAGCTGGAAAAAGCCGGGTATCTGACCCGCCCTGTGGTGCCGGAGTATGCGAAACACAATGCGCATATGTATTATATTAAAGTGCAGGACGAGCCGATGCGAAGCAGACTGATCCGGTATATGAAGGAACAGGGAATCATGTGCGTCTTTCATTATATTCCACTGCATTCTTCGCCAGCCGGACGGAAATACGGCAGATTCTGCGGAGAAGATATTTATACCACGAGAGAAAGCGAACGGCTGGTGAGACTTCCCATGTTTTATAATCTGTCACTGGATGATGTGTGGAAAGTTATCCAAGCCATTGAAAAATTTTTTAAACAGAGGTAGATGTTATGGGGCAGTGGCTGAGTTATCTGAAAAAAATACGGCCCTACAATATACAGAAGGGATTCCGTTATCTGAAACATTACGGTCTGAAGGAATTTCTGGTTCGACTGTCTGAGAGGATGGAACCGGAAGAAGTACCCTATGGCCCCTGGTTTGAAAAACACCGGGTGACGGAAGAAGAGCTGAAAAAACAGAGAGCCAGGAAATGGAAACAGGCGCCTCTGTTAAGCGTGGTTGTTCCCGCTTATAAAACACCTGGAGATTTCTTGGCTCAGATGATGGATTCACTGCTGGCCCAGTCTTATCCGAACTGGGAGCTGTGCATTGCCAACGGAAGTCCGGAAGATAAGACGATGGAGAAGGTACTGGACAGATACCGGAAACAGGACGGACGTATCCGTGTGAAAAATCTGAAAGAAAATCTGGGAATTGCTGAAAATACCAACGCAGCCCTTGCCATGGCATCCGGGGATTTTGTGGGTCTTCTGGATCACGATGATCTGCTGGCCCCCAATGCACTGTATGAGGTGGCGGACAGGATAGTGTCCGATGGGGAGATTGATGTGCTGTATACAGATGAGGATAAGGTAACAACGGATTTGAAGGAGCATTTTCAGCCTCACTTCAAACCGGATTTCAGCATTGATCTTCTTCGTTCCAACAATTATATCTGCCATTTTTTTGTAGTACGCAGAAGTCTGTTGGAAGAGACGGGAGGATTCCGGCGGGAGTATGATGGAGCTCAGGATTATGATTTTATTTTCCGCTGTACGGAAAAAGCGGAAAAGATCGCTCACATTCCGGAGGTGCTGTACCACTGGAGAACCCACAAAGAATCTACGGCGGATAACCCGGTAAGCAAGATGTATGCTTTTGAAGCGGGAAAGAGAGCCATCGAGGGAAATCTGAAACGGTGCGGGATTCAGGGAACGGTAAGCCATACGAAGGATCTGGGATTTTACCGGGTAGATTATCCCGTGGAAGGGAACCCGCTGGTATCCGTAATCATTCCCAGCAAAGATCACAGTGAAATGCTGGCCAGATGTGTAGAATCAGTCCTGAAAAAAACGAAGTGGCAGAATTATGAGATTATTATTGCGGAAAATAACAGTGTGGAAGAAGAAACCTTTTCTCTGTATGGTCAGCTTGAAAAAAATCCAAGGATTAAAGTGATTACATGGAACAGAGAATTTAATTACTCCGCGATTAATAATTTTGCAGTGAAGGAAGCAAAGGGAGAATACCTTTTGTTTTTAAATAATGATGTGGAAGTGATATCGGAAGACTGGATGACCGGTATGCTGGGGAACTGCCAGAGAAAAGAAGTGGGAATTGTAGGTGCAAAGCTCTATTACCCGGATGATACGATTCAGCATGCAGGAACAATTATCGGTATCGGAGGAATAGCCGGCCATGCTTTTCTGAATATGCCCCGGTCCAGAACGGGATATCTTCACAAAGCGTCCATTCAGCTGAATCTAAGTGCGGTGACTGCTGCCTGTATGATGATGAAACGGTCTGTGTTTGAAGAACTGGATGGATTTGAAGAAGAATTAAGTGTGGCTTTCAATGATGTGGATTTATGTCTGCGGACGGTGAAAGCCGGCTATCTGGTGGTTTATCTTCCCTGGGCTCAGTTGTATCATTATGAGTCAAAATCTCGGGGAGCGGAGGACAGTGAAGAGAAGGTGCGGCGGTTCCAGAGGGAAATTGAGTTTATGAGAAACCGGTGGATAAAACTGTTGAAGGCCGGCGACCCTTACTATAATAAAAACCTGACGCTGAGTAAATGGAATTACTCGCTGCGTCTGTGAGAAAACACAGGAGAAGATAGGAAATGAAGGAAGTGTCTGTTGTAATTCCGAATTATAATGGAATTGCATATATAAGACCATGTCTTGACAGCCTTTTACAGCAGAAATTCCGGAACTTTGAGATCCTGGTAGTGGACAACGGATCGGAAGACGGAAGCAGGGAAGCGGTGCAGCGGGAATATCCCGGGGTGCGTCTGATTGGTCTGCCGGACAACACAGGATTCTGTCATGCGGTGAATGTGGGCATAGAAGCATCGGAAGCGTCTTACATTATTCTTCTGAACAATGATACGCTGGTCCATCCGGATTTTGTACTGAATATGCTGGAAGGAATACGAAAACATCCGAAAGCTTTTTCGTGCGCAGCCAAGATGGTGCAGATGACGGACCATGAAAAAATCGATGATGCCGGTGATTACTACTGCGCGCTGGGATGGGCTTTCGCCCGGGGCAAAGGGAAACCGGAAAAGAGGTATCGGAGATCCTGCAGGATTTTCACATCCTGTGCAGGTGCGGCTATTTATAAAAAAGAACTGCTGGAAAAGACAGGACTGTTTGACGAGGAACATTTTGCTTATCTGGAAGATATGGATCTGGGATACCGTGCAAGGATCATGGGATATGAAAACTGGTTTCTTCCGGATGCCGTTGTTTATCATGCGGGAAGCGGTACCAGCGGTTCCAGATACAATCTGTTCAAGATCAGATATTCTTCCAGAAATAATGTTTATATGATATATAAAAACATGCCTGTTCTTCAGATTCTTTTAAATCTCCCCCTGCTGGCAGCCGGATTTGGCATAAAACTGATTTTTTTTGCGGCCAAAGGGTACGGAAGGGAGTATGCTGCGGGTATTAAAAACGGTTTTTCTCTTTCCCTGCAGGGCCGCAGACAGGGCCGGAAAGTCAGGTTTGCATGGAAAAATTTCAAAAACTATGCGGCAATACAGCTGCAGCTCTGGATCAATATAATTCGTCGGTTAATGGGATAAAAAATATAATATTGCCTTATTATGTAACTTAGTGTATATTAATAGAATAGTGTGGAAAGGTATAACAGGTGATCCCAAGTGATAAAAGATAATCAGAAGTACTTTAACCGGCTGCATATTCTGATTGATGCCCTTGTTATTGCAGCATCCTACTGGTTTGCGTGGTTTCTGAAATTTGAAACAGAGCTGTTCGAGTCAGTCCGCACCTTATCTTTTCAGCAGTATATGACGGCGCTTCTTCTCATTGTGCCGATGTATCTGATTCTGTATTCTGCGTTTAATCTCTATCCGCCGAAACGGGTACAGGGCAGAAGGCTGGAGCTGGCTAATATTGTAAAAGCCAACACCATTGGACTGTTTATTCTGATTGTGATATTATATGCGGCAAGGATTATTGACTTTTCGCGAAGCATGTTGGTTATATTTTTCTTCGTCAATATTGCGGCGGAGGAGATTGTCCGTATTATTATCCGCATGGTTCTGCGGGATATCCGCAGGAAGGGTCTGAATCAGAAGCACATTGTGCTGGTGGGATACAGCCGGGCGGCAGAAGAGTATATTGACCGGATACTGGCCAACCCTCAGTGGGGATATATGATCAGAGGCATACTGGACGATTCGGTGGAAGCGGGAACGACTTACAAAGGGATTAAAGTACTGGGAAGAATTGACAATCTGATGATTATACTGCCCCAGAACCGGCTGGATGAAATCGCCATTACACTGGGCCTGAACGAATACAGCCGTCTGGAAGAAATCGTAGCTCTCTGTGAAAAATCCGGCGTACACACAAAATTTATTCCGGATTACAATAATATCATTCCGACGAAACCCTACACGGAAGATCTTCTGGGACTTCCGGTGATCAATATACGGTATGTGCCGCTGAGCAATACATTTCCGGCAGCGCTGAAGCGGCTTACAGATATTTTCGGATCTCTGGCCGCGATCGTGCTGTTTTCCCCTGTGATGCTGCTGTGCGCCCTTCTGGTGAAACTGACGTCACCGGGACCGGTTCTGTATAAGCAGGTGCGTGTGGGACTGCACAACAAAAACTTTGAAATGTATAAGTTTCGTTCCATGGAGGTTCAGCCGGAGGAAGAGGAGAAGAAAGCATGGACAGTGAAAAACGATCCCCGTGTAACGGGAATTGGAAAATTTATGAGGAAGACGAGTCTGGATGAGCTGCCGCAGCTTTTCAATATACTGAAAGGCGATATGAGCATGGTAGGTCCGAGACCGGAACGTCCCTTTTTCGTGGAAAAATTTCGCGAGGAGATTCCCCGATATATGGTTAAACATCAGGTGAGACCGGGCCTGACAGGCTGGGCGCAGATTAATGGCTACAGAGGGGATACTTCCATCCGGAAACGCATAGAATATGATCTGTACTATATTGAAAACTGGACTTTGGGTCTGGATATAAAGATTCTGTTTCTGACGATCTTTAAAGGTTTTATTAATAAAAATGCATACTAAAGAATAGTAAGAGGTTTATTATGGCAAAAAAAATGAGAACAAAGGCGATGAAGCGCAGAAGAAGAAGGAGAATTCTCTTTGCTTTTGAAATATTGATTCTCCTGATCCTGGTAGGGGGGATCTTTATCTATGCACAGATCAATAAGAGACTGGATATGATCCAGGACAGCGATGTGGATATGAGTCAGGTGGAAGTCAACGAAGGTGTGGAAGAATTAAAAGGTTATACCACCATCGCGCTGGTGGGTCTGGACAACACCAGTGATACGCTGGAACGGGGCAACAGTGACACCATGATTATCGCCAGCATTAATAATGACACCAAGAAAGTAAAGCTGGTTTCCGTTTACCGGGATACTTATTTGAACGTGGGGACGGATCCGGACGGTGACACGGACACTTATACGAAAGCCAATGCCGCCTATGCCTATGGCGGTCCGCAGCAGATGATGAATATGATGAATAAAAATCTGGACCTGAATCTGGATGGATACGTGACAGTGGATTTTGCTGCCGTAGCCGAGACCATTGATCTTCTGGGCGGTCTTGATATTGAGATGACAGCAGATGAAGTGGAGCATATGAATAATTACTGTGTGGAAACTTCTGAGGCCACAGGAAAGAGTTATGAGGAAATTGAGCCTGCAGACGGAACATATCATCTGAACGGCGTTCAGGCAGTGTCCTATGCCAGAATCCGGTATACGGCCGGAAATGATTTCCGCCGGGCCTCCCGTCAAAGACTTGTCATCTATAAGATGGTGGAAAAAGCGAAAAATGCCAGCTGGACTACGCTGACCAGGATTGTGGATACAGTTTGTCCAATGATTTCCAGCAGTCTGTCGAAGACAGATATATTGAAGATGGGAATGAATATGATTACCTATGATATTGAGGATCAGACAGGCTTTCCGTCCAAGCATCTGGAAGGAGAGACGGTCAAGGATGTCATCGGTATCGATGCGGTTCTTCCGGTGACTCTGGAGCAGAATGTGATTGATCTTCATACGTTCTTATATCCGGATGAGACGGATTACGTTCCGTCTGTTACTGTGCAGGACTACAGTGATCATATTATTGAGGTCAGTGGATACGGAGAAGAGGATATTCCGACACATTCAGAAGACGGTGCTCTTCCCATTGAGGCATTCTGAAAGCAAATATAAGAAAGAGATATGATAAAGGGTGCTGCCGGACGGTACAGACGTTTGCAGCACCCTGTTATTTATCAGAAAATCAGAGGGAAAAGAGATGAATAAGACAGTTGACGTAGTGATTCCCACTTTCCATCCGGACGAAAGGGTGGTGAAGCTGGTGGGAAAACTGCTGGAGCAGAATTATCCCATTGATCATATTCTGATTATGAATACGCAGAAGGAGTACTGGGACGGCAGAATTGACAGTTTGTCGGAAAAAATCATAGTGGAGCATATTGAAAAGGCAGAGTTCGATCATGGGGCAACGAGACATCAGGCGCTTCTGAAATCCAGAGCCGATGTAGTGATTTTTATGACGCAGGATGCAATGCCTGAAGATCGTGAGCTGACGGAGAAGCTGATGGCGGCCCTGGAAGACAGGCAAGTGGGAGCGGCCTATGCCAGGCAGCTGCCGGCAGACGGCTGCGGCTACCTGGAACGGTATACGAGGAAATTTAACTATCCGCCGGAAAGCAGGGTAAAAAGCCTGGCTGATCTGGATACTCTTGGAATAAAAACCTATTTCTGTTCTAATGTATGCGCGGCTTATGACAGGGAGATCTATCTGGAACTGGGAGGCTTTGTAAGACACACGATTTTTAATGAGGATATGATTCTGGCTGCTCAGATGATACAGGCCGGATATAAAATTGCTTATGAAGCTCAGGCTCGAGTCATTCATTCCCACAATTACAGCGGGATGATGCAGATTCACAGAAATTTTGACCTGGCGGTATCTCAGGCGGATCATCCGGAAATCTTTCAGAGAGTTTCTTCGGAGGGAGAAGGCATACGGCTTGTGAAACAGACGGCTTCTCATCTTCTGTCTCACAGGCCCTGGCTGCTGCCGTCTCTTCTGTGGCAGAGTGCCTGTAAATATCTGGGTTACTGGCTGGGAAGCAGATACCGCAAACTGCCCCGGGCCCTGATTTTAAAGCTTACAATGAACAGGGAATACTGGAATTAAATTACCTTTATGAATTTTTCATGACTTTATCACATATTCAACACAATTTATATTTACAATAGATTATATAATGGTAATAGAGTCCAAAGAAGAGAGGTACAGATATAATGAGTGATGATTGGAAAAGGGATGACAGGGAACCGGACAGTTCCTGGAGCCAGCAGGAAGAAGATACCTGGAGAGAGGCTTCTTCCTGGGACGGTGAGAAGCAGAGGCAGGAGGATTCCCACTCTTCACGGGAGGAAGAATCTTCGGAGAATACAACGTATAGCTGGGTGAACCCGAAATTGAAGGAAAAAAAGAAAGAGGAAAAGAAATATACTTCTTATCAGTTTTCACAGCCGCAGCAGGATGCGGAAATAAAACTCCGGAAGAAACCTCATGACCTGCTGAAAAAATTCGGAATCTGTGTAGCGTTGGCTGTGGTGTTCGGTACTGTTTCCGGATTGATTATCCTGGGAATTACTTCACTAGGAGGAAAGGATACAGATACACAGATTCAGCAGACAGTGCCTGCTACGGAAACAGTACAGTCTCCGTCTTCACAGGCCGCGTCTTCTTCCGGCAGCACAGTGGCTGACGTGGCTGCCAATGCCATGCCGTCGGTGGTGTCCATAAGCAATATAGGTGTTCAGGAAATTCAGAACTTTTTCGGGGGGACACAGGAGTATCAGAGTGAAAGCAGTGGTTCCGGTATTATAGTGGGGCAGAATGAAACGGAACTTCTGGTTGCAACCAATAACCATGTGGTTTCCGGAGCGGATACTATTACGGTCAGCTTCATTGATGAAACTTCTGTGGAAGCTCAGATAAAAGGCACGGATGTCAACAATGATCTTGCTGTGGTAGCGGTGAATCTTTCTGACCTGTCCAGCGAAACTCTTTCGAAAATAAAGGTTGCAACTCTTGGAAATTCTGATAATCTGGTAGTGGGCGAACAGGTGGTAGCCATCGGAAACGCTCTGGGATACGGTCAGTCCGTTACCTCCGGCTATGTCAGCGCGCTGAACCGGGAGGTAACAGTGGATAATGTGACGGCAAAGCTGATTCAGACAGACGCGGCCATTAATCCTGGAAACAGCGGCGGGGCTTTGCTGAATATGCAGGGAGAGCTGATCGGTATTAATGCAGTTAAATTTGCTTCCAGCGAGGTGGAGGGCATGGGATACGCTATTCCTGTGAGCACTGCGGAACCTATTCTGGATGATCTGATGAGCAGAGAAACACGCCGGAAAGTGGACGAAAAGGATGCCGCTTATCTGGGCATCACCTGTACCAATGTGACTGCGGAGACACAGCAGATGTATAGTCTGCCGGCAGGTGTATTTGTAGATTCTGTTACAGAAGGAAGTGCGGCTGAGAAAGCCGGTATGATTAAAGGTGATATTATTACAAAATTCGATGGAACTGCCGTTACTACTTATGATGAGCTGGTGGATACGATGGCATATTACGCGGCAGGTGAAGAGGTGGAAATTGTGGTAATGCGTGCACAAAGCGGAGAGTATCAGGAAGTTACCCTTAATCTGACACTGGATGCCAGACCTGCTGATCAGGATTGATACATTGAAAAGAGCAATGAGACTGTCTATGACGGTCTCATTGTTTTATTACAACTGAAAACTTTACTTGTGAGAGGGAAACTTATAAGCTATAATATAGCCATGAAAGTGAGGAAAGAAAATTGACAGATGATAATAAAGAATTGACAGAACAGAACGAAATGGAAGAAATCCGGGAGGTTCAGGAAACTTCCGGGGAAAAAAATACAGGGGAAGATGAATATGAAAAAATCTGTTTCCTGTGCCGGCGTCCGGAAAGCAAAGCCGGAAAGATGATCGAGCTTCCCAGCAATATTTATATATGTACAGACTGCATGCAGAAAAGCTTTGATACGATGAATAACAGCAATCTGAATTATTCGGAGCTGATGCAGCATATGCCGAATATCAGTATGATTGATCTGTCGAATCTGCAGAATCGTGTGCCGGAAAAACAGAGGATGAAGAAGAAAAAACCGAAAGAAGAAAAAAAGACTATGTCCATCCGCGATATACCGGCACCTCATAAAATCAAAGCCAGTCTGGATGAATATGTCATCGGGCAGGAGCACGCAAAAAAAGTTATGGCAGTGGCGGTTTATAATCACTACAAGAGAGTTTTTTCCGATATTAATGACGGAGTGGAGATTGAAAAATCCAATATGCTGATGATAGGCCCCACGGGAAGCGGAAAAACCTATATGGTACAGACGCTGGCAAAACTGCTGGATGTTCCCCTGGCAATTACGGATGCCACATCTTTGACGGAAGCGGGATATATCGGTGATGACATAGAAAGTGTTGTTTCCAAGCTTCTGGCAGCGGCTGACAATGATGTGGAACGGGCGGAACACGGAATTATTTTTATTGATGAAATAGACAAAATAGCCAAGAAAAAAAATACCAATCAGAGAGATGTAAGCGGTGAGGCGGTTCAGCAGGGGATGCTGAAGCTGCTGGAAGGGGCGAATATTGAAGTGCCTGTGGGAGCCAACAGCAAAAATGCGATGGTGCCTCTGACTACGGTAAATACCAGGAATATTCTCTTCATCTGCGGCGGCGCTTTTCCGGATCTGGAAGATGTAATCAAAGAACGATTGAATCAGCAGGCATCCATCGGATTCCGCTCTGATCTGAAAGATAAGTACGATCATGATCCTGATATTCTTTCAAAGGTTACATTGGAGGATCTGCGCAAATTCGGTATGGTGCCGGAGTTTCTGGGCAGACTCCCTATAGTGTTCACCCTTCAGGGGCTGACAGAGGATATGTTGGTAGATATTCTGAAGGAACCGAAAAATGCAATTTTAAAACAGTACAAAAAACTGCTGGCCATGGATGAGGTAAAGCTGGAGTTTGATGAAGGAGCGCTGCGGGCCATTGCCAAAAAGGCTATGGAGAAAGATACAGGTGCCAGAGCACTGCGTGCTATTATCGAAGAATATATGCTGGATATCATGTATGAAATACCAAAAGATGACAGTATAGGACAGGTGGTTATCACCAGGGAATATATTGAACATACAGGGGGGCCGAAGATTTATCTGCGGGGTCAGGAGGTTCCAGCGGTAGAAAGTTGATAGACTTTGAGAAAGGAGAATGGATATGCCGGATATTAATTTTGATGATTTGAGCAAAACGATCAGCAGTGCTGCTGAGACATTCGGAAGGAAAACGGAGAGTTTTCTGGAAATGCAGAAAATGAAATCTCAGATTCATTCCGCCAGGAGAGCAGTGGAAAAGAGCTTCAGGGATTTGGGTGAACTGATTTATCATCGGTATGATGCAGGCGAGGGCGTGGATTCGGAAGTGGAGGTTATCTGTGAGGATATCTCTCAGATGAAGGCTGTAATCAGTGAGATGAAGGAAGAGCTGGCGCTGAAAAAAGGACGGAAAATCTGTCCGGTGTGTCAGGCGGAAGTAGCGGCTGAATCTGTTTACTGTATGAAATGCGGCAGTAAGATTATGACAGAGGAAGAGGAAGCCGATGTCGATGTGGATGATGTGGCAGAAGATAATCCGGCAGAAGAGATTCTGGCTGAGCCGGATGAGAAAGAAAAAGAGGTGCAGCGGGAAGAATGATTTATTTTGGTATTGCAGCCCTCGTATTCGCATTAGACTGGTATCTGAAGGACAGGGCTGAAAAAAAGCTGAAAGATGACACGGTTCGGGAAGTGGCAAAAGACCACATCCTGATCCGCAAGCTACATAATCATGGAATAGCGCTGGGAATTTTAAAAGACCGGCCGAAAGCGGTTCTTGGCGGAACAGCGGCTATGGTAGCCGCAGTCTTTCTCGGCCTTTTCCATCTGCTGAAAAATGGTGGGAATACACTTCAGAAACTGGGGTGCGCTCTGATGGCTGGCGGCGGACTGAACAATCTGGCGGACCGAAGAAAAAGAGGTTACGTGACAGATTATTTCAGTTTTAATGTGAAATGCGAAAAACTGCGTAAGCTGGTGTTTAACCTGTCGGATATGTTCATTCTGCTGGGGGCAATTCTTACGGTTTCGGGTGAATTGAAAAAGAATATTAAGAAAAGCTGATGTGAAAACAAAAACGGGAAAGGCATCTGACCTTTCCCGTTTTTGCTTTTGATTTAGTTTAATGAGGGGGGAGATAGTGAGTGGTTAATCAACTATCTGTAATATACTATACTCTGAAAATGTGTCCAGAATATGTATTTAAACTTAAAGAAAGATAAAATTTCTAAAGATTTTATAACGATACCAGGGTAGGATTGTGGGAGCGCGAAGCGCGGAACAATCCGTCTGGTATCACCAGGGTCCAAAGCTTTATAATTTTTAGACATGAAAAAATGCAGGAGATGGGACTTGAACCCACACGATCTTGCGACCACAGGCACCTGAAGCCTGCGCGTCTGCCAATTCCGCCACTCCTGCACGTTTCTGCGTTGACTCGCAATGAATATAATATCGAATTCTCAATTAAATGTCAAGTGTTTTTTTCCTGCCATCGATTTTTTGAAGATGCAGGAGATGGGACTTGAACCCACACGATCTTGCGACCACAGGCACCTGAAGCCTGCGCGTCTGCCAATTCCGCCACTCCTGCATATCATACGAACCACTCGCAACGTCTATTCTATCGAATTTTATCCGGAATGTCAATCATAAATTTAATTTTTTATATTTTCTGAATAGCGTAAAATTACTTTAAGTTAAAAGCAAAAAAATAAATGTAGAGAATATCACTTTGTGTTATCATTAAGTTGATGAGACAAAAAAATAAACAAAGGAGGATATTCTCTATGAATAATAGTA
>JBMNRA010000031.1:0-35042 GCA_050944415.1 Ruminococcus sp.
ATTATTCATAGAGAATATCCTCCTTTGTTTATTTTTTTGTCTCATCAACTTAATGATAACACAAAGTGATATTCTCTACATTTATTTTTTTGCTTTTAACTTAAAGTAATTTTACGCTATTATAAACTGAACATCCGTGCCGGATAGAAGACTGTCCGGCACGGATGTTTTTTAACGGAATTTTCTGCGGCGAATCAGGTATATGGAGATGACGAGAGATAGAAGAGCGGCGGAAACATACAAAAGAACAGGCCTGTCGTCTCCGGTTTTGGGAGATGCGGCAGAAGAAGTAGAAGCCGACGGTCTGGTTACCGTGGTTTTCTTTGCGGCTGTTGTGGAGGAATCAGAGTCCTTTCCGGAGTCGGTTACTGTTTCCAGAGCAGGTTCCACCTGATGCTGCGTCTCGTTGGAAGGAAGGTCCGGTTTTCCGGGGATATGCAGCCATGCGGTATTTTTAAGCAGGACTTCTTCCTGAGGCGCTTTCACCTGAAAGGTAAGGTGTACTCCCTCTTTGTCATCCAGATCGGTGACGGTCCAGGTGATGGTGCCGTTTTCTTCCTGCATACTGTCAATGACGGCGGAGGAATCCGGCAGAGGATTTGTTATTTCACCGGTAATTTTCAAATCCTCTTTTTCCCAGCGGCTGTTTTCGGGGATCTGGTCAGTGACGGTAAATGTACCGGATTTATAACCTGGCGTACAGTTTCTCGTTACATCGATGTGATATTCGATGATATCTCCGGAAGACAGGGAAACCGGCGTGTCAAAGGAGGCAGGCGGTTCTTCCGGAGATTCGCTTTTGCGGATAACGTAAGCGGTTTTTGTAATGGTGTGATCGGCCATTGGAGCGTTGGTTACCTGGTATTGAACTACCTGATCGTCTTTTGTAAGAGTAAATTCTTCTTCCCAGCTTCCCTGATATCCATCCGGAATTTTCGTTTCTTCCATCCGGAATTTTCCTTCGTTTACAACGGTTGCAAAGAGAGAAGAAGAGAGATAAGTCTGTGTCCCGCCATCGTAAGTCAGTTTTTCCAGTTCTTCATAGGCGCCTGTTTCACGGTTCCACTGATACAAAGTGAATTCCGCGTCTGCCAGAGGCGCCCCGGATACTTCATCGGTTTTGCTGATCTGTACCGTACAGTTTCTGTAGAGAGTCTGGATGTTTGTGAAGGTTTCGTTGGTTGCCTTTTCTATGGCTCCGTCTCGTGTGATGGAAACGACTGCCTGATTGGGAATCCGGTATCCGTAAAATCCCTGATCAGAAACCAGCCAGGGAGTAAGATCAGCCTCCTGCCGTACCGATACATTCAAATCAAAACGATAGGTATCATAGTAAAAGCCAGCCTGTGAAGTATCTTTAGCCGCGATGGAGACGGTCTGCCCGTCAAGGGTGACAGTAAAATTCTCCGTTACATCCGCGCCGGTTTCGTCAAAGACAGAGACGGAATCAAGTTCCAGGCAGTCAGGAAGACGGTCGGTCAGGATATAGCTGCTGTAATAACTGGGGGGTTCTTCGTTGGGAATGGTATGGTAAATGGAATAGAGATAGGATTCCCGGATGCCGGAAAGGGTATTTTCCAGACCGGTCTCATCGCTGTCAGAGACTTCCTTGACTGGTGTAGAGGGTTCAGTGGGAGCCAGCGGACGGCCGCTGTATCCGAAATAATCGAGGGCGCCGCAGAAAATTTTCATGGCTTCCGGATCGGAATAATCAGAAAGAAAATTTTGGCTGCTTTCGTATCCTTCTCTGAAATAGTAGCAACAGTAAAAGCGCTGGGTCTGACCGGTTCCTTCAAACCGTGTCATAAATGAGTCGGCTTTGACAGAATTGTGGGCTGACGCTGACGGGTCGTCGTACCAGGCGCCGTCGGATATAAAGATGACGGAACCGTCTTCACCGGTCAGGCATCGAAGACTGGATTCTGCAGGGGTAAAAAGTTCTCCCGGATTATCGATGATCTGAATGGCCTGTCCCCAGTCGACATCGTCAAAGGTCATAAAGGAAGGAAGTAAGACGGGTTCTCCCGTTTCAGAATCGAAGTATTCATACTGTATGTCGATATAAGCTTCTCCGGCTACGCAGAATCCGATCCGGTCACGCATGCCCCATAGAATCATGTGAGAGGGAATACCGTCATTGGTGTAAAACTCATAATCCGCCAGAGTTGCTTTTAAATCGATAGAGCGTCCCTGCCAGGTTCCCACATTCCGATACCACATACCGATTTGATTTTGAAAGGAATAATCGGAGGCGGAAATTCGAAGAGAAGCCAGGTTATCGGGGGAATAGGCCGTCTTTTCCACATCCTGGTTGTCCCAGGGGCCAAAGGGTTCGGCTGTGGTAACGCCTTCAATGATTTTTGCGCCGAAGTAATCGCCTTCCAGCATTCCATCGGAATCTCCGGACAGTACCTGGACGCCGGGAACCTGTCCGGGTTCGACAGTCTGATCCCACAGTTTTCCTGCGGCTCCGGAGGTTTCCGGACGGGATATGGAGGCCCACGCAGTGGCGGCAAGGCCAAGCATGGAGGTTAAAAACAACAGACAGATAACAGCTGCAGTACAGCATAATATTGCAGTTCTTTTTTTCATAAAGTTCTCCTTTCAGTTTTCATTTGTTTGGTACGGCGGGAGCAGGCATTCCTCCTTTCTGGAAAGATCATCTATATAAAAAAGAAAATGGGGCATAATAATTCCTGAGCGGGTCAGATATGTAAAAATTCAAATGGAAATATTCGGAAGAACTTCCGGAAACGTAATAAGAATCTTATAAGATGACTGTTATTATATCAAAAACGCAGCGTGGAAGCAATACATAAATGCAGAGAATCCGGCAAATGATAGATAAAGGCCGTGAACAGCAACAGTAAAAGAACGGGAAAGGCGGTTTGCATGGGCAGTGTAGTAGAAATCAGCGTCGTCATGGGAGTATATAATCCGGGAAATCAGGAACGGTTTTACCGTGCGGTGAAATCGGTGATTCAGCAGACGTTTCAGAACTGGGAAATGATTCTTTATGATGACGGCTCTGATGAAACAGGCAGACAGGTTATTGAGTGGGCCGCTGCTCTGGACGACAGAATCATTTTAATCCGAAGTGATGAGAACAGAGGTCTGGCTCATGCACTGAATTACTGTATCCGACAGGCGAAAGGACGGTACATTGCCCGGATGGATGATGATGACATTTCCAGAAAAGACCGGCTGGAACGGCAGTATTCGTTTTTGGAACTTCATCCCCGATATCACTGGGCCGGTTCCAATGCGGAACTGATTGACAGCCGGGGAATCTGGGGAGTAAGGAAAGTCCCGGAAATTCCCGGGAAAAAGGATTTTCTTTTTACGTCCCCTTATATTCATCCCTCCGTAATGTTTCATAAGAAAGTGCTGATGGAGAACAGAGGGTATCGTACATCGGGAAAATTTATGCTTTGTGAAGACTATGAGCTGTTTATGAGACTGCATAGAAACGGATACCAGGGATATAACATCCAGGAAACTCTGATCCAGTACAGGGAAGATTATGATGCCCATAAAAGGAGGACATACAGACGGAGAATACGGGAAATGAGACTGCGCTATGAGGGGTTTAAGCAGCTGGGAATTCTGAATAAAATTACATTTTATCATGTATTCAGACCTTTGATGGCGGGAGCAGTGCCGGCCTGGCTGCGCCACTGTATAAAAAAACAGATGAAAGGCTGGAAAATATGGGAGAAAAAAGAAAAGACCAGTACAGAAAATGTCTGAAAGAGAATCCGCGGATGTATCAGGTGACGCAGCAGCTGGAAATACCGGATCACGATCCACAGGCTCTGGCGGTCGGTTATGTTTTTGGGCCGGCTCTGGGAAGTTTTGTTATGTGGGTTCTGGAGGAAGCGGTGAAACACGGAAAAAAAAGACTGTATTTCCTGGCGAGGGACGGATATTTTATGTATCAGGCTGCCAGGCTGTTCTGCAGGCGGCTGGAGATTCCGGTAGAATGCCGTTATCTCAGATGCTCCCGCTTTTCCCTGCGGCTCCCCATGTATCATCTGAATCCGGGAGAAGCCCTGGATTATATCTGCAGAAGAGGGATCGGCGTGACGCCGGAAAAAATTCTGGGCCGGGCAGGTCTGTCAAAAGAAGAGAGAGATCAGGTTTTTCAGAGCATACAGATTTCTTTCGAAAGAGATGAGGTCATCCCCTACATCAGTCTGCCGGGAATTAAAAAGAAGCTGAGAAACTGTGAGGTCTTCTGGGAAAATATGAACCGGCGTTCCCGGGAAGCAATGCCGCATGTGACAGGATATCTGGAGCAGGAGGGAATGCTGGACGGCACAGAGGATGCAGTAGTGGACAGCGGCTGGATGGGGTCCATGCAGAAATCGCTGAATGAAATTCTGCTTTACATGGGGAGAAAGCAAAGACTGGAGGGATATTACTGGGGACTTTATGATCTGCCCTCGGATGTTCTGCAAAAGGAATACCACTGCTACTGTTTTGCGCCTGGAAAAGGACTGAGGGAGAAGGTACACTTCAATAACTGTCTCTTTGAAGCAGTGTTTACGGCGCCGGAGGGAATGGCCAGAGGGTATGAAAGAAAAGAAGGCCGATACGTGCCCTGCTGCGGGAAAATTTCTCATAAGAAAAAAAGTTTTGTAAAGAAAAGCGAAAAATATCTGATGAATTATCTCACTCTCTTTGTGGAAGAAGTAAAGAAAACCGGTTACTGCAGAACAGATATGATAAAAGAAAGGAATACCGTAAAAAAACTTCTTCGAATGATTATGGGGATGCCCTCTTATCAGGAGGCAGAAATTTTCGGAAGCCTTCTGTTTTCCGATGATATGCTGGAAGATGGACAGCAGCCTATTGCGGCCCCTCTGACGAAGGAAGAACTGCGGGAACATGGTCTCACTTTCCGTCTTCTGGTCATGCTGGGAATCAGAAGAGGAAAAAGAAAAGAGAGTGCCTGGTATGAGGGAAGTGTGGTTCTGAAAGGATATCGGGTGAGGTACTTTCTTTTTCAGTACACAGTTTATAAATACATCAGATTTCTTGGAAAAATGTATCGCTTTCAGAAAGAAAGACTGAGGATGGATCGCGATGAATGACAGAAGACGCCGGAAACAGTACGCTTTTGTAATACAGCAGCTGACTTTGCGGGAGATGAAAAGAAGATATGCCAGATCCTATCTGGGAATCCTGTGGAGCGTGTTGAATCCGCTGATGTCAATGGCTGTTCTTTCCCTGATTTTTTCCCGGATGTTTCAGAAAAGCATAGAAAATTTTCCCATTTATTATCTGACGGGATATATTCTGTGGCAGACCTTTACCGGCGCAACCACCACGGCCATCACGGCGCTTACAGACAATAAACTTCTGCTTCTGAAGGTGAAATTTCCTATGGAGATTTTTATTGTGACAAGAGTATATACGGCAGCGGTAAACCTTCTGTATTCTCTGGCAGCTTATATGATTATGCTGATCGTATTTCGGGTGAGGATGAAAGGAACCATGCTGCTGCTGCCAATTATTATATTTTTCCTTCTGCTGTTTTCACTGGGAATGTCATATATTCTTGCAACGGGTTACGTGTTTTTCGGAGATCTGAAGCATCTGTATACGGTAATGCTTACTCTGTGGATGTACTGCTCCGGGCTGTTTTATCCGGCGGAAGAACTGGAGGGAATGATCCGGCAGGTGGTTCTGCTGAATCCGGTTTACGTTTTTATCAAAAGTCTGCGGGGCGCAGTCATGTACGGGACAGTACCGGATCAGCATGAATTCCTTCAGATGATCCTCTGGAGTACAGGAATGTTTCTGACGGGGCGGCTGGTATTCCGGAAGAACAGAAACAGGATAACGGCAAGTCTTTAAGGAGCTTGGAAGATGGAAATTGTAGTACAGGATGTGACGATGCGCTTCAGAAGGGCAAAGGCAGAGGTATACAGCCTGAAAGAGGCGTTTATTCAGAAAATAAAAGGACAGACAGGGTATGATGTCTTTACGGCACTGTCTCATGTCAGTTTCAGCGTGGCGAAGGGGGAGGTTCTGGGAATCGTAGGAACCAACGGTTCGGGAAAAAGTACGATTCTGAAAATTATTTCCGGCGCACTGATTCCCACAGAAGGGCAGGTCTTTGTGGATCGGGAGAAGGTGCAGCTGCTGACGCTTGGCACGGGATTTGATCTGGAGCTGACAGGGCGGGAAAACGTCTATCTCAACGGAGCGCTGATCGGGCATACCAGAGAATTTCTGGATGAGAAGTACGAAGAGATTGTGCGCTTTGCTCAGCTGGAAGGTTTTATGGATGAAAAAGTCAGGAAATATTCTTCCGGCATGGTATCCCGTCTGGGATTTTCCATTGCAACAGCCGGAGATACTCCTGAAATTCTGATTCTGGACGAGGTGCTGAGTGTGGGAGACCGTTTTTTCCGGGAAAAAAGCGAAAGAAGAATCAGAAAGATGATCCGGGGCGGGTCTACGGTGCTGATGGTTTCCCACTCCACCTCCGCTATAAAGAAAAACTGTACACGGGCGATATGGATTGAAAAAGGCAGGGTAAGAATGGAGGGTACACCGGAGCAGGTCTGTGAAGCGTATGAAAGCATGGGTTTATGACAAATATAAAAAAGTGAGAAAAAGGCTGAAAAAAAGATATCCTCATGAACGGAAATCTCTGTATGCAAAAGGCAGTGAGTCCGCACTGGCCCGAAGGGAAAGTCCCAGGGAAATGGCAGAAAGACTTATGGACAGAGACGTGATTACTTTTGATGTGTTTGATACGCTGATTCTTCGCTGTGTTTCCCATCCGGCAGATGTTTTTTATCTGACAGGCATGAAACTTGCGTATCCAAATTTCAGAAAAATCCGTATCCAGGCGGAAAGAGAGGCCAGAAAAAGAAAGGGTGGAAGCGGGGAAGTAACACTCTCGGAGATCTGGGACATTCTGGAAGAAGAATGCGGAATTGATAAAAAACAGGGGATGGATGCAGAATGGCAGACGGAAAAAAGCTGCTGTATGGGGAATCCTTATTTTTTGGAAGTAATCAGGATACTTCAGCGTCATGGAAAATGTCTGGCGGTGATTTCCGATATGTATCTGAACCGCCGGCAGATCATGGGGATTCTGCATACCTGCGGATACCGGGGGCTGGAGAACTGTTTTGTGTCCAGTGAATGGGGCGCTTCCAAATGGAGGGGGGATTTGTATGATGTGGTGAGAAAAGAGCTGGGGGAAGACAAAAGCTACATTCATGTGGGAGATCAGGAGTATTCGGACGGCAGACAGGCGGCAGCCCATTTGTTTGAGACGGTACGGTATGCCAATGTCAATGAAATGGGAAGGCAGTACCGTGCGGAGGATATGTCGCCGGTGACTGGAAGTATTTACCGTGGGCTGGTCAATGCCCATATTCACAACAAAGCTGCGGTATTTTCCAGGGAGTATGAATATGGTTTTATCTACGGAGGACTTTTTGTTACGGGTTACTGCCGTTTCATTCATGACTATGCCAGGACACACAATCTGGATAAGATACTTTTCCTTTCCAGAGACGGCGCGGTGCTGATGGAAGCCTATAAAAAAATGTATCCTCAGGAGGCAGAACGGATCAGGTACGCTTACTGGTCCCGGCTGGCGGCGGTCAAAATAACGGCGTCCCATTTCAAATATGAATTTTTTCAGAGATTTCTGTACCATAAAGTCAATCATGGCTTTACGATCCGCCAGATTCTGCGGAGTATGGAACTGGCTCATCTGCTGTGGGACTTATGTGAAAGTACGAATAACAAACCGGACACTCTGTTGACGCATAGAAATGTGGAAAAAGTCAAAAAATATCTGATGAGCCGCTGGGAACAAATTCTGGAGTGTTATGAGGAACAGCGGCGGGCCGCCGGTCTATATTACCGGGAGATTATCGGCGAAAGCAGACGCGCGGCGGCAGTAGATATTGGATGGGCGGGAAGCGGAGCGATTATGCTGGATTATGCAGTTAACCATCTGTGGGATCTGGACTGCAGCATCACAGGAATTATCGCAGGGACGGATTCTGCGGCGGCGGACCAGGGCGATGTAAGCGAAATATTTCTTTTAAGCGGCCGTCTGGTCAGCTACCTTTATTCTCAGAGGGAGAACAGGGATATCTGGAAGTTTCATGACCCTGCCAGATACCATAATCTTTACTGGGAACTGCTGCTGGGAGCGCCCCAGGGAAGTCTCATTGGTTTTTATCCGGATGAGAGAGGAGGGTACCGATGCCGACGATCAGAAAATCCGGTTTACAGTGAACGGATCAGAAGAATTCATAAGGGAATCCTGGATTTTACCGGGCAGTATCTGCGGACAGAGCGCAGGCTGGGGATGACCGTACCGGTCAGCGGCAGAGATGCCTGTGCGCCCATGCTGAATATCTGCAGTCCCGGCAATGAAAAATTCATGGAAGAGTTAAAGGAGCTGATGGATGTGATTCATATTGGGTAAGGTACTTTATCATGCGGTCAGTTCTTACCAGTTGTTGGAAGTGATGCTGCACCGTATGGTTTATCATCCTGGAGAACAGGCTGTGTTGATTTTGCCTGATTTTATCAGAGAAAAATATCCCGCATACCGGAAGCTGGAGAAGCAGCGTTTTTTCGATCGGGTATATCTTTTCCCTTATCTTTACATTCCTCATGACAGTGAGGAGGAAATCGAAAAAAGAGTGAGAAGATACTGTGAGAAAGTGATTCCCTGGGATATCCGAAGTTTTGATGAAATTTATGTTGCAGGGGCCCATTTTTATTTTTCGCTGTATCTGATCAGTCATAAGATCCCCTTCTGCTTTTTTGAGGACGGGGCCGGGATGGCAACCAGACCGGAAAAACTTTACCGGAATTTGAGAAGGCAGTATCCGCTTCATGCACAGATTGCAGAAGCACATGGCCTGTTCGATGGAAGCAGCCCCTGGGTGAAAAAAATCATCTGCCTGAAGAAGGCTCAGAAGAGCAGTGATATAAGCGGAAAAAAATATCAGGATTTTCATGTGGAGCGTCAGCTGGCGATTCTGAATAAAAAAGAGAGAAGAAAAGTGATTCATTTTTTTATCAGACATAAGATATGGACGCGGGCCAGAGGAATTTTGCTGACCCAGAATTTTTCCGGGCTGGGAATAATGAGCTGTCAGAGGCAGATGCGGATCTATCAGACACTTGCCCAGGAAACACTTCGGGATACTTCGCTGATTATTAAAAAGCATCCCGATGACAGGATGGATTATCGGGATGTGTTTCCTGAAGCGAGGATCATCAAGGCTGTGTTTCCATCGGAACTTCTGCCCTATGTATTTTGGAAAAGGCCAAAGATCATATACACTTTTGATTCTACGGGCTGTGAAAATCTGAAGGAACATTTTTTTATCAGGAAACTGAAAAGATGATAACGGCTGCCAGGGAGGGACGAAACATGAGCGACGGACAGGTTCTTATTATTGTAAATTCAATTTATCAGTTATTTTCCGCGGTTCATATGAAACGTTCTGTGCTGAAAGAGAAAAACGCGGATCTCCTGCTGACGGATCTGGTGCCTGAGGCGAAGAATTATATCAGCAGGATAGAACCTACGGGACTGTTTCAGCGGGTAATATTCGGAAGAACGGCGGGGCTTGGAAGACAGTATATAACGGAAAGTGAGCAGGAAATCAGGGAAGGATACGCCAAGGCAGACAGTATATTTCGATGGATTTTAAGCGATGAACTGGGGCGGTATGATGAAGTTTATTTTGCCAACTTTGATACCTTTGCCCGAATGCTGGCAGCAAAGCTGTATGAAGAACATTCTGCATTCGTCTGCTATGAGGACGGGTTTTCCACTTATGTAATTGATTATCTGAGGGAAGACAGAGCGCCGGTAAACCGTACGGAGGAGGGCACGAAGATCAGGAAGATGGTAACAAAAGTAATGCTTTATGAACCCCGTCTGGCCATGCGGGGAGATCATATTCCCAACTGCCGTCTTCCCAGGGTTTCCGTTTATGACAGCAGTCTCAAAGAGCTGCTGAATTATATTTTCGCGTACCGCAAAGCGGATATGTGGGAAAATTTCATCTTTCTGGAGCAGTCTTTCCGGGCGGAGGGAATCAAAAGCAACGATACCTCTTTAATGGAAGAGTGCCAGAATGTGGTGCGGCCGGAGCATTTCATTGTAAAACCTCATCCCAGGAATCCGGTCAATCTTCCCTTTGAACTGGGACTTTCCAGAAGGTATGACAGCAAGGTGCCCTGGGAGCTGTTTCTGATGAATGAAGACGGAGACAGATGGAATCTTCTGACGGTCTGTTCCAATGCGGCTCTTACAGGGAGAATCGTTTTTGGACTGGATCTTAATACAGTAATGTTGTATCGGTTGTTTCAGGGGAAAGTGCTGTGGAAAGAAGATGCGGTTCTGATGCGGTATCTGCAGAAATTTTACCGGCAGTTTTCCGGAAAGAATTACTACGTGCCCGGAACGGTATATGAACTGAGAAATATCCTGCAGTATTTAGGAGGCAGTAATGGACGGTAATATAAAAGTTTCAGTGATCATTCCGGTATATCAGGTGGAAAAATATCTGGAACGGGCGGTGGATTCCGTTCTGGCCCAGACCTTAAAGGAACTGGAAATCATTCTGGTGGACGATGGAAGTGAAGATGCGTCCGGTATCATCTGTGACCGGTATGCGAAAGAATATCCCGGGCTGATCCGGGTGATTCACAAGGAAAATGAAGGTCTGGGGATGGCCCGCAATACGGGAGTCAGAGAGGCCAGGGGAGAATATGTGGCTTTCCTGGATTCGGATGATACGGTGGATTCCCAGATGTACCAGGAAATGTATGAGAAAGCGTCCGAAGAACAGTATGACATAGTAATGTGTGACGTGCGGATTCTGTATGTGGAGGAAAACCGGGAATCTGTGGTAAAAACCTTCCCGGAGGAAGAGGTGGATCTGGCGGAGTATCTGGTGAAAGGAAATAATATTACCTACAGTGTTAATAAACTGTATGCCAGAAGAATCTGGAAGGAACAGCAATATGAAAAAATGCTTTTCGAGGATATCGCGCTGATTCCTGCTCTGGTAACCAGATATCCTCACATCGGATACGTTTCCCGGCCCTTTTATCATTATTACAGGAGAGCCAATACCATATCCACCACGTTCTCAGGAGATATGGTAGATATTGTTCAGGCCTTTCGGGATTTTATTGAAAAAAGTGATCCGGCCTACCGGGAGGAAGTAATCTACTGTACGGCCAGACAGCTGTTCTGGAACATGACCCAGTCCCGCATCCTGTTTCAGGCTGATTTTATCGGCCTTCTGAAGGAATATAAGAAGGATTTCCTGATGAATTCCTACATTGCAGGTGATCAGAAAATCAGAAAAATACTGGATTTTATTGATCAGGAAGTGATTCCGGAGCATCTGATCTGCATCAGCAGCCGGGAAGAGCTGCCGCCGGAATTTCTGGAGGCAGTAAAGGAACATTTTCCCAAAGCAGACCTGACCGTAAGAGAGGTAACCGGAGAAGAAAAGGAGCATTTCCCGCCGTCGGTGAGAAGAGCTCTGGGGATGGGAAATATGGATTTTGTCCGGGAATATGCAGGACTTAAAATACTGTATGAGCAGGGAGGAATTCTGTTAAAAAGCGATATGAGAGTTCGTCTGAATTTAAAGAAACTGAGAATGTATCCCATCTTTTTCGGGTTTGAAAATGAGGAGGATATATGCGGCGGCTGTTTTGGAGCATTAAAGGAGCATTATGTGATCCGCGCACTGCTGGATTCCTATGAAGAAGACAATATCTACAACAAAGCGCTGCTTCCGCTGGAAGAGAGAATCCGTGATCTTCTGATCCTGCATTTCGGTCTGAATCCCAATGGGAGAAATCAGAGACTGAAGGGGGGGATTCAGGTATGGCTGCCCTCGGTACTGGCCTTTGACATGCAGGACGGGGAAAATTGCTGCAAAAAAGTGCCGGCGGCAGTTCCCGAAGGATATGAGCTGGTAAGCGACCGGGTGCTGAAACTGTGGTCTCAGCGACTGATGGAGAACTGGAATCTTTATAAACGGGAAAGAGATCAGAATCAAAAAGGCGGGAAAAAAGATCAGGGGAAAACAGAGGAACGCTCTCACTCTGGCGTTATGCCGGACAGTATTGATATGCAGGAACAAATCCGTCAGGTAGTGGAATCTTATGAAAATTCCACCTGCTGGAAAATTACCCGTCCCATCCGTGCGCTGGCCGGCCTGTTTGGAAAGTAAGGAGAGATAATATGCGGACAGTTTTGATTATTCCGGCCAGGTACCATTCCAGCCGGCTGAAAGGAAAACCGCTGGCGGATATTGAAGGAAGGCCGATGATATGGTGGGTATACCAGCAGATGGTGCAGTCAAAAAGAATTGATGACATATATGTGGCGGCGGATCACCAGGAGATACAGAAAGTGTGCCGGAAGTACCGGATGAATTGTATAATGACTTCGCCGGATCACAGGACCAGCACAGAACGGTTGTATGAAGTATCCCGGAAAATATCCGCGGATATCTATGTCTGCGTCAACGGAGATGAACCGCTGATGGAACATCGGGTGATGGAGCAGGTAATCCCGGATGATCCGGAAGATTTTTTTGCGGCGAACCTGATGACCAGAATCCGTCATCCTGTGGAAGTGATGGATGATTCCAATATCAAGGTGGTAACGGATGATCAGGGCTATGCACTGTTTATGTCCAGAAGTCCCATTCCTCATCCCAAGGCCAGTGTGTTTTTTGAATATTATAAACATCTGGGCGTGCTGGCCTACTCTGCCCGGGCTCTCCGCTTTTTCGCGGAAACGCCCAGAGGGTCCAATGAAGAGGTGGAAGATATTAACGAGCTCAGATTTATCGAACATGGGAAAAAACTGAAAATGATTCCGGTGGATACGGAAACGCTTTCCGTGGACACCGGGAGAGATCTGGAATACGTAAGGAAAGTGATCAGAGAAAGGAGCAGGAGGACATGAGCATACAGATACTGGACTGTACTCTCCGGGACGGAGGTTATATCAATAACTGGAAATTCGGAAAGAAGACCATACGGTCCGTTCTGGATAAGCTGGAACGGGCGGGGATTGATATTATAGAATGCGGTTTTCTTACCGGGATGGTCCAGGATGAGGACTGTTCCCTTTTTGATAATGTAACCGGCATTGAAAAATTTCTGCCTTCCGGCAGGAGAAATTCCATGTATGTGGCAATGATTGCCATAGGGGAGAAGGAACTGCATCCGGTGACACTGCCCCGCCATGACGGGAGGAGCATTGACGGAATCCGTCTGACCTTTCATAAAGCGGAGATAGAGCAGGCGTTTGAATGGGCCAAAATAATTATGGAAAAGGGCTATCAGGTTTTCATGCAGCCGGTAGGCACTATTTTTTACAGTGATCTGGAACTTTTGACTCTGGTGGAGAAAATCAATCAGCTGAATCCATACGCTTTTTACATTGTGGATACTCTGGGAAGCATGTACCGCAATGATGTGTCTCACCGGTTTTATCTGATCGACAAGAATATGAATCCGGGCATCCGTCTGGGCTTCCACGGTCACAACAATCTTCAGCTGGCATTTTCCAATGCCCAGGTACTGGGAAAAATTCAGACCAAACGACCGTTGATTCTGGATTCCTCGGTGTACGGCATGGGCCGGGGAGCCGGAAATCTTCCCACGGAACTGATTACCCAGTATATCAATAAAAACATTGCTTCCCGGTATGATACGGCGGTGGTGATGGATATTTACGATGATTACATTTCCGCTATCCGCAAAGAGTATGAATGGGGTTATTCCATGCCTTATCATATAGCGGCCAGTCATGTCTGCCATCCCAGTTACGCGGCCTATCTGATGGATAAACGGACATTGACGATGAAGGATATTGAAGAAATCATCCGTTCAATTCCGGAAGAGGACAAAATTCTTTATGACAGAAAGAAGATAGAACAGCTGTATGTTCAGTTCCAGAACAGGAAAATCGATGATGAAAAAGCAGTGAATCGGATCAGGGAGCTGATCCATGACAGAAAGGTGCTGCTCCTGGCGCCGGGAAAAAGCCTGTCGGAGGAATACGACAGAATTATAGAGTATATCGATATGGAGTCTCCCTACGTGATTACCGTAAATTTCCTGGACAAGGCATACAGGATGGATGCCTGTTTTGTAAGCAATCACAAGAGAATGGATATGATTGAGCAGGAGATTCAGAATACAGAGAATATTCTGACTATCTTGACTTCCAACATTCCCTCCCGGATCAACGGCAGTCTGTGGGTAGATTATAAACGGTATACCAACAGTGAGGAGATGATATCCGATAATGCCGGTCTGATGCTTTTGAAACTTCTGAAAGAATGCGGCGCCGGGGAAGTGATCCTGGCCGGATTTGACGGATTCCATCATCGCCTGAATGGAAACTATTACAGTAGAGAGCTGAATCTGAAGGTGGATGAGACCGAGACGGAAAAACGGCAGGCCCTTATCCGAAAACAGTTAAAGAATCTGGATATGAACATACGTTTTCTGACCAGATCGGTATACGAGGAGGGCGGATATGTATAAATGTGTTCTGTTTGATATGGATGGGACACTGGTAAATTCTTTTGAGGGAATCTACCGTGCCTATCGGACTGCCTTTGAAAAAACGGGCAGACCTTTTCCCGGAGCCGGTTTTGTGAAAACAGCCATCGGCGCGCCTCTTCCTTATGCCTTTCGCCGACTGGCCGGCTTCAGTGAGCAGGATACAAACCGTGCAGTGTTCCATTACCGGGAATACTACCGCAGAAAAGGCATGAAAGAAGCCTCTGCTTATGAAGGTATAAAAGACCTGCTGAAAAATCTGAAAAGAAAAAATATCTGCCTTGGAACGGCAACCCTGAAGAAAGAAGAATTTGCCGGGGAAATGTTAAAATATCTGGATTTATATCCCTTTTTTGATGTTGTCTGCGGCGCTGATGAGAATGACAGCATCACCAAAGCCGGGCTGATTCATCGTGCGGTAGCACAAACCGGATCAGATCCGGAAAATACCCTGCTGATTGGCGATACCGTTTATGATGCGGAGGGAGCATGGGAAGCAGGGGTGAATTTTCTGGCGGTAACGTACGGGTTCGGCTTTAAAAATCCGGGTGAATTGAGACATCCCGGCATAACGGGCATCGCCGACAGTGTCTCTGAGATAGCAAGGCAGGTTATTTACACAGAATAAACACATAAATACCATAAATTGGTCACGGTTTCCGGCTATACTATGGGAAAAAGGAGGTGAACAGACAAAGGGATACAAAACCTGTTACTTATTAATTACAGAAAGGAGTACAGTTTTTTATGAAGATGAAACGGTTAAGAGTATTGTTGCTTGCAGGTATTGCAGTGTTGTCCATGACAGTGTTTCAAGGCTGCGGGGGGAACGATGAAAACACGACAGGCAGTACCACGGACAGCAGCTACAGTACGGATGAAGATACAGACAGCAATACGACGGACAGCAGCAGCTACAGTACAGAAAATGAAACAGACAACAGTACAACAGACAGCGGCAGCAGCACGACGGACGATAAAAGCAGTGCGGACGGCAGCAGCAGTACGGACGGCAACAGCGGTGACAGCGCCACAGGCGGCAGCAGTACTGACACAGAATCAGATGCAGCCTGACAGACATATCGAATAAAAGACAGGATGTGATAGAATCATAGAGGGAGTATTAAGAATAAACGAAAAAAAGAGAATTTACATTGATGTAGATAAAGCACGGAAAATTTTTATCAGAGCAGGCCAGTGCATTTATATGAGTATACATAACTCGTGGATTCCTGTGATTGTTCAATATTCAGAAAAAATGCAGCAATGGTTTTTTAAAAACCTGGAAAGCGTCAGTGTTGCCGGCAGAACAGTAATGATAAAGTAAAATTAAATATAGATCTGTCAAAAAGATACTCTTTTTTGAATAGAGATTCAGTTAAGCCGCCAAAGGCAGGATACTGTTTTGTAATGCGAATCAAACAGCGTCTTTCTTTTGGCGGCTTTTGTTATGTCTGAAAGTTCCGTCTGCGTTTGAAAAACACAGGGGTTTAAAAAATTAAGAGGAAGAATGAAAGTGAAGAAATTGTTGACTTTGCTGCTGACAGTATGTCTTGTGACGGGTTTGCTGCCAGCGGCATCCTACGCCAGTGAAACAGATGAGCCTGCAGCGGATATATGTACACAGAGCGATGATTGTACAGCGTCCGTACATGAGGATGGCTGTCCGAAAAATGAGGAGCTTTCGGATGCTGACAGTGTTCATGAAGAGAATGCGGAAGAGGTGCAGAATCAGATTCTGAGTATTGAAAATGCAATGGAAAATCTCACAGAAGAGGAACAAAAGGAATTGGAAACTGACACAGCGGCCATAGAGAAATATGAGACTGTGAAAAATGCCGTGATCGGGATATGATTAAATTATGCCCTCGTTTAATCACCAAAATCACAAATAAAAAATCCCGAAACCCCAGCATAATCAAGGGATTCCGAGATCCAGCAGAAGTAGCGAGAGGGGGAGTCGAACCCTCGACACTACGGGTATGAACCGTATGCTCTAGCCAACTGAGCTATCTCGCCATTTTAAATAATAACTTTACTTTTTTCAAAGTAAATGGGACCTATAGGGCTCGAACCTATGACCCTCTGCTTGTAAGGCAGATGCTCTCCCAGCTGAGCTAAGATCCCGTATATCAGTGCTTTTTGCAGCTCTCAACCGCAACCTGCTTTGCCATTATACAATTATAAAAATGAAATGTCAATAGCAAAATTTAAAAAAAATCATTTTTTTTGTCCAGCCATGGCCTGCGTTTTTTTAGGCGGTCATGGCTGAAATATTAAAAAAAGACAAATGATGCCGGCAAATAATTAGAAAATATACGGCAGAAAAGCCAGAAGTGAAAGTACCGTTGTCACTTATCGGAATCTCCGGTGATTCGATACTATTATATCTTATAGTCCGACATTTTGGTAGCAACGTTTTGGTACGGTGACGGAAAGTCAATGAACGGCAAAACCGTTCTTTATATAACCGTTGAATTTCCAGAGCATATGATAGAGAAGCGGAACAGTTTCCGTATAAAAGAAAAACAGGGAGAGATTATAAATGGGAAGAGATATCAGTAAATGCCATCCAAGACTTCAGAAAAAGGCTGCACAGCTGAAAAAAACCTGTGCGGATAAAGGGTATGCCATCGAAATAGGCGAAAGCTTTCGAAGTGTATCAGAGCAGGATGCTCTTTATGCCCAGGGACGGACGCAGCCGGGGCAGATTGTGACTAATGCCCGGGGAAGTTCCTACAGTTCCATGCATCAGTGGGGGGTAGCGTTTGATTTCTATCGCAATGATGGAACAGGAGCCTATAATGAAGCAGGCAGATTTTTTGAAAATGTAGGTCAAATCGGGAAAACACTGGGGCTGGAATGGGGAGGCGACTGGAGTTCACCGGTGGATCGGCCGCATTTTCAGCTTCCTGACTGGGGAAGTACTCCATCGCTTCTAAAAAAACAGTATGGGACTTATGAAGCTTTTAAAAAGACCTGGGGGAGCAAGACACCGCCGGATGAGGGAAAAGACGGATGGGTGCTGAGACTTCAGCAGGAATTAATCAGGCAGGGATATAATCCGGGCGCGGCAGACGGTATTGCAGGGGTAAATACACTGAACGGATGTCCCGTTGTCCGCCAGGGAGCCCAGGGTGGAATTACCGGACTGATTCAGGAACGGCTGTCGCAGATTTACAGGATCGGCATTGGGCCTTCCGGAGCGGATGGAATTTTTGGAACGGCGACAAAAGCGGCAGTAATGGAATTTCAGAAACAAAAAGGTTTGTCCGTTGACGGAGTGGTCGGAAAAAATACATGGAAAGCTTTGCTGGAATTATAGAAAAAGTTTGAAAAGAGGGAAAGAATACGTTATGATAGAGTACGATGGAGGAAAACAAAATGAGAGTTGGAATGGGTTATGACGTACATCGTCTGGAAAGCGGAAGAAAGCTGATCCTGGGAGGAGTTGAAATTCCTTTCGAGAAAGGGCTGCTGGGCCATTCGGATGCAGATGTTGCTGTTCATGCGGTTATGGACGCATTACTTGGAGCGGCGGCCCTGCGGGATATCGGAACGCATTTTCCGGACAATGACCCGAAATACAAGGGAATATCCAGTATCTCACTGCTGAAGCATGTGGGAAAACTGCTGGAAGAACATTCCTATATTATTAATAATATTGATGTGACGATCATTGCGCAGAAACCGAAGGTGGCTCCCTATATTGATCAGATGGTGAAAAATGTGGCGGAGGCGCTGTGTCTGGATGAAAATCAGGTGAATATCAAAGCGACAACGGAAGAGGGGCTGGGTTTTACGGGCAGTCTTCAGGGAATATCCGCTCACGCAATCTGTTCCCTGATTCCGGCCCTGGAATTTGCGGATGAGGACCGGATGTCCGGGAGAGACTGCATAGGATGCCGGGGATGTCAGAAAGAGATAAACTGTGGGAAAACAGAAAAAGGAGAATCACAATGAAACTGTACAATACATTGACGAAGAAAAAAGAAGAATTTGTACCAATTACAGAAGGGCAGGTGAAAATGTATGTCTGCGGACCCACGGTATACAATTTTATTCATATTGGAAATGCCCGCCCCATGATTGTTTTTGATACTGCCAGACGATACATGGAATATAAAGGATATGAAGTGAACTTTGTATCCAATTTTACAGATGTGGACGATAAAATCATTGCGAAAGCCAATGAAGAAGGGGTTTCCGCCGAAGAGATATCCACCAGATATATTGCGGAATGTAAAAAGGATATGGAGGGAATGAACGTAAAACCTGCGACTGTCCACCCTCTGGCAACCCAGGAAATCGATGGTATGATAGATATGATTCAGACTCTGATTGACAAGGGATATGCGTATAATGTAGATGGAACGGTTTATTTCAGAACGAGAAAGTTCAGTGAATACGGCAAGCTTTCTCATAAGAATCTGGATGATCTGAGGAGCGGCAGCCGTTCCCTGCTGGT
This sequence comes from Ruminococcus sp., assembly GCA_050944415.1. Lineage (GTDB taxonomy): Bacteria > Bacillota > Clostridia > Lachnospirales > Lachnospiraceae > Ruminococcus_G. The sequence goes on from JBMNRA010000031.1 coordinate 19,085, forward strand.
AACAGGAGAGGATTCAAAGGAAGATCCGCTGGATTTTGTGCTCTGGAAACCGAAGAAAGAAGGAGAGCCATTCTGGAAATCGCCATGGAGTGACGGACGTCCGGGATGGCATATTGAATGCTCTGAGATGTCCAAAAAATATCTGGGTGATGAAATTGATATTCATGCAGGAGGAGAAGACCTGATTTTCCCCCATCATGAAAATGAAATCGCTCAGAGTGAATGTTGCAATGGAAAAACATTTGCCAGATATTGGCTGCACAATGCGTTTTTAAATATTGACAATCGGAAAATGTCCAAATCTCTGGGGAATTTCTTTACCGTAAGAGAAATCAGCGAAAAGTATGATCTGCAGGTGCTGCGCTTTTTCATGCTGAATGCTCATTACAGAAGTCCTCTGAACTTCAGCGCTGAGATTATGGAGTCCTCCAAAAATGCGCTGGAACGTATTCTGACGGCAACGGACAGATTAAAAGAACTGATTCAGAAAGCAGAAAAAACAGAGACAGAGGATCAGGAGAAAGAGCTGCTGGATCAGATGAAAGAATTCAGAGGCAAGTTTGAGATGGCCATGGATGATGATCTGAACACGGCGGATGCCATTGCGGCCATATTTGAACTGGTAAAATTCGCAAATACAGAAAGCGGTGAGAACAGTTCCAGGGAATATCTGGAAAAACTGCTTCAGGAAATCATTTCCCTGTGCGATATTTTAGGACTGAAGGCGGAGAGAAAAGCGGAAACTCTGGATGAAGAGATAGAAATGCTGATTGCAAAACGGCAGGAAGCCAGAAAAGCCAAAAACTTTAAACTGGCAGATGAAATAAGAGATCAGCTTCTGTCTCAGGGTATCATTCTGGAGGATACGAGAGAAGGCGTAAAATGGAAGAGAGCCTGAGATATTTTAAAGAACAGTTTCAGCTGGCGGATGTGGATATCAGGACATATTCGCCGCTGGCGCTGGCCTATATCGGTGACAGCATTTATGATCTTTTAATCAGAACGATGATTATGAGCGAAGGAAACCGGCCGGTTCAGCAGATGCACCGGAAAGCAAGCCGTCTTGTAAAAGCGCCTAAACAGGCGGAAATGATTGAAAAAATACGGCCTCATCTGACAGATGAAGAGGAGCGGATTTATAAGCGGGGAAAAAATGCCAAGCCTCATACCATTGCCAAAAATGCCAGCCTGTCGGAATATCATAAGGCAACAGGAATGGAAGCGGTTATGGGATATCTGTATCTGTCAGGAAATATAAAGCGCATTGTTGATCTGGTTAAAATCGGGTTGGAGGAATAAAATTATTTATGGTAAACGATAATCAGAATGAAAATTTGATCGAAGGAAGAAATGCTGTCCTGGAAGCTTTCCGTTCCGGCAGGAGTGTGGATAAGCTGTATGTGCTGGACCGATGTGAAGACGGACCGGTAAGGACCATTGTAAGAGAGGCCAAAAAGCAGAAAACCGTCATCCATTACGTGGAAAAGAGCCGGTTGGATCATCTTTCGGAAAGCGGAAAACATCAGGGGGTGATTGCCTTCGCTGCAGCTTATGAGTACAGCTCCGTGGAGCAGATGCTTGAAAATGCCAGAGAAAAAAAAGAAGCGCCTTTTCTGATCCTGCTGGATGGAATTGAGGATCCGCACAATCTGGGGGCCATTATCCGGACAGCTAATCAGGCAGGAGCCCATGGCGTGGTCATTCCCAAAAGACGGGCGGTAGGGCTGACGGCAACGGTTGCCAAGGCATCTGCCGGTGCATTGAACTATACGCCGGTGGCCAGAGTCACCAATCTGGTTTCTGTAATCGAATCACTGAAAAAAGAAGGACTGTGGTTTGTATGTGCAGATATGGGCGGGACTGTTATGTATGATCTGGATCTGAAAGGTCCCATTGGCCTGGTGGTTGGAAATGAGGGGGAAGGCGTCAGCCGTCTGGTGCGGGAAAAATGCGATTTTGTGGCATCCATACCCATGCATGGTGATATAGATTCTCTGAACGCATCGGTTGCGGCCGGTATTCTTGCTTATGAGATTGTGAGGCAAAGAAGATAAACAAAGAGGAGAATATGAGGAATTTTGACACATTATCAGATGAAACACTGATAGCTCAGATGAAAAACGGACAGAATGCAGATGAGATTTCGGAATATCTGATGTACAAATATAAGCCCCTGGTGAGAAAAAAGGCCAGAGCCATGTATTTGGTAGGAGGCGAAACGGATGATCTGATTCAGGAGGGCATGCTGGGTCTTTTCAAGGCGCTGAGAGATTTTGACCCGGGGAAAGAAGCGTCATTTTCCTCTTTTGCCGGACTTTGCATCGAGCGGCAGCTGTATAATGCCATTCAAAGTTCTAACAGACAGAAGCATCAGCCGCTGAATACGTATGTATCTCTCAGTGATGAAGAGTTTGCGTCTGAGCTTCGACAGCTTTCCGTGCAGAATCCTGAGGCGATTATCATTGATCAGGAGAATACGGCTGGCATTGGGAAGAAAATTCAGGGAACCTTAAGTAAATTCGAGAATCAGGTGCTGAAGCTGTATCTGGAAGGCGCCGATTACATTCAGATTGCGGAACGTCTGGGAAAACCGGCAAAATCCATTGATAATGCACTGCAAAGGATCCGCCAGAAAGTGAAAACGTGTATCATAAAAAGATCATAAAATATTCGATTTTTTCCTTGACATAATCATTGGCTTTTGTTACAATTTCTATTGTTGCAGCGATATACAGCTGTTGAACAAGCTGCCGTGGCACAGTAGGTAGCGCGCAACATTGGTAGTGTTGAGGTCACGGGTTCGATTCCCGTCGGTAGCTTATCAAAGAGTCTGTTTTTACAGGCTCTTTTTTCATTCATATCTTTTTCTGGCGATATGATAAGCTTTTTACTTCAAACCGGCGATTCCTGCCGGAAAAACGCGGCTATTCCGCCGCGAAAAAACCACAGATTAAATGCATAGAGAACATGGATCCTGGATGTGAGACTATGTTTATATAGAAAGTATGGCATCCTTTTTACGGGAGGGGCTGTATTTAACGGATGATTTCAGAACTTGTTTCAGACGGCAGGCTAAGTATAGCCAGAAGCAGTGGTCTGTGCTATACTTGCGTTATGATGTGAGCTTATGAAACAGTTGAGGTATAAGACGGCGCAGAACGAAAGAAAATATGTCAAAATAAAAATGCAGCCAAACGCATGTCTGACTGCATTTTTAAGAATTTCAAATGGAGCATACGGGATTCGAACCCGTGGCCTCAACAATGCGAATGTTGCGCGCTCCCAACTGCGCTAATGCCCCAATGAGAGAATTATATCACGGTTTTCAAGAAAAGGGAAGGGGAAATTATTTATGAGAAGAAATAAGGGAAAAATTATGGGACTGATTTTTTCAGCCTTTGTTATAACAATGACCTGCACAGTTCCGGCGGAAGCCGCCGGATGGCAGCAGAATGATGCTGGATGGTGGTACGAGAAAGCAGACGGTACATGGCCGGAAAATGAGTGGGAACTGATCGGAAACAGCTGGTACTATTTTAACGGCGCCGGCTACAGGGTGTCAGGATGGCAGCAGCTTGATGGCGGCTGGTATTATTTTGGAGAAGAGAATGACGGCAAACTAGAGACAAATGCCTGGGTGGATGATTATTACGTGGGGACAGACGGACGAATGCTGACAAATGCCTGGGTGGGAAATTATCAGGTGGATAAAGAAGGAAAGAAAATAGAAAGAGCTGTACGAAGAGAAAATGTACCGATAGATTCCATCGCGCTTTCAAAAGCAAAACTGGATCTGCAGAAGGAAGAGGCGGCAAATCTTTATGTGAACTGTGAACCAGCCAACACAACTGATTTCAGACGTATTATCTGGAAAAGTTCCGATCCTTCCGTGGCATCTGTGTCCAGTGGAAAAGTTATGGCCAGAGGAGAGGGAACAGCAGTGATAACTGCCAGAATCGGTCAGCGTACGGCACAATGTGAGGTGACAGTCTATGACAGCGCCGTCTGCCGGACAGCATTGTCTCTGATTGGAGATCAGTATATCTGGGGAGGAAACGGGCCTCAGGACGGGGGAGTGGACTGTTCTGGTCTTTTGATGTATGCATATACGCAAAATGGATATGATTTTGGCGCGGACCTGAACGCAGACAATTTCGGAAAATACGGTCAGGAGATTACCCGGGAGGAATTAAGGCCTGGAGACGCTATCTGCTGTGTGTTTGGCAATGGAAAGTATCAGCATATTCTGCTGTATCTGGGAAATGATATGGTTATTGCCTCGGAAAGCGGCGGAGCCGCCGTATGCACTGCGGGCCTGGAATGTTTTCAGCATGAGCGGGGAACGAAATGTAATTGCCGTGTGGTGAAAAGGCCATTGAACGACAATGACTTGAAAGACGCCAGATTTGTCCGGATGGACGCTTATTATAAAGGCTGACCAGGGAGCAGATTCTGTAAACAGGATTACATCAGAGGAAGAAGGATGGAAAATGAAAATTGCATTTGTAACGGGCGCTTCCAGCGGACTGGGAAGAGAGTTCGTTCTGGAAATTGCCGGAAAAGAAAAAGAGATTGAAGAAATCTGGGCAGTAGCCAGGCGCAGGGAACGGCTGCTTGAGCTGAAAGAGGAATGTCCGGTACCCGTCCGGATTTTTCCGCTGGATCTGACCAGGGAGGAGTCTATAGATGAGCTGGAAAATCGGCTGAATGAAGAAAAGCCTGAGATAAAAATTCTGGTGAATGCGGCGGGATTTGGAAAAATAGGAGACTATCCGGATATTTCGCGAAAAGAAAACATGAAAATGATCGATCTGAACTGTCGGGCTGCGGTAGCGGTGACGATGATTTCCGTTCCTTATATGAGAAAAGGCGGGAGAATTCTGGAAATCTGTTCCACGGCTGCCTTTCAGCCGTTCCCATGTCTGAATGTGTATGCGGCAACCAAGGCTTTTCTGTATCGTTACAGCCGCGCTCTCCGGCGGGAACTGATGGGCAGGGGAATTCTGGTGACAGCTGTCTGTCCGTACTGGATTAAAGATACGGAATTTATACCTGTGGCGAAGGAGACAGAAGGAAAGAAGGTCATACGTCATTTCCTTTTAGCTTCCCGGGTGCGCAGGGTGACGAAATGGGCTCTTCTGGATAGCAGGCTGGGGATGGCGGTTTCCACACCGGGCCCTGTCTGCATGGTTCATCGTATCAGTGCGAAATTTCTGCCTTCATGGCTGATGATGGACATATGGGAAATTCTGCGCAGACTGTAGTGAAAAAATCCCGGTAAATACTTTACTCTTTTATTTGATTGTCAACGTATCATGGGTGCAGCGGTTGTCAAAAGAGGGATAACTGAAAAGAGGTTTTCGTCATAAGATAGTGTTGAAGACAAAGAAAGAATAAAAAATTGATATCTATCAGTTTATGTATGATTGTAAAGGATGAGGAGATGACGCTGGAGCGGTGTCTGGACAGCGTAAAAAACGCTGTGGATGAAATCGTGATTGTAGATACTGGATCTCGGGACAAAACGAAAGACATTGCCGGGGCATACACCGGAAAGGTATATGATTACCCCTGGCGGGATGATTTTTCAGCGGCCCGGAATTATTCCCTGTCTCTGGCGGAAAAAGAGTATTGTATGTGGCTGGATGCAGATGATGTGTTTCCTGCTGGCAGCGTGGCAAGGCTGCAGGAGCTGAAAGAAACACTGGTGAAAACTGTTGATATGGTTATGATGCCCTATGAAATTGCCTTTGACGGACAGGGAAATCCCACATTTAGATACTATAGAGAAAGAATTGTTAGAAATAATGGAAAATTTCGTTTTGTGGGCAGAGTACATGAGGTAATTCCCATTTCGGGCAGTATCTGTTATGCTGATATTCCGATCCATCACAGGAAATTAAAGGAAAATGCGGGAAAAAGAAATCTGAGGATCTATCAGAAGATGGAAAGGGAAGGCGAGGCTTTCGATGCGAGGGCTCTGTATTATTATGGAAAGGAGCTGCTGATACACAAAGAGTACGAAAAAAGCATCAATATTTTGGAAACTTTTCTGGAAAGAGAAGACGGATGGGTTGAGAATAAAATTGACGCGGCCAGACAGCTGGCATTCTGTTATGAAAAAATGAATGAAAAAGAAAAGAAACTGCGTGCCCTGCTGCGCAGTCTGGAATATGACGTTCCAAGAGCCGAAACCTGCTGCGAGCTGGGAAGACATTTTCTGGAAAGGGAAAAGTATGAAACAGCGGTTTACTGGTACCGGCAGGCTATGGAAGCGCCCAGAAATCTGGAAGCAGGAGCCTTTGTGCAGGAAGAATGTTATGGTTTTTTGCCTGCGATTTCTTTATGTGTCTGTTACGATCGCCTGGGCGATCTGAAACAGGCAGAATATTATAATGAGCTGGCTGGAACATATCAGCCTGGATCCCATTATTATCTTCAGAATAAGGAATATTTTTCTGGGAGAAAAGCAGTGACCCCGTAAGGAATATGACATATATTATAGAGAAATTAATTAATCAGGAGAATCCATATGGCATGGTTTAATAGAAAAGAAGATGAACTTCAGGAGCAGAATACCAGATGTGGCTGCCATCCGAAGCCACCCTGCCCTTGCCCGGCGACGGGGCCAGCAGGTCCGACGGGAGCGACAGGTCCGACAGGCGTGACAGGTCCAACGGGAGCGACAGGTCCGACAGGTGTGACAGGTCCGACGGGAGCGACAGGTCCCACAGGTGTGACAGGTCCAACGGGAGCGACAGGTCCCACAGGTGTGACAGGTCCGACGGGAGCGACAGGTCCGACAGGCGTGACAGGTCCGACAGGTGTGACGGGTCCCACAGGTCCGACAGGCGTGACAGGTCCCACAGGTGTGACGGGAGCGACAGGTCCGACAGGTGTGACGGGTCCCACAGGTCCGACAGGCGTGACAGGTCCCACAGGAACAGCCGCTGCAACGGAACTTCTGGCAGCATATTCCACACCTTCGTCTCCGGGAACTGCAGGCCAGCCCCTGGTTTTTGATCAGAATGCGGTGGTTTCCGGTTCAGGCATATCCCATACACCGGGAAGCGGAGTGTTTACAGTCAACAGTCCAGGGTTATATGCGGTAACATTCCATGGCAATGCCGCACCGGCTTCCGGCGTAAATTTCCCGCTGACGGTTACGTTTGATCTGGAATTAAACGGTACGTCGGTTCCGGGAGCACTGGCGTCTCATACTTTCCACACCACATCCGATACGGCTACGCTTTCTTTTAATTTTCCGGTAGAAATATCTTCTGCACCTTCTACTCTGGAAGTGGTGGCACAAGGTGGTAATTTTACCTATACGGCAATATCACTTACCATTTACAAAATAAGCAGCGAGTCTTAACAACCGGGCTTTGCCTGATCACAAAGATCAGGCAAAGCCTGTTTTAGAAAGACGAAGCGGGATATTTGCTTGACTTTGAGGGGGAATGGCATATAATAAAATCAGGAATTTAGGAATAACATCCGATGTCTGTAAAGAAAAATGAAAAGGGGAGAAAAAAATGGCGAAATTTTGTACCAGATGCGGGAAACCGTTAATAGACGGACAGCCTTGCGAATGTACCAGACCGAAGATTCATCCGCAGGGAGATCAGGATGATGAAACAGTCATGCTGAAAGAGCAGCAGGATGCATCCGCGGATACTCAGTCTCAGAATCATGACCAAGAGGAAAAGCGTCAGGCAGATCCATATGTGAATCAACAGCAGGGTAACCCCTACATGAATCAGCAGCAAGGCAATCCCTACATGAATCAGCAGCAGGGGAATCCCTATATGGGCCAGCAGCAGGGTAACCCCTATATGGGCCAGCAGCAGGGGAATCCCTATATGGGCCAGCAGCAAGGCAATCCCTACATGAATCAGCAGCAGGGGAATCCCTATATGGGTCAGCAGCAGGGTAACCCCTATATGGGCCAGCAGCAGGGGAATCCCTATATGGGCCAGCAGCAAGGCAATCCCTACATGAATCAGCAGCAAGGCAATCCTTATATGGGCCAGCAGCAGGGTAACCCTTATATGAATCAGCAGCAGAGCGGTCCTTACGGCAATCCCCAGGGGAATTTCAACAGTCAGTGGTTTCAGGAAAAAACAGGACGCTTTGTAAAAAATACGAAAAATATGTTTGCGGAAATTCCGCCGCTGATTACCCGGCCGGATACGACGATGAAGAGACTTTGCGACAGCAACAGCAATGTTATGGGGTTGGAAATGGTAGGTTTGAAGGCAGTGGTATGTCTTCTGATCAGTCTTTTTCTTGTATCCAGAATCAGGAGTATGATGGGAGGATTTTTTGATTTTCCCGTATTTCGTATGATTATATTCATATTGATACTGACCGTAGGATTCGCCTACATGCAGGCAGCTATTTTCAAAGGGACAGTGACTCTTTTCAAAGGGGATACTACCATACATAAAATGATGACGGCAGTGGGCTTTGGTGCTTTTGTGGACAGCGTAATGTTGCTTCTGACAGCATTATTTATCATGTCTTTTCCGAAATTTGCCATTGTACTGCTGTGTATCCTGTCATTGATCAGCTTCTGCTTTTATTTAAGAGGATATGAGCACGCTGTTAAAATGCAGTCAGACAGAAAAGTGTACTGCTTTATCGTGGCACAGGTTCTGACAGTGGCGGCTATCGCGCTTGTTCTGTATATCGTTCTGCCGATTATTTTTGATCTGCCGGTACGGGATATGGAAGATTTGTTGGAAAGTTTTATGTAAGACCCTTTGACAACGGGAAATTTTATGGTATGATATAAAAGATTAGCGTTGAGTCGCCTGCATAACAGGCGGCTCAGTTTGCACCTGAGGAGGAATTGTACGTGGAAAAAGAGACGGTTTCCAGAAATTTTATTGAACAGATTATTGACCAGGATCTGGCTGAAGGCAAGTATGAAACAATATGTACCCGGTTTCCGCCGGAACCTAATGGCTATCTTCATATTGGCCATGCCAAATCCATACTTTTAAATTATGGTCTGGCGCAGCAGTACCATGGAAAATTCAACCTGCGATTTGATGATACCAATCCAACCAAGGAAAAAGAAGAGTTTGTAGATTCCATTAAAGAAGATGTAGCCTGGCTGGGTGCGGACTGGGAGGACCGGCTGTATTTCGCATCGGATTATTTTCAGCAGATGTATGAAGCGGCGGTAAAACTGATAAAAAAAGGAAAGGCCTTTGTCTGTCAGCTGTCGGCGGAAGAGATACGGGAATACAGAGGAACCCTTACGGAGCCGGGAAAGAACAGTCCTTACCGAGACAGAAGTACGGAAGAAAATCTGCGCCTCTTTGAAGAGATGAAAGCCGGGAAATATGAAGACGGGGCGATGGTGCTTCGTGCCAAAATCGATATGGCTTCTCCCAACATTAATATGAGGGATCCGGTTATCTACCGTGTGGCGCATATGACTCACCACAATACGGGAGACGCTTGGTGTATCTATCCCATGTATGATTTTGCGCATCCCATTGAAGACGCTATAGAGGGCGTTACCCATTCGATCTGCACGCTGGAATTTGAGGATCACAGACCGCTGTATGACTGGGTGGTAAGGGAGCTGGAATATGAGAAGCCGCCGAAACAGATAGAGTTTGCCAAGCTTTATCTGACCAATGTGGTAACAGGAAAACGGTACATCAAAAAACTGGTGGAAGATGGTATTGTGGACGGATGGGATGATCCGCGGCTGGTATCTATTGCGGCGCTCAGAAGAAGGGGATTTACGCCTGAATCCATTCGAATGTTTGTGGAGCTGTGCGGCGTTTCCAAGGCAAACAGTTCCGTTGATTATGCCATGCTGGAGTATTGTATCCGGGAAGATCTGAAGATGAAACGTCCCAGAGTGATGGCGGTGTTAAATCCCATCAGGCTGGTAATTGATAACTATCCGGAAGGCCAGGTGGAATATTTTGATGTGCCCAACAATATGGAAAATGAAGAGTTGGGTACCAGAAAGGTTCCTTTTGCAAGAGAACTTTATATTGAACGGGAAGATTTTATGGAAGAGCCGCCGAAAAAATATTTCCGTCTGTTTCCGGGAAATGAAGTCCGTCTTATGAATGCGTATTTTGTCAAATGCGAAAGCTTTGTGAAAAATGCGAAAGGTGAAGTTACAGAAGTTCACTGCACTTACGATCCGCAGACGCGCAGCGGCAGCGGTTTTACGGGAAGAAAGGTGAAAGGAACCATTCACTGGGTGGCAGCTGACACTGCAGTAAAAGCGGAAGTAAGATTGTATGAAAATATTATTGATGAGGAAAAAGGCGTATACAATGAGGATGGATCCTTGAACCTGAATCCCAATTCGCTCACTGTTTTAAAGAACTGTTATCTGGAGCCGTCGCTGGCGGATGCTAAAGCCTATGACAGTTTCCAGTTTGTGAGAAACGGATATTTCTGTGTGGATTCCAAGGATTCCGGCAAAGATGGACTGGTATTTAACAGAATCGTATCGCTGAAAAGCTCTTTTAAGTTACCAAAATGAAAGAATTGACCATATCGCTGGATGCGGAATCAAAAATTCCGTTATACCAGCAGATTTATCAGTATTTAAAAACGGAAATTCAGAGAAGGCAGATACTCCCGGGAGAGTGTCTGCCTTCTTCCCGCGCCCTGTCCGCCTGTCTTCAGGTTAGCAGAAGCACAGCGGATATGGCCTATGGGCAGCTGGTATCCGAAGGGTATATTGAATCGGTGCCCTGCCGGGGTTATTTCGTATGTGATCTGGAAGGGATGTTTCAGCTGCCTGATCCGGAGCCGGTATTGACCAATGAAAAGGCACATGAGGATGAAAATTATCCGTGGGATTTTGATGTGAACGGAATTGATGAAAAAGGTTTCCCTTATAATCAGTGGAAGAAGATTTCCAGGGAAGTATTGCAGGAAGGACCGTCTTTGTTTGAACTTGGAAATCCTCAGGGAGAAGCGGGACTGCGGGGGGCTCTGGCTTCCTATCTTCATCATGCCAGGGGTGTCGGCTGTACCCCGGAACAGATCGTGGTGGGAGCGGGGAATGATTATCTTCTGATGTTGTTGAGAGTTATACTGGGAGACAGCCGTCAGATAGCTATGGAGAATCCTACGTATAAAAGTGCGTATCTGTGCTTCTCTCATCTGGGCTACCGGGTGCTGGGAATCGGTATGGATGAATACGGAATGAGGATGGATGAACTGGAAAAATCAGAGGCAGATACGGCTTATGTGATGCCCTCTCATCAGTTCCCCATGGGCAATGTGATGCCATTGAAGCGAAGAATGCAGCTGCTGTCCTGGGCGGCCCAGAGGGAAAGCCGATATATTCTGGAAGATGACTATGACAGTGAATTCCGATACCGTGGGAAGCCCATACCGGCTCTGCAGGGATATGACAGTAAGGAGCGTGTGATTTATCTGGGGACATTTTCGAAATCCATTGCGCCTGCTATCCGTATCAGTTATATGGTACTTCCCAGGCCGCTGTTGAAAGCTTATGAGGAAAAGGGGCGGGATTTTTCTGTCACAGTTTCAAAAGCAGACCAGAAAATTATAGAAATGTTTATACGGAAAGGTTATTATGAGCGCCATCTGAACAGGATGAGAGCCCTTTATAAAAACAAACACGATCTGTTGATGTCATTGCTTCGTCAGATGACAGATACCTGTCAGATTTCCGGAGAAAATGCAGGACTCCATGTGGTGCTCCGTTTCATTAACGGTCTTACGGAAAAAGAGGCGATTGCTGCTGCGAAGGCTGTGGGAGTGCGGGTTTACGGCATATCAGAATATGATACATCCGGTTTTGAAAGACAAAAGTCTGATCGGATTATCATGGGATACGGAGCCATGACGGAAGAAGCTATCAGGGAAGGAACAGAAAGACTGAAAAAGGCATGGAAAAGAAATACGGCAGTGTGAAATAACGAATTCACACTGCCGTATTTTTAACGGGATATTACTCCTCTTCATCTGCATCAGGTTCCTGGTCGGTTTCCTGACCGGCATCCGCCTGATCTTTGGAAATTGTTGTATAGCTGCGCTCTGTGTCACTGCACCCCGGACAGGAATCGGAATCATCGATATCATCATCGAACAGATCGTCATTCTCCTGCTCATATTTTTTGAAGAATACGATAAGACCGCCGATTGCTGCACCGAGAATCATCAGCCATGCCAGCATTTTCATGACGCTGTGTTTACGCATATTTTTCTTCTCCTTTTAATCTGATTTACAAGTATTGTAATACTTTTCGCCGAAAAAAGAAAGCATAAAGTAAAAAATGGTGAAAACGGCTTGCAGGTCCCATAAGAGGAGGGTATACTTAAAATGAACAAATTATTCAAAAAATTTAAAGATTATGATGTGACTGACTGGGAGAACATAAGATGTACAAAGCATGTTTATTTGATCTGGACGGAACGCTTCTTGATACGGTGGAATCCATTGCACATATAGCAAATCAGGTGCTGGCTCACTATCATCTGCCGCCTCATCCTGTAGAGGCTTATAATTATTTTGCCGGAGACGGTGCGGATATGCTGATGGAACGCTGTATTCGGGCATCCGGCGGTGATCTTTCTTATCTGGATGAAGCACGCGCCATGTACCGGCGTATGTTCGCACAGGATCCGCTGTACCATGTGACGGCTTATGAGGGTATGCCTCAGACGCTGGAAACTTTGAAAAAAAGAGGAGTAAAGCTGGCGGTGTGTACTAACAAACCTCATCAGGCAGCGCTGGGTGCTATCTACGGCATATATGGAAAAGAAATGTTCGATATGATACAGGGACAGGTACCGGAGATTGAGAGAAAGCCTTCACCTCAGTGTGCGCTGCTGATTGCGGACCGGCTGGGTGTGAAGCCGGAAGAGTGCATGTACGTAGGGGATACGGATACGGATATGATTACCGGCAATGCGGCCGGTATGTATACTATTGGTGTGCTGTGGGGCTTCCGTGACAGAAAAGAACTGGAGGAATACCATGCTCACCGAATTATTGAGCATCCGTCTGAATTACTGAAGATACAAAAGGGGGAATGAGAAATGATGCAGGAATATAGTGAAGAATGTCTGAAAATTTTCCTGGATAATCAGGAACAGTTATTTGACGAACCGGTGGCGGAGACATTGGAAGAGGCTGAGGCTTTTCTGGAGGACTGCATGGCCGCAGTTGTGGGTTCTCTGGATGAGGTGAGGGAGTATATGGAGGAATCCGGCATGGATGTTCAGTCAATGTCAGATGAAGAGCTGGAAGAAGCCAGTGAAGTTTTCCCTCTGCCCGGCGGTCAGTATCTGATTGTAGAAGGTTGAAGGTGAAGAATGACGAAAAAATATGATGTGATTATTATTGGCGCGGGCCCCTCCGGTATTTTCTGCGCATATGAGCTGATGACAAAGTGTCCGGACATGAAAATCCTGATGCTGGAAAAGGGAAGGTCCATTGAAAAGCGGAGTTGTCCTAAAAGGACGACGGGAAAATGTATGGGGTGCATGCCCTGTTCCATTACCACAGGGTTTGCAGGCGCGGGAGCCTTTTCCGATGGGAAGCTGTCACTGTCGCCGGATGTGGGCGGAAATCTGCCGGAGATTCTGGGATATGATAAGACTGTGGAGCTTTTAAAGGAATCCGACAGCATTTATCTGAAGTTCGGAGCCGATACAAAAGTCTATGGCGTTGGTAAAGAAAAAGAGATCCGTAAAATCAGAAAAAAGGCTATCAATGCCAACCTGAAGCTGGTGGAATGCCCTATCCGCCATCTGGGAACGGAAGAGGGATATAAAATTTATCAGAGACTTCAGCATGATCTGCTCGATAAAGGGGTGGAGATGAAATTTATGACCATGGTGACAGACATAGAGATTAAAGATCGGAAGGCTTGTGCCGTGGTGACGGAAGACAAAGAAAGATATGAAGCGGATGAATTTGTGGCTGCGGTGGGACGGGAAGGAGCCGACTGGCTCAGCCATCTCTGCCGGGAACATGACATAGAAACTCAGGTCGGTACCGTGGATATCGGGGTTCGGGTGGAAGTCCGGGACGAAGTGATGGAATTTCTCAATGAAAATCTTTACGAGGCGAAGCTGATTTATTATACGCCTACTTTTGATGACAAAGTAAGAACTTTCTGTACCAATCCCTCCGGGGAAGTGGCCACGGAATATTATGAAAACGGACTTGCGGTGGTCAATGGCCATGCTTATAAATCTGCTGAATATAAGACAGAGAATACCAATTTTGCACTTCTGGTATCCAAAAATTTTACGAAGCCTTTCAAAACACCCATTGAATACGGGAAGCAGATAGCTCAGCTGAGCAATATGCTGTGTGATGGGAAAATCATGGTTCAGACCTTCGGAGATTTCAAAAGAGGAAGAAGGACAACGGAAGAACGGCTTTGCCGAAACAATCTGATTCCTACACTGAAAGATGCGGTGCCCGGAGATCTGTCGCTGGTATTTCCTCATCGGATCATGGTGGATATTGAAGAGATGATAAAAGCTCTTGATAAAGTGACGCCGGGGATTGCCAGTGATGAGACGCTGCTTTACGGAGTTGAAGTAAAATTCTATTCCAACAAAGTGGTGGTGGACCAGGATTTCCAGACCAGCGTAAAAGGACTGCGGGCTGTGGGAGACGGAGCATCCGTGACCAGGGGACTTCAGCAGGCCAGCGCCAATGGAATCAGTGTGGCCCGAAGCATACTAAAGAAACGGTTGGGAGAGTAGACAATGGAATTTGAAACTAGCAAATGCCGCAGCACGGGAAATTTTATCAAGCGGCGGATTGCGGATGTTATACTTTACGTACTTTATGGCTCCTTCTGTGAGCTGTATCGGCTGGACAGCCGAATGAAAGATGAGATAGACAGCTGGCCGGAAGGCATGACTTACTGTCTCGTCTGTTCAGAGAAGGGACCGCGGCTGTTTTTCCGAAAGAGTCAGAATCAGCTTCAGAAACTGAATCCCAGAATTCAGAGATATTATGATACGGCATGCACTTTCCGCAGCCTGGAGGGCGCTTTTGAGGTTCTGACAGGAAGGATGGGATGTGCGCAGGCGTACAGCACACATACCTTTTACATTCATGGAGATATCGGATCGGCACTTAAACTGACCCGTTGTGTGGATCTGGCGGAGACGTATCTGTTTCCCAGATTTATGACCAGAAGAATATTGCGGAAGGTGAGGGGGAAGGAGAGCAGCAGTCTGCTGTTGTATTTTAGAATCCTGATCGGCGCGCTCCGGGGAGCGTACACGCCCTCTACGGAAGAGAAGAAACCCTACCGGATCAAATCCATGCACAGAAAATATGAGGAGTCTTGAAAATGTTACCAAAATACTATGAATTCCAGAGTTCCGCCAAGGTTCTGTCAGGACGTCATGCCCTGGAGAATCTTCCTTCGGAGCTGAAAAATCTCGGTGCGCAGAAACCTATGATTCTGTCCGATGAAATTTTGAAAAAAATCGGCACGTTGCAGAAGGTTCTGGATGCCCTGGCAGAGGGAGGCATCGGGGAAGGTGAGATATATACCAGAATTCCGGCGGATTCATCTTTGCAGGTGGTACGCAATATTGTAAAAGAATACAAAAGACAGGGATGTGACAGCCTGGTGGCCGTCGGCGGCGGTTCGGTCATTGATACGGCTAAGGGCGTTCGGATGGTGCTTTCTCAGAATGTGGAGGACCTTCTGGATATCTGGGGATGTGAGAATTTAAGCGGAGCTGTCCGGATTCCCTTCGCGGCTATTCCTACAACATCGGGAACAGGTTCGGAATCCACACTGGTGGCTGTCATAAAGAACGAAGCCCGCAGAAAGGTGGTGCAACTTAGGGATTTTGCAGTCCCGGAAATATCGGTACAGTCGTTCAGTCGGCTGTACCGTTTTTCTTTTCCGGCAGTGAGAATTCTCCGATGCAGTTCCAGACGATTTTGATGTGC
>JBMNRA010000032.1:0-33120 GCA_050944415.1 Ruminococcus sp.
AAAAAAGGTTTATTAAAGTTCGCCTTTTTACAAAAACAAAATGAAAGAAGAGAATATTTCGGCTTAAAAATGGCAAAAAGATGCTGCCGCATCTATGATTTTCTAATCATTGATGCGACAGCCCCTTTTTGCGCGATACGCCCGGAGGGGCGGGCATCTGAAGCGTAAAAGGGCAGACTCTCAGAAAAGGTGTCACACATAACAGGAGGATATTACATGTTTACACAATGGAACGGTTTCAATGGCGGCAACTGGCAGACATCCATCGATGTCCGGGATTTTATTCAGAAGAACTATACCCCTTATGAAGGGGATGATTCCTTTCTGACATCATCCACGCCACGAACAGAACAGCTTCTGCACAAACTGGAAAATCTGCTGGCGCTGGAACGGGAGTTTGGCGGTGTACTGGATATCGATACCCAGACTGTCACCTCTCTTCTGAATTACAAACCCGGTTATCTGGACAAAGAAAAAGAACTGATCGTAGGGCTTCAGACCGACAGACCTTTAAAGAGAGGCGTAAATCCTTTCGGAGGTCTGCGCATGACAAGAGACGCCTGCAAGGCCTATGGATACGAATTGTCCCAGAAAGTGGAAAATGAATTTCAGTACCGTACCACTCACAATGACGGCGTTTTCCGTGTATACAACAAAGAAACGAAGGCTGCCCGGCACTGCGGCCTGATCACAGGTCTTCCGGATGCCTATGGGCGGGGCCGCATCATCGGCGACTACCGCCGGGTTGCTCTCTACGGCATCGACCGTCTGATCGAAGAAAAGCAGAAAGACAAAGACGCCATCGGCATGGAACTGATGGATGTGGATCATATCCGGCAGCTGGAAGAACTCTACCAGCAGATTAACTTTCTCGGAAAGCTCAGGGACATGGCCGCTCTTTACGGTTTTGACATCTCAAAACCCGCCGGCACTGCTCAGGAAGCCATCCAGTGGCTGTATTTCGGTTATCTGGGCTCCATCAAAGAACAGAACGGCGCTGCCATGAGTCTGGGCAGAGTGTCTACCTTCCTGGATATCTATATGGAACGGGATTTTGCTTCCGGCCGTCTGACGGAGGCCCAGGCCCAGGAGCTGATGGATGACTTTGTCATGAAACTGCGGATGGCCCGCCACCTGCGCACTCCGGAATACAATGAACTTTTCGGCGGAGATCCCATGTGGATCACGGAATCCCTGGGCGGCATGGGAGAAGACGGAAGAACGCTGGTTACGAAAAACACTTTCCGGATGATACACACACTGTACAACCTGAAGCCCTCCGCCGAACCCAACCTTACCGTACTCTGGTCCGAGAACCTTCCGGAAACCTTCAAAAAATTCTGCGCCAAAGTTTCCTGTGACACGGACGCGCTTCAGTATGAAAATGACGATCTGATGCGTCCCCAGTTTGGTGATGATTACGCCATCGCATGCTGCGTATCCGCCATGCGCATCGGAAAAGAAATGCAGTTTTTCGGCGCCCGCGCCAATCTGGCCAAAATGCTCCTGATGTCCTTAAACGGCGGACGGGATGAGAAACAGAATATTCAGCTGGGTCCCGTACACGAACCCTATCGGGGCGAATATCTGGATTACGACGAAGTGATCAAACTTCTGGACTTTTACCGTCCCTGGGTAGCGAAAATGTATGCCAATACCATGAATGTCATTCACTATATGCATGACAAATACGCCTATGAAAAAACTCAGATGGCGCTTCACGATACCAAAGTTCACCGCTATATGTCCTTCGGCCTGGCAGGCATGAGCGTACTGGCGGATTCACTCTCCGCCATCAAATACGCAAAGGTTAAATGCATTCGTGACAAAGAAACCGGCCTGATTACAGACTTTGAAATTACCGGTGAATACCCGGCCTTCGGCAACGATGATGACCGAGTGGATTCCATCGCCTGCGAACAGGTGGAGCTGTTCTTCAATGAACTGAAAAAGACGCCCTTATACAGAAACGCGGAACATACCCTGTCCATCCTGACCATCACATCCAACGTGGTTTACGGAAAGAAAACCGGTTCCACGCCTGACGGACGAAAAGCAGGGGAACCTTTCGCTCCCGGCGCCAACCCCATGCACGGCCGCGAAAAGAACGGCGCGCTGGCAGCTTTAAATTCAGTGGCCAAGCTTTCCTACAGTTACTGTAAAGACGGAATTTCCAACACCTTCTCCATCGTGCCCCAGGCTCTGGGAAAAACTGATGAAGAAAGGTATGACAACCTGGTTTCTATCCTGGACGGTTATTTCAGACAGAACGCTCATCACCTGAACGTTAACGTTATGAACCGTGAAACTCTGATTGACGCTTATAATAATCCGGAAAAATACCCCAATCTGACGATCCGGGTATCCGGCTATGCCGTAAACTTTTATAAGCTCAGCAGGGAACAGCAAAGAGAAGTTATTTCCCGCACCTTCCACGAGGCCGTATAATCATGGAAACCGCAGGATATATCCACTCTTTCCAGTCCATGGGAGCGGTAGACGGCCCCGGCCTGCGCTTTGTGGTATTTCTGCAGGGATGCCCGCTGCGGTGCGTCTACTGTCATAATCCCGACACCTGGGAGTTTGGGAAGGGAGAAATGATGCTCCCTTCCCGGATTGTCAGCAAAGCCCTGCGTTTTGTACCTTATCTGAAGGGAAAAGGCGTAACGCTGTCCGGCGGTGAACCCCTTGCCCAGCCTGCATTTACCGCGGAACTTATGCGGCAGTTTAAGAAGGCAGGCTTTCACACTGCTCTTGACACCAGCTGCATGGGAAATCCGGATGAAGCAGAAAAAATTTTAAACAACACGGATCTGGCACTGGCCGACGTGAAATTTTTATCCTCTGAAGAATATCAGAATTTCTGCCGCGGCGATTTTTCCCGGGTGACAGCTTTTCTGAACCTCACCAGAGAGAAAAACATTCCCCTTTGGATCCGCCGGGTTGTGGTTCCCGGACTGAATGACACCCGTCAGCACATTCTTGACTTGCTCTCCTTTCTGGAAGATTTTCCCAACGTGGAAAAAGTTGAACTGCTTCCCTTCCGGAAGCTATGTCTGGAAAAATACCAGCGTCTGTCCATTCCCTTCCCTCTCGCCGATACTCCGGAACTTCCTCCGGAACGTCTTAAGGAACTGGAAGACCTGATACCATATCCTCTTGCCATGGGGAGGTCCTGATGGCGAGCTGGCCGCTTCCATGCGGTATCTGTCCCAGCGCTACACCATGCCCAACCGGACCTGCATGGGAATGCTGACAGATATCGGTACCGAGGAGCTTGCTCATCTGGAAATGATCGGAACCATTGTTTATCAGCTCACCTGTGACTTATCCATGGAAGAAATCGAACGTTCCGGATTTGACAAATACTATGTAGATCATACCCTGGCTCTCTGGCCCCAGGCGGCAGGCGGCATCCCATTTAACGCCTGCGAATTCCAATCCAAGGGAGATCCCATCACAGATCTTTTCGAAGATATGGCTGCAGAGCAGAAGGCCCGCTCCACATATGACAATATTCTCCGTCTGGTCAAAGATTTTCCCGATGTAGCCGATCCAATCCGATTCCTCAGGGAACGTGAAATCGTTCACTTCCAACGTTTCGGTGAAGCGCTCCGTACAGTACAGGAAAATCTGGATGCCAATAACTTCTACGCCTTTAACCCCAGCTTCGACTCGCCTGCCAAGTGCGGCTGCGGTGACTGCTGAACTTATGGAAGGAACTTTTTTTGAAATACTCAACTCAATCCTGAAAATGCCCCTGCAGGCCCAGGCAACGATTCGCGGAAGTCAGGCTTTTCCTGACCTTACAGGAGTCGTATATTTTTATCCTCTCTGGAATGGCACCTTTATCATTGCGGAAATAGAAAACCTTCCTTCAGCATCGCAGATATGTGAAGGGAAAATTTTCGGTTTTCATATCCACGACGGCGGCCAATGTCAGGATAACGCCGACGGTCCCTTTGGAACGACAGGAAGGCATTTTAATCCCGATGGCTGTCTTCATCCCTCTCATGCCGGGGATCTTCCTCCGCTGTTTGCCGATGAAGGCTATGCCTTATCCATGTTTTATACCGGGCGGTTTTACCCGGAGGAAGCAATCGGGAAAACGGTGGTCATTCACGACATGCCGGATGATTTCACCTCCCAGCCTTCGGGAAACTCCGGAACGAAAATTGGCTGCGGCGAAATTACCGGGGCTTTTATCCCCTGAAAACACAACAGGAGCCGGGCATCCTTTACACGGCTGCCCGATTCCTGTTTTTCCTGTATTCCCCAGGCGTCATATGATAATATTCCTTGAACATTTTTCCAAAATAGCTGCTGCTTCCAAATCCTGTCTCCACAGCAATCTCCAGCACGCTTTTTTCTGTTTTCATTAAAAGTTCCAGCGCCTTTTGCAGCCGACAGGAGTTCAAAAATTTAACCGGCGTGATACCCAGAAATTTCTGAAAAAGGCGATAACATTCTCTCTGGCTTACAGGTATACAGGCCGCAATGTCTTCAATCCCGATTTTTTCCATACAACGGTTCTCCACAAAACTCACCATCTGCCCGATTCTGCTTTCCTCCGGAATCCTTTTTTTCTCCTGGTCTTTTCTCTCCACAGCTCTTCCAAAAAGCTCTTCCCAGATTTCAGAAAAAATATTCCTCAGACGCAATTCAAAAAACTGCCGTCCTTCCACGCTCAGTCTGGCCGCCTCCTCCATTCCGCTAAGAATCCGGCTGCTCCATTTCTCCCGACGATACAGGGGAACCGCTTGGAAACACCGGTTCTTCTGCAGCGGCGCAATGTATTTCAGATCCAGCAGACTGCCTGCATTGCCCGCCAGAAAGGAAGCGTCTATAAACTGAACCTGGAGCCGCGCCCGCCCCGTCCGCAGCGGCTTCAGACAGTGCGCAATCCCCGAATTCACGAAGATTCCATCACCTTCATGAAGCAAAAATCTCTCATCTTCCGTCTGATATTCCATGCTCCCCTCACACAGATACCCGAATTCAAATTCCCGATGCCAGTGCCAGGGAATCTCTTTAAAAACATCTGTCCTTCCCGACGGAAGATACAGTCCGTAATGCAGCATTTTTTCCTGATAAATAACTTTTTCTTCTTTTCCTCTGATCTCCATCCGATCTCTCCTTTCTGGCAGAATAGTACTATAATCCGTCAGTATCGTTATTTTCCGCAAACGTTTTTCTCTTTTATAATCAGAACAGTTAAACAAAGGAGGACTTGTATTATGATCTATTACGTTTCGGCCAGGGCCGGCCGGTGCGGTCGCGGCACCCGGGAAAATCCTTTTCAGACAATCAGTGAGGCTGCCGCTTTAGCTCACCCCGGCGATGAAATCATTGTCGGCCCCGGAATATATCGGGAACACGTAAATCCCCCCAGAGGAGGATCCGGCGAAGACAGCCGTATTGTCTATCGTTCTGAAAAGCCTCTGGAAGCCGTTATAACAGGAGCTGAACCGGTAAAAACCTGGACTCACTATAAAGATAATGTATGGATGACAAGAATTCCCAACGGAGTTTTCGGCGATTACAATCCATATACTACAAAAATAACCGGCGACTGGTATTATGCGCTGGAGCCTGTCCATACGGGAGATGTATATCTCAACGGTCAATCCATGTATGAGGTTATGTCCCTGGACAAAGTGCTGCATCCGGTGATTAATCAATCTTCCTGGGATCCGGATTTTACCGTTTATACCTGGTATACCATCCAGGATCGGGATGTTACCGTCATCTATGCCAATTTTCAGGGAATGGATCCCAACCGGGAAATCGTGGAAATCAATGTGCGCCGCAACTGTTTCTACCCCGCCCGGACCGGCATTAACTACATTACCCTGTCCGGTTTCACCGTAAAACAGGCCGCCACCACCTGGGCGCCTCCCACGGCATATCAGGAAGGCATGATCGGTCCCCACTGGTCCAAAGGATGGATTATCGAGGACTGCGAAGTTTCCCATTCCCGCTGCTGCGGCATTTCCCTTGGGAAATATCTGCAGCCCAACAACGACAACAAATGGTCCGTACACTGTCTGAAAGACGGAACCCAGACGAAACGCGAAATCATCTGTCAGGCCCAGACTGAGGGATGGTGCCGAGAAACCATTGGTTCCCACATCATTCGCCGCTGCGATATTCACGACTGCGGACAGACTGGCATCGTAGGCCATCTGGGATGTGTATTTTCCATCATAGAAGATAATCACATCCACCATATTAACAACAAACAGGATCTAGCCGGCGCAGAAATCGGCGGCATTAAACTTCACGCCGCCATAGACGTCATCATCCGCAGAAACCATATTCACCACTGCACCCGCGGCGTCTGGCTGGACTGGCAGGTACAGGGAACCCGTGTCTCCCAGAATCTGTTTCATCACAACGTTCCCCCTGTCGGAACAAAAATCGCCGACGGCCTGGCTCTGGCGGAAGATCTTTTTGTGGAAGTATCCCACGGCCCTACCTTAATTGACAACAATCTGCTTTTATCCGACTGTGCGTGCCGGCTCAGCGCCCAAGGTCTGGCTCTCGTTCACAATCTGATCGCGGGATCCTTCACCTGGGTCGGACAGGGCACCGACAATGGCAGCCAGACGCTGCCCTCCCCCCGATACACGCCTTACCATATGCCCCACCGCACGGAAATCGCCGGGTTTATGACCATCCTCCACGGGGATGCCCGCTTCTACAATAATATATTCGTCCAGAAAGAAATTCGCCGGGATCTCGTAGATTTCGCCGAAAAAGACGGCTCCTACGCATTAAACAAATGCCAGTTTTTATGCGGAACAAAACCTTACGACGGATATCCTTCCCCCGGAGAATATTTCCGAAAATTCCGTCCGGAAACCACCTGCGACGGTAACAACAAGGATATCTATTACGAACATCTCCCCGTTTATACGGGAGGCAATGTATTTTTCAACGGAGCGCTTCCCTGTGACACGGAAGAAAACTTCCGCCTGGATCAGGAACATACTGTAAATCTGAGCATAGAACAGAGAAATGGCTCCTGGTATCTCAGCACGGATCTTTATGAATATATGCCGGCATTGGAAACGCCTTTTGTCAGCACGGAAATGCTGGGGGAAGCCTTTGAGCCGGAGCAGAAATTTGAAGCCCCCGACGGCAGTCCCATCGTTTTCTGGCAGGATTATTTTGGAAAACATCGGGAAATCACTCCTCTCCCAGGTCCCTTCGCGGCCCCTTTGGGAAAGGAACAGCCGGTATTTCCCTGACCTGATTGAAAAAACTGCGGACCATTTACACCGGTCTGCAGTTTTCACGATAGGCAGTGGGTGACATACCAATATATTTTTTAAAGGCCAGAGAGAAATAGTTTTTATCATGATAACCTACCATCTGAGCGATATCTCCCGTCTTCAAGTTGGTGGATTCCAGAAGATACCGGGCCTTCTCCATGCGCAGACGCACAATATAATCATTGCATCCCTCATGGGTCACTTTTTTAAACAGCCTGGAAAAATAGGATGGCGTCAGAAACATCATCTGGGCAATTCCCGTCACAGACAATTCTTCCGAGAGATGATCACGGATGTAATTCTGGGACTGCGCGATCAGATCGTGACTCTTTTCCTCTTCGCTGTCGTACATATTCTCTATAAAGGCTCTGGTAATAGCCAGCGCATCTTCTGTCCGGGCAGACAGAACCGCCTCTGTATAAGAGTAAAGATCTTCCCCTTTTACCCCTCTGTGATTTGCCACATAATCAAAATACACAAGAGACGCCAGCTCAAAGCAGCATCGTCTTACATATTCCACGGACAATCCATAGACCTCTGTCATCTGGCAGAAAGCAGCATAAGCCCGCAGTATCATATCCTCGTTTCCCTGATTGAGAGCGATGGCATTTTTTATTTCCGCAAACACCTCCCAGAAAATCTGATTCTGGTTCACTTTCTGACGGTCCTGAATAACATTTTGATAACTTTTCCACTCTTTCTCCATTAATATAACGGCATCATTATAAGATATCCAAAAGCTGACAAATCCCTCCGCCGCGCTGCCAAGCACTATTTTCTGCGTAATCCCCAGCTCATTTTTCAAAAGCTGTATCAATTCTTCCACCTGAGGAGCCGCGTCATCGCATCGGTCATTTAAAAACCAGGCAATTACAATTCTTCCATCCTCGTCGCAAAATGTAATACCCCGTTCTCTCAGATCAATATTCTGATTGCAGAAATCACGCAGCATCAGAAAATGATACTGCTTCTCCTCCTGATTTTCTTCTGTGACTCTGGGCACAAGAACGGCGGCCTGCATTTTCTGTCCGGGTGAATACTGGTATTTCTCACACAGCATTGCAGCTGCCTCAGATGCCGGACTCTGCCCCTTCAGTAGCCGGCGCATCAGCCGGTTTAAATGTTCCTGCTCTATACTTCCCACAACCCGGCGCATTACCCCGGCCATTTTTTCTGATTTTTTTTCTGCCTCCAGTTCCTGTATCTGTTTCCCTACCAGTTCCGCCATATAATCTTCATCCACAGGCTTCAGCAGAAAATCTTCCACCTTCATTTTCAGACATCGGTGAGCATAATCAAATTCATCAAATCCGGTCAGTACAATAATCCGCATGGAAGGATACCGGATTCTGACTCTTTCAATAAGATCCAGGCCGGACATCCCTCCCATCTGTATATCCGTAATCAGAATATGGATCTTTTCCTTTTCCAAAATATCCAGAGCATCTTCCGCGCACCCTGCCGTAAATACCCGATCCACTCCGGCAGAAGACCAGTCCACCGCCTTTTCCATTCCCATCCGTATGATTTTTTCGTCATCCACAATCAGAATTCCATACATATTTTTCCCTCTAACTTCCTGTCCGCTGATCCGGCAGTTTAATCTTTACGGTAATTCCTCCCAGATCATTTATCTCATAATGCAGCCCATACTGTTTTCCAAACAAAAGCTCAATCCTTCTGTTTACATTCCGGATGCCATAACCGAAATTTTCATCATAGCATGAAATCGACCGGTTCATCTCTTCAACCTTTTCCCTGCTCATCCCCTGTCCGTTATCTTTCACCGCTACGACAATGCAGTCTTCCTCTTTCCAGGCCGACAAAATCACCCTGCCCTTTCTGCCTGCCTCCACTTTCATACCGTGATATATGGCATTTTCAATCATCGGCTGCAGCGTCATTTTAGGTATTTTCACATCCATATACCCGGCGTCAATAAGAAACTCTCCCTCCAGAATATTTTCATATCGGATGTTCTGAATGATCAGATAATTCTTTACGTGTTCCAATTCTTCTTTCAGGGAGATGATGTCCCGGCCTTTGCTCAGACATATCCGGTAATAATTGGCCAATGCTTTTACAAAAACGGAGATTTTCTTATTTCCCTCCGCAACCGCCTGCCAGTGGATACAGTCCAGTACATTGTAAAGGAAATGGGGCTTAATCTGAGACTGAAGCGCGTTAAACTTAATCTGTTCAATTTGATGCTGCTCTTCCTTTACCTGCTCCATCAGCCGGTTTATATCATCCATCATGCGGTTAAAACAATTACTGATCGTAACAAAATCCTGCCCGGTGTGTTCCTCTTCCATTCGTATTTCCAGGTTCCCTCTGGATACCTGATCCATTTTGGCAACCAGATTCTCCATAGGCTCATAATACCGTTTTACAACTTTGGAGACCATGACAAGAGCGATAGCAACAATCACAAGAACCGTGACAACAAGTAAGAGCATGGTACCCAGGCTGTCGCTGATCATGGAAATGATATCGATCGTTCCCAGCACATACAGATCACTGTCGTCAATTCTTTCATAAACATACAGCTTCCCTTTTTCCCGGAAATCTCCCTTTTCTCCATCTATCACGCTGTTCAGCTTCAGTCTTCTGCCCACCAGATTCTCATCATCGCAAAAAAGAACATTTCCTCCTTTTTCAATGAGAAACACATCATACTTTAGATTGCTCAGGCTCCGATTATTCAGAAATCCGAAAACTTCTTCTTTCACATTGATGCAGAAAGTCCCTATCGTTCTGCCGATTCTGTTCATGTCGTAAACCGGCTGATAGAAAGACAGGGTATACTCTCCTTTCCCGTAGTACGCATCTCCGTA
This sequence comes from Ruminococcus sp., assembly GCA_050944415.1. Lineage (GTDB taxonomy): Bacteria > Bacillota > Clostridia > Lachnospirales > Lachnospiraceae > Ruminococcus_G. The sequence goes on from JBMNRA010000032.1 coordinate 10,115, forward strand.
GCTGATGCGCAGATCTCCCCTTCCCCACAGCACGCTCTTTTTCAGGTCCTCCTGATAAGCTCTGGTGAAATTACTTTTCGTAATAGATATTCCACGGTAAAGGTATTCCTTTTCATTTTTATACAGGCCGATAAAATTTATATCTTCCTGCTGCGACAAAGCAAGGGAGACGCTGATCCTGCTGTCCTCCCTTGCCATACTATAACGTTCTGATCCGGATTCTTCTTTCAGGTAAGCCTGAATATTTTCATCCGGTATCAGCGAGGTGGCAATGCTGTAATAATTGTTAATGACAGATTCCAGGCTTTTCGAAACCGTTTCCACATTGGATTTCACCAGCCCTTCCGACTTGGATGTCAATGATGACACGGAAGAAACCGTCGATATCATCAGTACCACGCTTGCTGAGAGGATAATCCCTATGGTCAGCAAAATTTTAATTTTTCTGTCCAGAGTCATCACCTGAAATCTGTCCATCCATTTTTTCATCCTTTTACCGCTCCCGCCGCCATGCCTTCAATCAATTTGTCCTTCGTAAAAATAAACAGAAGTATCATGGGAATGACCGTCAGCGTCAGTACTGCCAGAATCATGGGCGTGTTCATCGTATACTGCCCTTTGAATTCCCATATGGACAGAGGCAGAGTTCTGTTTACCTTATCCTGTGTCAGGGTATAGGCAAAGGAAAACTCGTTCCAGAAATTTACGCCATTATAAATGGCTAAAGTCGCAAGCCCCGGCCGGCACATAGGCAGCATGATATGAAAAAACACCTGTATCCTGCTGCAGCCGTCCAGCATTGCCGCCTCTTCCATTTCTTTTGGAATATCTTTCATAAATCCTGTCAGAATAAACACGGAAATAGGCAGGCCAAAGGCAACATAGGGACCGATCAGCGCCCATATGGAATCATACAGTCCCACACTCGTAGTCATCTTGAAAACCGGAATCAGTGTGATATGCATGGGAATAGACATACAGGCCACAATAATTGAGAATAAAATTCCCGAAAAGCGAAATTTTAACCTGGATAAAGGATAGGCCGCCAATGCGGAAACCGCGAGAAGCAAGACCAGGGAAACTACCAGTACGATTACGCTGTTTAAGAAATATCTCCAGAATCCTCCCTGCAGAACCTCGATATAATTGGCCGGGTACCAGGACTCCGGCAGATTGAATACGCCGCTGGTCAGCATTTCAAATCTCCCTTTAAAGGAATTGATCACCATATAAACGAAAGGCACAATGGCAATCAGCAGCCATATGACAGCCAAAACAACTGCGGCTGTCCAGGCCAGTGTTTTTTTACGTTTTGCTTTTTTATATTCGTCCATATTATTCCTCCTTTCCGGCCGTAAGCTTCATGGTAATCAGGGAAAACAGACTGATCAGGATAAACATTCCCGCCGCGACGGCAGATCCATATCCCATATTAAACTCTACAAATGAGTTTTTATACATATAAGTCGCCATCAGCTCCGTGGCGTTTCCCGGTCCTCCATTTGTCATAGCGTAAACGAGATCGAAATACTTCAGCGAACCCACAAGGGCCAGTACCGTCGCCTTGCTGATGGAAGGCTTCAGCAGGGGCAGCGCCACCTTCCAGAAGTAATCTCCCCTTGTCGCGCCGTCAATTCTGGCCGCGTCAAAAATTTCTCCCGAAATGCCGGAAAACGAGGCAAGAAAGAATACCATATAAAAAGGAATGCTCTGCCAGCTGATGACGGCCATCACGGCGATCAACGCCAGTCTGGGATTCCCCAGCAGGTCAATATTTCCTCCGCCAAGGGCCTGGGAAATCGTACTGATGACTCCCCCGTTGGTTGCCAGTATATAGCTGAATAAAAATCCTACAGCTACGGAGGACATTAACATAGGAATAAACCAGGCAACCTTGAATAAATTGCTTTTCTTACCGGTAAAATTCAAAAAGGTGGCCAATGCCAGCGATATGGGCAGCTGAAGAACAATGGCAAAAACCACAAGAACAATATTGTTCAGAAAAGCCTTCCAGAAAGCGGTATCCGTTACCAAGGTTTTCCAGTTTCTCCATCCGATAAAGGTCTTATCCGCAGAAATTCCGTTCCACTTAAAGAAACTGGTAATAAAAGTGTCGATTACCGGGTAAAAGATAAAAACAATCAGCAGAAGAAACACCGGAATCAAAAACAAAGTGGCCACTTTAGCCGTCTCTCGTTTTCTGCTGCTTTCCAATGTGCGTTGTTTCATTTTCCTCATAGGAGTCACCTTCTTTACTCTTTTGTCAGTTCCCAGGCCAGTTTTACCATTTCATCCGCTTCATCTTTGCTCTTTACCTTCACATTGATAAACAGCCCTCTGGATGAAAGATTTTCCAGAATCGGTCTGACCTCTCCCGGCCCAAGAAGCAGAAGCAGACCTTTGCCGGCTTCCTGTATTCTCTGGAAGACCGGAATATACTGCACCGGCGAAGGCTGGCCCACCACGTTGGTCCATTGAATCATTTTCAGCCTGTCGATGGATAATAAAGTGTCCAGATGACGGATCTGTTCAACGCCGTCAAAGTGATACAGCGGATAGTCCACAAAGGCAGACTGTGTCTCCAGTTCCTTTCGGATATATTTTTCATAATATTCATTGGAAAACATCACCGACATATCGCACTGCATCTGATTATGAAATCCCGGCGCCCAGCTGTTCAGCCATCCGATGCAGCTCCCTCCAAAATTATAAGGTTTCAGATATTCATAGATACGTGAAGTACTCTTTTCCCATATTTCCTGGATCCGCTCCAGGCATTCTTTTACCTCTTCTTCTTCCGTAATCAGATCAACCAACAACTCTGTGGAACTGCGCAGATTTGCCAGCACGTCCATATTTCCGCTGATATCCGGCATGGACACCAGATAATCCCCTCTGGATTCTTCACAGAGATACTTTGACGCCTCGAAGGTCTGGCGGTAAAGGTAACTTTCCTCATCCAGGACAATCTTTTCCGGATCCAGTCCATCCTCCATAATGGGATGATACCAGATAGTATCCGTATAATCCACTTTTACTCCTCTGATAAATCCCGTATGACCGGAAGGCCCCATATTCAGATTGATCAGCGGAAAAGCATCTCCCGCATAATAGGCTTTTTCGAAAAAGCGCAGATGACGTTTCCGAATCATTTCAGGATCCGTAAGAAAATATTTCCGGTCCATATCATCCTGGGGCGGCGTATAAAATTCCGCATTTGTCTCATCATCGATGGCAAAGGCGCTGATGCAGCACCGGTCTATAATCTCTCCATCCCAGAGGGCTTCCAGCCGTTTTCGCGATTTATCAAACTTTTCAACTTCAAACATATCGACTCCTTTGAAAAGGGACCGCTATCCCTGACAGCAGTCCCCGCAATTTCTCTTATTCTGCCTTCTCGCTGTTATAGGTTTCCATGGCTTCCTGGAATTGTTTTGCCGCTTCCTCCGGCGTCATGGTCAGGCCAAATAATTCCTGACAGGTATCCAGATGCGTGGAAGATACGGCCGGGGGCAGATACTGATCATACCACAGCTGCACGTCAGACGCTTCCTCCACTTTTGAGATAAACTCTTTTTCCAGTTCGCCGGTAATCATCTGATCCACGCCTTTTACCGGCGGAATTTTTCCGGCGTCCACCATTTTCTGTGTATACGCGTCGTCAAAGTAGTAGTTCAGCAGTTCAAAGGCAGCGTCCAGTTTCTCTCCGGTACAGTTGAAGCTGATAAACTGATCTCCCATGGTACCGCACTGAATAGAGGGATCCGCATCGGAATCATCTACTGCCGGGAAGGGGAACCAGCCCAGTTTATTGTAAAACTCTTCGCTGTCCGCCTTATAGGTAGCTGACTCCCAGGAACCGATAAGCTTCATTGCCGCTTCTTCGGAATAAAACAGCTGTTTGGACTGTCCGTCTCCTTCATCCAGACTGTTGACTCCCTCAGGGAAATATCCTTTCTGTACCCATTCCTGAATCTTTTCTCCGGCATAAATAAAACACTCATCTTCAAAGCTTCCGGTTCCGGCCACGGCGTTTTTAAAGGGTTCCAGCCCTCCTTTTCTGGTAGCCAGATTCATGAAATACATGGATCCAGTCCATTTCGGAGCATTGGCCAGTGCGAAAGGAATCTTCCCATTTTCCACCAGTGTATCACAAACCTGTTCCAGTTCCGAAACTGTTGTGGGAACTTCCAGATTATACTGTTCAAAAATTTCTTTATTATAGTAAATACCGGACAGGGATACATTAATCATTCCCACGCCGTAAATTTTGTCGTTATATTTTCCCTGTTCCAATGTGGCATCCAGAATTTTGTCCTTCCAGGGCGCCTGTTCCACCAGGTCGTCCAGAGGCTGCGCATAGCCTGCATCCACATATTCGTTCATGGGGCCTCCCGCCCAGCTGGTATAGATATCCGGGCATTCGCCTGAACTCATGGCAATTACCAGCTTTTCTTTGTAGGCGTCCGCCTCCATGGCAACGCATTCAATCCGGTAACCGGAGTCTGTGTTTTCATTAAATGCTTCCGCCGCATCTTCATACAGAGACACATCCGGTTCATCCGTCCCGATATGCCAGAAGGTAATTACCTTATCATCGTCCGCTTTTTCCGTTTCGGCCTTTGCTTCCTCCGACTTTCCCTGTGATCCTTTGCCACATCCTGTCAGCATGGAACCTGCCAGAACCAACGCCAGTGTAAGACTGAGTAATTGTTTTGCTCTCTTATGCATGTTGTCCTCCCTTTCATTCATCTGTTTGTTGTTGATGGCTATAGAGTATCACCGTCAGCAATCTATTCCAATCAAGAGAAATGATATATTACATAGAAATTTTTGTCCTCCCGCAGTGAAGTCAAATATTTCAAGTACAGTTGACTGATTTTTATATGTTCTTTCACATCCTCCTTTTATATACTGTTTCCAGGAAACTATTATCATTTACGGAGGTGTAATCATTATGGCAAGTTTATCATTATCGCATATAAACAAACAATACTCCAACGGGTTTGAAGCGGTAAAAGATTTCAATCTTGAAATCGAAGATAAGGAATTTATTATTTTTGTAGGGCCGTCCGGATGCGGCAAATCCACAACTCTGCGCATGATTGCGGGTCTGGAGGACATTTCATCAGGCACTTTAAAAATTGACGGCAAAGAAATGAATCATATAGAACCAAAAGACAGGGATATTGCCATGGTTTTCCAGAATTATGCTCTCTATCCCCACATGACCGTATACGATAACATGGCGTTCAGTCTGAAACTGAAAAAAGTGCCGAAAGCCCGGATTAAAGAGCAGGTGCTGGAAGCAGCAAGAATCCTGGACATTGAGCCGCTGCTGAAACGAAAACCGAAAGCGCTCTCCGGCGGACAGCGGCAGCGTGTGGCCATGGGACGGGCCATTGTAAGGAATCCCAAGGTGTTCCTTATGGACGAACCTCTCTCCAATCTGGATGCAAAATTAAGGGTTCAGATGCGAATTGAAATTTCCAAGCTTCATCAGAAACTGGGCACCACGATTATCTATGTCACCCATGATCAGACGGAAGCCATGACTCTGGGAACCCGCATTGTGGTGATGAAAGACGGCGTCATCCAACAGGTTGCCTCGCCAAAAGAACTGTATTCCCGTCCGGTTAACAAATTTGTCGCCGGATTTATCGGATCCCCCCAGATGAACTTTTTAAAGGGAAAGATTTTTGAATCCGGCGCACAGCTGTACATTGCCATTGAGCAGGCTCAGTTTCCTATTCCCTCCTCCAAGGCTTCCATTCTGAAAGAACAGGGATATAGCGGGAAAGAAATCTGCCTCGGCATACGGCCGGAGGATATTCAGGAATCAGAAGATGGCCCTCTTTGCTCCACTGTGAAAGTATACGAACTTTTAGGTTCCGAATCTTACCTTTACTTCGATATCGGAGAAACACAGGTCACTGCAAGGATGAATTCCCTGTTTGACAAGAAGCCAGGATCACCTGTCCGGATCACCTTTGATATGGGGAAAGCACATTTCTTTGACCCTGATATAGAACTGTCCGTCGGTATATGACAAAAAAGATCCGTAAAGTTTTCACCTTACGGATCTTTTTATTATATTCGTTTATTTGTCATTAGCCAGACCCATCAGCTCTTCATGGAAGATTCTTTCGTCCATCAGCTTCAGATCATCCGCGATCTGCGGTTTGAACTCCATCTGATCCAGAATCTGGGTCTGCAGATCAATACCGGGCGCAATCTCAATCAGAGTCACACCTTCCGGACGCAGCTCAAATACGCAGCGTTCTGTGATATACAGTACCGGCTGTTTTACTTTGTTGGCGTAATCGCCGGAGAACGTAATCTGCTCCACCTTATTTACAAATTTCTTCTTGGCGCCTTCCTGAGTGATCACCAGTTTGCCGTCTCTGCACTCGGTTCTGAGACCTTTGGCAGTCATTGTACCGCAGTAAACAACTCTTTTCGCATTCTGTGTGATATCGATAAAACCGCCGGCTCCGGCAAGACGTGTGCCGAATTTGGATACATTAAGGTCGCCGTTGGGCGCCGTCTCAGCCAGTCCCAGGAACGCAATATCCAGGCCGCCGCCCTGATAAAAGTCAAACTGCACATTATGAGGCAGAATAGCCATAGAATTGGCAGCCGCCCCAAACTGAGTTCCGCCATAGGGAACACCCGCAATGGAACCCGCTTCCACCGTCAGCGTCATGGTATCAGAGATTCCCTCTTCCGCAGCCACATTGGCAATCTTTTCCGGCGCTCCAGTACCCAGATTTACAATAGCGTCTTTGGGAAGTTCCATTGCCGCACGGCGGGCAATGATTTTCTTAGCGTCCATGGGAATCGGAGGAATCGCGTCTACCGGAATCCGGAATTCGCCGGTCAACGCTCCGTCATAGGGCATTCCCAGACACTGCATATTGTCCTCAGGAGAGCCGATGACTACAGAATCCACATAGATACCGGGAATCGCTACCAGTTTCGGGTCCAGAGAACCGCCCTGTACAATCTTTTCCACCTGAACGATAACCTTTCCGCCCGAGTTTTTGCAGGCCTGAGCCATCGCCGTCACATCCAGCGGTCCGATCTCTCTATGTACGGTACAGTTTCCGTATTCATCACAGTAGGATCCGCGTAAAAATACCACGTCAATGGGGAATCCTTTATAGAGAAGACGCTCTTCTCCGTCGATATCGACAATTTTCACCAGATCTTCTTTTGTGCATTCGTTCAGCTTTCCGCCGCCGTTACGGGGATCCACAAATGTATACAGACCTACATGGGTAATTGTTCCGATATTATGAGCCGCAATATCTCTGTACATATGAGAGATAACCCCCTGGGGCAGATTGTAGGCTTCTATCTTGTTTGCAAGAGCCAGATCTCCAAGTTTCGGAGCACGGTCCCAATGGCCTCCGATTACACGTTTTACCATGCCTTCATGACCGTAATGATCGCCGCCCGTACCGTCACGATGGCCCTGACCTGCCGCAAAAAACAGTGTCAGATCTTTTGGATGGCCCGTTTCCAAAAAACGTTTTTCCAATGCCGTGGAAAGTGCTTCCGGGCAGGCACAGCTGACGAATCCGCCTGTAGCAATGGTATCGCCGTCCTTAACCTTTAAAGCCGCTTCCTCGGCAGTAATAATATTTACCTTTTTCATCGGTATAATCCTCCTCTTGTTACGGATTTATTGTTATTATTTTATCGCATTTAGGAGGATTTGTAAACGGTAATTTAGGAAAAGAACGGCAAATTATCAGCAAATTCTACGCCAGAAGCTCTGATGCCAGTCCTTTCATTTCCTCAATATTTTTCTCCTTCATGGTAGAAAGAATCGTTACTGTCTGATTACAGATTTTAAGATCTTTCATACCTTCCAGAATCGCTCTCATATTCTTTGCAGCAGTAGGAGCCCAGGAACCATTCTCCATCAGACCCACCGTACGTTTCTGGAAGTTTTTCGCTCTCAGATGAGCCAGGAAATCTTCCATGCAGGGGAAGAGTCCGCCGTCATAAGTCGCGCAGCACAGCATCAGTTTGCTGTAGCGATAAGCGTCTGCCACAGCCTCGGCCATATCGCATCTTGCCAGATCCATGAGAACCACCTTGGGAGCTCCTGCCTCTTCCAGAATTTCAGCCATTTTTTTAGCTGCTTTTGCCGTATTTCCATGAATGGAAGCGTAAGCCACCAGCACACCCTCGTCTTCCGGACGATAGCTGCTCCAGATGTCATATTTCTCTATGTAATATCCAAGATTATCTTTGAGAATCGGTCCGTGAAGTGGGCAGATCATGCTGATATCAAGGGTTGCGGCCTTTTTCAGCAGAGCCTGTACCTGCGCGCCATATTTCCCCACAATATTGATAAAATATCTTCTAGCTTCGCAAACCCAGTCTTCATCCGCCGACAGAGCGCCGAACTTGCCGAATCCGTCCGCGGAAAACAGAATTTTTTCCGTTGACTCATATTCCACCATGACTTCCGGCCAGTGAACCATGGGAGCCATGACAAAATGAAGGGTATGCTCTCCCAGAGACAGGGTATCTCCCTCTTTTACCTCTACTGTACGGCCGGTCAGATCGAAATCGAAAAACTGGGGAATCATCTTCAGCGCTTTCACATTACTTACCAGTTTCATCTCCGGATATTTTTCAGCCAGCGCCTGAATGCTTCCGGCGTGATCCGGCTCCAGGTGTGACACAATCAGGTAATCCACCGTTCTGCCTTTTAATTCTTCTTCCAGATTCTTCAGCCATTCCTCAGTACCTCTCGGATCCACCGTATCCATAACGGCTGTTTTTTCATCCAGAATCACATAAGAATTATAGGAAACGCCATTGGGCACGTGATACTGGCTCTCAAATAAATCTATCGTTGTATCATCAACACCGATGTATTTTACAGAATCAGAAATTGTAATGTCCTTCATAATCAATTCTCCTTTGCGTTTTTCTTTATATTACCATATATGACAAATAAAGTCCAGTATTAAACCACCTTCGTCCACACATTGCCTTCTTTATCACTTTTGATACACGCATCCACGAATTTTATTCCTCTGACACCGTCTTCCACCGTAGGATACCGGTAACTGCCAGGATCCCGCCCTTCCTTCAGCTGCAGAAGATGGGAGCAGAAACCGCGGTAAATATTTCCAAAAGCCTCAAAAAAGCCTTCCGGATGACCGGAGGGAAGTCTGGAAAGATCACGGCATGCCTGAGAAACGTAATCACGGGTCGCTGTATAAATCTGAGGCGGTTCGTTGATTTTCGTCACACGCAGCTCCCCGGGATTTCTGTGCTGCCATTCAATAGAACCTTTATCCCCGAAGATCCGGATACAGAGATCCGTTTCATGTCCGATTGCCACCTGGGAAGTCCAGATCATTCCGGAAACGCCTCCCTTGAAATTTACCAGCACCTGAACGTTATTTTCCAGCGGCAGCTTTTTATCCTTCGGCAGCCGTTCAAATCTGGCAAGCACACTGTCTACTTCCAGTCCTGTCATCTTGGATATCAGGCACTCCACATGGGTTCCTATGTCAGCGCAGCAGCCGGACGGACCGCTTCTGGCCGGATCCATTCTCCATGTAGCCTGATCGGAACGGTCGCTTACCATCTGTACCAGCAGCCATTCCTGGGGATACTCACCCACAACGGTCAGAATATTCCCGATTTCTCCTGCATCGATCAGATCTCTCGCCTGTCTGGCCATGGCGTATCCCGTATACGTATAAGTAACGCCGAACAGCAGACCTTTTTCTTTTGCCATGGCGGCCAGTTCCTCACCCTGGGCAGCATTCAACGCCAGCGGTTTGTCACACATAATATGGATGCCGTTTTCCATAAAGCATTTGGCAATTTCATAATGGGTATCATTGGGCGTCGCAATGGAAACAAAATCTATGCCGTCCTCCCGCGCGCCTTCTGCTTCAGCCATCTCCCGATAGCTTCCGTATACCCGGCTTTCATCGGAAATCCCCCAGTCCCGGGCAGTAATCAGATTCTTTTCATGATTTCTGGAAAAACAGCCGGCACATAATACGGCCAGATCATCCATTACCGCCCCATGGCGGTGAACATTTCCGATAAACGCTCCGTTTCCGCCTCCTACCATACCAAATTTCAGTTTCATTATAAATACCTCCTGTATATAATTTTGCCCACCCGTTTTATTGTATGATACCGGTCTTTTTTTGTCAATCAATTCACTGATATGTGCGAAAAATGTGCAATATTCTAAAAAAACAGGCTGCCTGCGGCAGCCTGTTTCTGCTATTATGTAAAATTAGATTTCGGAAATTTTAACCGGACGATTTTCATCCAGTGAGCGTTTTGCAGCAATTGCAATTTTAACCGGCATAAGTCCGTCAACACCGTTTACCGGTACCTCTTTATCGTTGATAACCGCATCTACGAAAGCGATTTCTTCAGCGATAAATGCATCGTTGTATCTTTCCAGGAAGAACCAGGTCGGTTTTGTGCAGGTTACGCCGTCAGCTGTGCTGATCATAGCTGTATCGCCCAGGTCGTTTGCTACCTGTACGCAGCCTTTCTTGCAGTGAACTTCTGTTCTCTGATCATATCCGTAGGGAGCTTCACGGCTGTTATCAATAACACCGAGAGCGCCGTTTTCGAATTTCAGCATAACGATTGCTGTATCCACATCATCATATTTTGCGAATTCTTCGTTAACTTTAATTGTTCCGTATGCGCTTACTTCTGTAACTTCGCTTCCGGACAGGTAACGAACCATATCAAAGTCATGAATCATCATATCCAGGAAGATACCTCCGGATACCTTAACGTAAGACATTGGCGGAGCTTCCGGGTCACGGGATGTAACCTTAACGATAGCCGGTTCGCCAAGCATACCGGATGCAACGGTATCTCTTACTTTTTTATGGTTGTGGTCAAAACGACGAACGAATCCAACCTGCAGTTTTACTCCGGCTTTGTCAACTGCTGCCAGAGCATCTTCAATTACTTTCACGTCAGTAGAAATCGGTTTTTCACAGAAGATATGTTTTCCAGCCTCTGCTGCTTTTACGATAAATTCTGCATGTGTATCTGTAGAAGAGCAGATAAATACTGCATCCACATCAGGATTAGCGAACACATCATCTGAATTTTTAGAGCAGTTTGTGATTCCCAGGCTGTTAGCCCATGCGATGGAATCGTCATTCAGGAATGGGTCTGCCACCATTACAACTTCAGCATCCGGAACAGAATTAACCAGATTTGTCACGTGAAGTTTACCAATTCTACCAACGCCTAAAACGCCGATTCTAAGTTTTTTTGCCATCTCTTTTACTTCCTTTCGAGTGTTTTATAGTAAATATTATAATCCAATTCGTATTCCCAGTCAATCACAACAAAAGAAATTTACAATTTATTTTCTTTTAATTGCCCATGCAATCAGAATAAATTCTACAATTTCCACACCGATGGCAAGAGTAAAACAGATTTCCCCGTTTCTCCCTGATATTTCCATGACAAAACCGATAAGCAGAAAAGTCAGAGCCAGGCCAAAACCCAGAAATACAAAACCCGCCGTTTGATATGCCCGTTTTCTTTCCTCTTCATTCATTTTTGACAGATCTTTTTTCTTTTTTTCCTGAGCCAGCGCATAAATATTCATAGGAATTTTCCCTCTCTGCATAAACGCCAGCGCGGATTTCTGATAACATTTTCCGGCCGCCATCATGCAGATTACTATCAGAATTACATTTATGATCTGAGAAGTCAAAATTACTCTTCTCCTCCTTCCTGATTCCACTTTGTCCTGGCCGCTTTCAGAAAATCGCGGTCACTGGATTTTCTGAAAGGAACCAGTCTTTTTACGATTCCTCCCCTGCCTCTGTTTTTTACATAGAAAAATCCGATAACCGAGAAAACTGCAGCTCCGATAAAGTTAACCAGCAGGTCTTCCATGGTATCAATCAGCCCGATATCCAGATAGCCTCCCAGTCCCAGATCCTTCCCGTTCACAACCGTGCTCTCAATTCCCCGAAGCACATAAGGCACATTCCCATGCTGAGGATCCAGCATCACACTGCCGATAGTATGTACAATGGTATCCTTCTGCATATCCAGATAAAAAAGCTGATCCATGAAAAATTCAAAAAATTCCCAGACAACGCCTATCGTCATGGAAAAGCAGAAAGCAACCACTGCGATAAATACCGGTGACAATGAAAATACCACCCGTTTGTTGTCATTAAGCAGAACTACAAGAGAAAACCCGATAGCCGCTGCCAGGAAGCCGTTTAATGTATGCAGGATCGTATCCCAGAATGGAATAATGATATAAAATTCCTGTATCTCCCCCAGAATTTCTGCTGAAAAGATAAACAGCATAATTATGATTTCCAGTGCGGTGGGCAGCTCAATTTTAAAACTCACCTGTATCAGACTGGGTACAAACAGCAGCAGCAGCGTGAGAATGCCCAGGAAAAAGTTTTCATAATTTCCATTAAAGAACTGTCTTGCCGTTACCAGAATCACAAGAATACGCAGGATACAAAAGACAAGAAACGAACTTTTGTGTTCCCTGAGTTCCATTTTCATCGCTTCAAACATTATTTTGAATTTTCTTTTCACATGTGTCCTCCATTCTGTCCGTAGTTTTATGGGATATTATATCATCTTTTTGTGCGAAAAGTTATACCAAACATTTGTTCTTGCATACTGATCGTCTCTGTGGTAGAATACTTTTATCGAACATTTGTTCTTTTTTTGGGAGATGTATTTATGATAGCAATAAAACAGGAACTGTCTATAAAAGATAAACTGAATATTCTGGCGGATGCGGCCAAATACGATGCAGCCTGTACCTCCAGCGGCTCCAGCCGCCATGGAAAGAAAGGATTTCTTGGAAATTCTGTTGCCGCCGGCGTCTGCCATAGTTTTTCATCGGACGGCCGCTGTATTTCCCTTTTGAAAATACTGTACAGCAACGAATGCATATACGACTGCAAATACTGTGTCAGCCGGCGCACCAACGATCGTCCCAGAGCTACTTTTACTCCCGATGAAATCTGTCAGCTGACCATTGAATTCTATCGGAGAAATTACATAGAAGGCCTGTTCTTAAGTTCGGGTGTCTTCAGAAGTCCGGAATATACCATGGAAAAGATTTATCAGACTGTCCGGCTGCTGCGCACCGTTTACCGTTTTAACGGCTACATTCATGTCAAAGCCATTCCGGGAGCTCCGGAAGAACTTCTTACCCTTACCGGTTTTCTGGCGGACCGCATGAGTATCAACCTGGAGCTGCCCACAGAGGAAAGTCTCCGGGCTCTGGCCCCCCATAAATCTTTTCAGACTATTTTCCGCCCCATGAAACAGATGGCGGGAGGCATAGCGGCAGCAAGACTGGCTGCCGGCAGTTCTGCCGCCATGGAGCGTCACCATTCCAATCAGTATTTAAAGGGAAGCATCTTCCGGACCCCCTCTCTGGAAAGCCACAGAGTGCGTCCCGATGACGCGCCGAAAGATTTCTCACTTATTCTGAAAAAAGAACAGACGCCTTTCATTCCCGCCGGACAAAGCACCCAGATGATCATAGGGGCAACACCGGAAAACGACTATCAGCTGCTGAAAACTGCCCAGACTCTTTACCGCCGTTTTGACCTGAAAAGGGTTTTTTATTCCGCTTATATTCCGGTCAATGAAGAGTCATGCCTTCCCTCTCTTGAAACGGAGGTCCCGCTGCTGAGAGAACACCGGCTGTATCAGGCTGACTGGCTGCTGCGTTTTTACGGCTTTCAGGCTGACGAACTGTTAAGTCCGGACCGGCCCGATTTTAACCCCCTTCTGGACCCCAAATGTGACTGGGCGCTGCGTCACCTGGAATATTTTCCCGTGGAAATCAATCAGGCGTCCTTTGAAACTCTGATGCGCGTTCCCGGCATTGGGAGCAAATCCGCTTCGCGTATCGTAAATGCACGCCGTTTCCGTTCACTGGACTTTTCTCACCTGAAAAAAATAGGCGTAGTACTGAAACGGGCAAAATACTTCATCACCTGCAGCGGCGCCATGATGTATCCCATCCCCATGGAAGAGAAGTTCCTCACCCGGCAGCTGACCGGTGAGGAGCGGGATCTGAACTGGAACATCCGGCATCCCCAGACTTATCACCAGCTTTCTTTATTTGAAATGGAAGGAAATTCATTATGAATGTTTTTACCTGTGCCGATGATGTCGGCGCTATGATGACCTGCATCTACGAAGCATATGCCAGCCGTCTCGGACACCGGAACATACGGCTGGAACTGGAACCGGTGAGCCAGCTGGAACTTTTCTGCCAGTATCGTCATATCGATTACGACGAAAAAAAAGCTTCCTCTGTCATCCATTCCATACGGAAAAAGATTTCTTTGGAAGCCTGGCAGCTGATTTACCAGACGGCTCTGTCGTGGCGCCAGGACCGCCTGGACTGTATTTACCGGTTTCTTCTCCTGGGCTTTCATTACGGCGCCTCTGTCACAGAAATGCTGCAGCATCCCGCTGTATCAAGGCTTTTCGCTCTCAGCCGCAAGGTCTGCAATGAAGCCCACTTATTCCGGGAATTTGTACGTTTCTGCGCTGCCGGCAGTAACGTCCTTGTCAGCCATATTGAACCAAAATGCAATATACTTACCCTGATAGCTCCCCATTTCTCCGATCGGATGCCATCAGAAAACTGGATACTTATCGATGATACCAGAAAAATCGCCGTCGTGCAGCCGGCCAATCAGCGCTTTTACCTGACCAACCTCTCAGATTCGGAACTTGAGCGGTTGATGCGGTTGGAAAAAGATGATGGCATCTCTCTTTTGTGGAAAGAATTTTTCCACTCCATCGCCATTGAACAACGCCGCAACTGTCAATGTCAGCGCACGCTGATGCCCCTCTGGTACCGGAGCCATATGACAGAATTCAGTCACACGACTGACTCTGCGCCTTAAGATACCTGGATGATATTCTCACACTTTCGATATTCTTCATTCTTTATACCCGTTGTTATGATCTTTGCATCTTCAAAATCTCCAAATTTTACCATCGAAATTTTGGAAATTTTCGATCTGTCACAGAGAACGTATCGCTCTTTACAGTGTTTCATGGAATACTCTTTTACCTTTGCCTCCCTTACTCCAGGTGTGGTAAACCCCGCGCTTTTTTCCACACCGTTCGTTCCCCAGAATCCTTTTGTAAAATAGTATTTCCCCAGAAACTCCAGCGCTTCTTCTCCCACAATAGCCTCTGTCACCGGTTTCAGTTCTCCTCCGGCCAGATGTACCTGAAACCCCTTTGCCGCCAGCTTTCTTGCATGCATGATGGCATTGGTTACAAATACCGCTTTTGCCTGCGTCAGGTAGTCTATCATCTGGCCCGTTGTTGTTCCGGAATCCAGATATATCAGATCCCCTGCTTCTATCAGAGAAGCTGCATACCTCGCAATCTTATTTTTATCTTCTCTGTTAATGTCCTCCCGAACCTCCACAAAAGAATCATTGTGAAGCCCGCTGTTTCTGATAGCTATAGCTCCTCCATGAACTTTTGTCAGCAGACCTTTACGGTCAAGAACCGTCAGATCTCTGCGAATGGTAGACTCAGAAATCTGCAGCCGCTCAATTAATTCCTGAATCTGTATACTCCCTCTGCTTTCCACCAGCCTTACAATTTCTTCCATTCTCTCTTCAACCAGCATGTTGTTCTCCCCATTTTTCAACTGTATTTATTCTTTCTTAAATAAGCCGCTTTTTTTCACCGCTTCTGCCGCTTTCTCGATCACATCCTCATCCTGCACCAGTGCAATACGTACATATCCTTCTCCTGACGGACCAAATGCGCTGCCTGGCGTAACCATGACGCCCGCTTGTTCCAGCAGATCCTTTACAAATTCCATAGATGAACGGTATGTATCGGGAATGGGTGCCCATACAAACATGGTAGCCGGTGACTTGTCCATTTTCCATCCGGCTTCTGACATACTTTCACACAGGCGGTCCCTTCTGCGCCGATATGCTTCCCGCGTTTTTTTCACACAGGACTGATCCCCTGTAACGGCAGCTACTGCTGCCTTCTGTACAGGCAGAAACATTCCATAATCCATGTTGGACTTTAAGGTTGTCAGGTGCTCCACCACTTTCTCATTTCCCAGACAGAAACCGATTCTGGCTCCTGCCAGCCCATAAGTCTTGGACAGAGAATTAAACTCTACCCCCACCTCTTTGGCACCGGGGTAGGCCAGAAAGCTTCCGCCCGGTACATCACTGTCGAAAATCAATTCACTGTAGGCATTGTCATGCAGTACAATTATGTCGTATTTTTGGGCAAAGCTGATCAATTTTTCGTAGAACCAGGACGGAGCGGTTGCAGCCGTGGGATTATTGGGATAAGATACCACCATCAGCTTAGCATTCCTTGCATCCTCCTCCCGAATAGCGTCAAAATCAATCAGATAATCATTTTCTTTTTTCAAAGGCATGTATACCAGACGCGCTCCGGCAATCCTCGGACCGTCTCCAAATACAGGGTAACAGGGATCCGGCACCAGTACGGTATCTCCCGGATCCACCACTGACAGACAGATATGTGCCAGCCCTTCCTGGGAACCCAGAAGAGAGACAATCTCTCTGTCCGGATCCAGTGTTACCTGATATCTTCTCTGATACCACTGTGCCACTGCACGATGCAGCTCTTCCAGGTCTTTAATGGCATACACATAATTTTTTTCATCTCTGGCCGCCTCCACCAGCGCGTTAATGATATGAGGAGCCGGAGGAATATTGGGAGTTCCGATACTCAGATCAATGACCTTCTCTCCCCGCTTTTCTTTCTCCTGTCTCATCTTAGCCAGAACGGTGAATACACTTTCACCAAACATATCCATTCGTTTCGCAAACTCCAACGGTTTCACACCCCTTTTAAAAATCGATATTTTATATAATGGAGAGTGTAATTCTCTCCTTTTTTCGCCAACATGCGAAGCAGAAATTCCATCTGTTTTTTCGTTTCCTTGTGTACGAACCAGAGCCGGTCTTTCCCCTTCAGGTAATACTGCAGCGGCGCCTGGTCCGTATAAGAGTCACCCGCATAAGTTCTGCACGCGCTGATACGATCCATAATCATTTCCGCAACGTATCTTCTCGGCATCTTCATCCCTGTTATAATGGTTTTGCAGTCTCCTCCATAATCAATCCAGTACTCATAATGATGTTTGTTTCTTCCTTTGTGGTGAAGCCAGGAGGTAGAAATTCCCAATGCTTCTCTCTCCGCATTATTGGGACTTCTGTTTCCCTGATAATATCTGCATCCCACCCGGAATTCCGTCCAGGAATACTTGGACAGATCATGACAGAGCCCCTGACGATACAGGCCAACACGAAAACAGTACTGCATCACCAGAATCTTATGTTTTGTAATCGTTTTAAAATGTTTCCAGATATACATTGCTTACAACATCCTCATTTTCCTACTAAAATCATCACAGTCCGCGGAGGTACTGACAACTCTTTGTCCTCGCTCTGCCGCCGGCCTTCTTCATAAAATCCGCAGCCTTCCGAATCACTGGTATCAGCAGTCAGATACCATTTTTTTCCCTCGGGAAGATTGGGCAGCGCAAATTTTTTTTCTTCCCAGTACATATTATAGGCAACATAGATATAATCATCTGCTTTCCCCTCCGCATCCGGTGCATACTCTCCGCAGTACATTATTCCTACGCTTCTGCTCTCCCTGTCCATGGCGGAAAACCAGGCCCGTTCACTGTGATAGGATATCTCCGGAGACCCCAGAGACTTGTAATCTGTATCCCGCAGCTCCCTCTCCATATGAAGAATCGGATGAGATTTTCTGAACGCAATGGCTTTTTTTACAAATTCTCTCAGCTCTTCTCTTTTTTTATTTCTGTTCCAGTCGGTCCAGCCAGTGGAATTGTCCTGACACCAGGCGTTATTATTGCCGCTCTGACTGTTGCACATTTCATCGCCCGCATAAATCATTGGCGTTCCCTGACTCAACATCAGAAGAAGAAAAGCATTTTTCAGCTGCCGTTTCCTGAGATTCAGAACCGCCGGTTTTCTTGTTGTTCCTTCCACGCCACAGTTCCAGCTGTCATTGTTTTTGCTGCCGTCCCGATTATTCTCTCCGTTGGCCTCATTGTGCTTTTCATTGAAAGAAACCATATCCAAAAGAGTAAAACCGTCCTGACAGGCCAGATAATTGATCACTCCGAAATAAGAAGAATTTCGTCTGTTATACCAGACATAGCCGGCAACCTGATCCTCATCTCCTTTCAGAAAACGACGGGCGCTGCCCATGAAATCAGGACTGCTCACGGCGAGATTCTTCTGTCCGGGCGGATTTCCATGGTAAATTTCCTGCACGTTAAATCCGGAACAGATAATTTTGGTCTGTGTCAGGAGTTCATCCCGGGCAATTAAATCCGCCGGGATGGACGATCCTACCAGATGGAAACCGTCTACATGATAAACTCTCCTCCAATAACGCAGAATTTCTGTGATATGGAGCGGGGAAAAGGAATCTTCAAAATAGAATTCCATAATGCATTCCATTCCTGCCCGGTGAAAACTGTCCACACAATCCTGAAATTCTTTCATGACATTTTTCCCGAAACAATAGGAAGCTTTGGGGGCACAATAATATCCACCCGTATATCCCCAGTAATTGACACGATCATCCCCAAGCGGCGGCAGCTGACTTTTTTCAGACTCCGGCAGCTTTTCCGGAATTTCCAGAAAATCATAGGCCGGCATCATTTCCACAGACGTAATCCCCAGCTCTTTCAGATAGGGTATTTTCTCCTGAAGCCCCGCAAAAGTCCCTTTTTTTACCGTGCCGGACTGCCGTCCGCTGGTATATCCCCGGACGTGCAGTTTGTAAAGAATCATTTCTGAATAAGGGATGAAAACCGGCGGCACATCAGAAGGACAAAACTCTTCCCTGCCGGGAAGAATCCCCCGGACTGCATGTTCATCCTTTTCTCTGTGATCCTCTGCAAATCTGTCTCTGCCGGTCAGCTCCTGCGCCCATGGATCTGTGAAGATTTTGCCTTCCGTCAGATAATTATATTCTATCCTTCCATCTCCCAGGCCTCCGATCCAGACAGAAAATACATTGCCGGTGCGAAATTCATCAGAAAGAGGAATTTCTATCCGGTTCTTTCCATTTTTTGTCCTGTACAGCAGCAGACTGACATCTCTGAACTTACCGTCCAAAGACAATGTAAAATTACATCCGCCTTCCCATCTTGACGCCCCCGGTATCTGAGGAAAGCCTTTCCTTATTTCCAGTCCCTTTGCTGTCTTTGACAAACCCACTACATTTCTCTGCATCCTCTTTCCTCCGTATTCTCATTTTAAGCGCTGTTTTCCCCATCAGATCTCAAGATCAAGTTCCACAGGACAGTGATCCGATCCCATAATTTCCGTATGAATTCCGGCACCTTTCAGATTCTCTTCCAGACGGCTGGATACGCAAAAATAGTCAATCCGCCATCCCGCATTCTTCTCCCGCGCCCGGAACCGGTAAGACCACCAGGAATATACCTGTTCCAGATCAGGATAAAAATAGCGAAAGGTATCTATATATCCATGCTGGAGAATTCTTGTGAATTTTTGCCGTTCCTCATCTGTAAAACCTGCGTTTTTTCTGTTGGTTTTCGGATTTTTAAGATCAATCTCCTGATGTGCCACGTTCAGGTCTCCGCAGAAAATCACAGGCTTTTCCCTGTCCAGTCCATCAATATAATCCAGAAAGGCATCCTCCCATTCCATGCGATAAGACAGTCTTGCCAGCTCACTCTGAGAATTGGGCGTATATACGGTAACCAGATAAAAGTTCTCATATTCCAGTGTAATAACACGCCCTTCCTGATCATGTTCCTCTTTGCCGATTCCGTAACTGACCGTCAAAGGTTCCTTTTTGGCAAATACTGCCGTCCCGGAATATCCCTTTTTCTTTGCGTAGTTCCAATACTGATAATATCCTGGTGTATCCAGATGAATTTGCCCTTCCTGAAGTTTACTCTCCTGAATGCAGAAGATATCCGCATCCATCTGCCGAAATACATCCATAAAACCTTTATTTACACAGGCCCTAAGGCCATTGACATTCCAAGAAATCAGTTTCATGACAGCCTCCATATTATTTTATGATAAAAATCATCTGTGTCTTCACGCCAATTATATCCGGTTTACGGTTCTTTTTCAATGACTTTGAACGTGGTAAGACTCTCATCTCCCGGCCCGTGAAAATGACATCCCTGTCTTCGGCATGTTTCTATCACGTCATAAATTTCTTTCGTCAGGCATTCACCGGGACAGATCAACGGTATCCCCGGCGGATATGGGGCAATCATCTCCGCTGCTGTCTTTCCCACGGCCAGTTCCCATTTTACCGGTCTGCTTTCCGCAAAATAGGCTTCTCTGGGAGACATTACCGCTGGTTTCGGCAGCGGCATCGCAGCGTTTACAGTCACTGTTTTGCCTGTTCTGTCTTCTTTTCCTATATCTTCCAGTGCATCGACAAGTTTCCGGATATCTTCTTCATCATTGGCAAAAGTAACAATGGCCAGAACATTCCTGGCGTCTGACAATTCTGTCTCCACCTGATATTTTTTTCTCAAAAGTTTCTGAAGTTCATAGCCGCTCATATTCTCACATTCAAACACCAGCCTCGTCCCATCCAGACCTGCCGTCTCAGATCTTCCTTTTACATCTTCTTCACAAAGGCATCGCATATGAGAAATCTTCTGTATCTGTCTGCGGGCATCTTCCGCCATATCAAGCGCCTTTTCCGCCATTTCTCTCCCCCGGTGAGCCAGTTCATAACGGGAATTATCCAGAGACGCCATCAACAGATAGGAGGGACTGGTACTTTGCACCAGTTTCAGCGCTTTCTCCATCCGGTCCACGTTTATCCGTTCCCTTTTTATATGAAGCACCGAACTCTGAGTCAGTGCAGCCGTGGTCTTGTGGAAACTCTGAGCACAAGCATCTGCTCCCAGTTCAAGCGCTCCGGCCGGCAGCCGTTTGGAAAAGTACAGATGACTCCCATGGGCTTCATCCACCAGAAGAGGAACGCCGAATGCATGACAAATTTCCGCAATGGACCTGATATCGCTGCATACTCCGTAGTAAGAAGGACTGACAAGAAAAACCGCCCGAATATCTTCATCTGTCTCCAGAGCTCTCCTTACTTCTTCCGGTGAAATTCCTCCAGCAATCCCCGCCGTTTCCATCCACCGGGGCATCAGATACACCGGTTTTGCACCGCTGAGAATCATTCCCTGCAGCACAGACTTGTGAACGTTTCTGGGCACCAGAATCTTATCTCCTTCCTTCAGTGTACCCAAAAGCATGGCTTCATTTCCACAGGTCGTTCCGTTCACGAGAAAATAACTCTTATCCGCACCGTAAAGCTCCGCCAGTAATTCCTGAGCCTCCGCTATAACTCCCGATGGCTGATGCAGATCGTCCAGTCCATCCGCCTCTGTCAGATCATATTTTAAAAATCCGCATTCATTCTCAGACAGCCATCGCTGTCCCATGCCCCGTTCATACCGATGACCCGGAATACAGAAATAAGCCGGTCTGTTTTCCTGATATTTTTTCAGCGCATCTACCAGAGGCGCTCTGTTCTGATTTTTCATCTTTTGCTCCAAAAAAAGGAGACATAGCTTACCCATGTCTCCTAAATGACTGTTTCAATCAGCAAACTTCCACTGTCCAGTTATATTTATCCTCCAGGCTGCCCCACTGAATGCCTGTCAGATAATCATAAAGCTTCTGAGTCAGCTCACCTGTCTTGAAATCATTCACCGTTACTTTGTCATCTTTGTAAACAAACTCCCCTACCGGTGAAATAACGGCCGCTGTACCCGTTCCAAAAGCCTCTTCCAGTGTTCCGTCATGACCCGCTTTCATCAGATCATCCACGGAAAGTCTCGTTTCATTTACTTTATAACCCCAATCTTTCAGAATATGGATAATAGAATCTCGTGTAACACCCGGCAGCACTGTGCCTTCAATGGGTGCTGTATAGATCTCTCCCGCGATCTTGAACATGATGTTCATCGTTCCTACTTCTTCCACATATTTCCGTTCTACTCCGTCCAGCCAGAGAACCTGTGTACATCCCTGTTTTTCGGCTTTCACCTGTCCCAGTATGGAAGCCGCATAGTTCCCGCCGCATTTCGTGAAGCCTGTTCCGCCTTTTACCGCACGGACCAGTTCATCTTCCACCAGGATACGTACCGGATTTACACCTTCCGCATAATATGCACCCACAGGTGTACAAATGATCACAAACTTATAGGAGTTCGCCATATGCACGCCCAGCGATGATTCCGTAGCAAACATAAACGGCCGGATGTAAAGAGAAGTCTCCGGTTCAGAGGGAACCCAGTCACGCTCCACTTTTACCAGTTCTTCCACTGCTTCAACAAACATATCTTCCGGAACCGGCGGCATACAGAGTCTTTCATTGGATTTGATCATACGCCGTGCATTCATTTCCGGACGAAACAGCTGAATCTTTCCTTCAGCAGTCCGGTATGCCTTCATGCCCTCGAAAGTTTCCTGAGCATAATGCAGTGCCACGCAGGCCGGATCCAACAGCATTGGTTCATGAGGAACAATCCTGGCATCATGCCATCCTTCTCCCTTGTCCCAGTCCATGACAAACATATAATCTGTCATGTACTTTCCGAAGCCTAAATTTTTCTGATCCGGTTTTTCCTTCAGATGCTCTCTTTTTTCAAATCTGATATCCATAATACTGTCTCCTCCTTGGGAATACCTGCCCGGCATCCCTTTTTTCTTTAAAATATAGTATAAAACTGCAAAACTTATCCGTCAACTCATAATGATGAATAGCGTAAAATTACTTTAAGTTAAAAGCAAAAAAATAAATGTAGAGAATATCACTTTGTGTTATCATTAAGTTGATGAGACAAAAAAATAAACAAAGGAGGATATTCTCTATGAATAATAGTA
>JBMNRA010000033.1:0-32939 GCA_050944415.1 Ruminococcus sp.
TTTGTTTATTTTTTTGTCTCATCAACTTAATGATAACACAAAGTGATATTCTCTACATTTATTTTTTTGCTTTTAACTTAAAGTAATTTTACGCTATTGAAAACAGCGCTGCATTCCAAGACTGCAGCGCTGTTCCCATTCGGTTTCATTTTTATTTACTCTTGTTATATCGATCAATTTCATCATCAATGATGGGATCCACATGAGGATAGAGACAACCGGGGCCTCCATAGGTAATACATGGAATAAAATGGCCTCCCGGTGCATACTCCTCACATGCCCTTCTGACTTCCGCACGGATAACTTCTTCTGTTGAATCAGCCTGATCCACAATCGCAGCGTCAATACCGCCCATCAAAGTCATACGACCCTTCAGCTGCTTCTGAAGCTTGGGAATGTCGTTCTGAGGCAGCACGCCCTGCCAGATATCCACACCCAGTTCCACCATATCCTCTACAATGGGTTCCATGAAAGAATCCGCATGATGCATCACAATCACACCTTTCTCCTTCATGTAGCCATAAGTCTTCGCATACTGAGGCTTAATGAATTCCCTCCAGGTTTCCGGGCTGACAAACAACTGATGTTTTGATCCCCAGTCATCATGGGAAAGCATAATATCCGGCTCCAGGTTATCCACAATCAGTTTCATATACTGATAACGGTATTCTCCGATTGCATTGCACAGTTCCATCATGGCTTCCGGTTCCAGAAGGAAATTTGCCAGCATGTCTTCAAATCCCATCAGAAAATGCAGACGCTCAAACACACCCGTTGGCATAAACGCCATAAACAGTTTTCCGCTGGCTTTAATCTCATCGGCTTTTTCCTTAAACGGTTTCCAGAGTTCCGGATCGGAACAGTTTTCCATCAGATCCGGCATTTTCATCTGAGTTTTCCATTCACAGATATCACTGATAACCTTATTGTCATCTGTCACATGAGGCATGGCCGCCAGCTGATCTGCCGGCCAGAGAATCGTAGTTCCAAAACGGTCAACCAGCGGATCCATACCTCGGTGCCGGTTCCCTCTGATATAGTTTCCGGCAGGGTTGGGGGGATAGAATACAGTACCCTCAAACTGTTTCAGCAGTCTCTCCGGCTTCCCATCCGGTTTTAAAGTCTCTAAAAAAATCTCTTTTGCAGTCAAAGTTCCATCTCCTTTTAACAAATCGCCACACCGAAGCGTTCCATATTATATTTATTAATCTCATCAATTACAATTTCCTCAACGTGAGGATATATGGTTCCCGGACCTCCATAGGTAATTCCCGGCCAGAAACCTTTCAGATGACCATATTCATCACAGGCGCGTCTTGTCTCCTTGCGGATTTCTTCTTCTGTGACATCCTCACGGTCAATGACAGAATCAATGCCTCCCATCAGAAGCATTCTGTCTCCGACTTTTTCAGAAATCGCCGGAATATTGTTGGTATTTAAAACACCCTGCCAGATATCCACACCGATTTCAGCCATATCTTCCACGATAGGCTCCATATAAGAATCACCGTGATGCATCACGATCACACCCTGTGAGTGAAGATAATCATACAGTTTCCGATAGGGCTCTTTAAAGAATTCTCTCCAGGTATCATCTGACATGAACAGACTGGTTTTCGATCCCCAGTCATCGTGAGACACAATACAGTCCGGATGAAGGTGTTCCACCACCAGTTTCATATAAGTCAGACGGTATTCACAGATAACGTCAATCAACTCATGCATCGCTTCCGGTTCCAGAAGAAAATTCATAAGAGTATCCTCAAAAGTCATCAGCATATGCAGCTGTTCAAAAATACCTGTTCCCATTACCACCATGGTCAGATATTTTTCCTGATCAATTTTACTTTTTGCCTCCAGTGCATCTTCCCAGCCTTCTGAGCATTTTCCGATCAGATCCGGAACTTTTACATATTTTTTCCATTCCGTAATATCTTTAATTACCTGATTCTCCGGCGTTACACAGGGAACAGCCGCAGGGGCATCTTCCGGGAACAGAATCAATGTTCCCCACTGATCATGGGATGTTGTCCCACGGATACGGTTTCCACGAATCAGTTTGAAACAGGGATCTCCGGGAATGCCGCGAAACATGGTAAACGAATTGCACAGGCATTCCGGTTTTCCATCTTTTTTCAGAGTTTCCAAAAGATTCTGTTTTGGCGTCAGCATTTGGATCAATCTCCTTTCTTGTTCTGCTGTCTTTCCATGATAAAAAAAGACAGCTTCAGATATAAGTTCTGCACGGGTTCCGCCACACTTTCGGCGTCCAGCCCCGTAATTTCTTTTATTTTTCGCAAACGGTAATACAGCGTACTTCTCCCTACATATAAGGCAGCAGACGTAGCCACCGTATTCCGTTCTTTCATAATGTAGGTGCGAAATGTTTTATAAAGTTCCGTTTTGTTCTCCGCATCATATTCCAGAAGGTTTTTCAGCTTGTAAGCGCACAGATCCTCCGCCTCAAACTCTGTACAGCACAGATCCGCAATATAATCCATGGCAATATCGTCAAAGCTATAATACCACATGGTATCGTTTCGCCGGCGGCAGTATTCAAGCGCTGCCGATGCCTGTTTATAATAATGCCTCAGACGGGTAAAATCATGAAAAACGTTGCTGAAGCCTGCTTTGAAAAGCCCATCTCTGAGAATACTTGCAATGTCAGAGTTGTAATGATCGTTTACATTCAGATTGATAATAATACAGATTTTGGTATCCTGATAAAAAGCTTTGCTGCCGTCTACTTTCGCTTCCACATAATTACAGACACTGGCAGCGGAACCGGGACTTCCTTCCTGCTCTTCGGCATCCATACGAATACAGATATATGAATCATCTACCTGCCATTTGCACTGCCCGATCCGCCTTTCAATCTCAGATGTTGAGAGTTCCTTTCCCCGAACCATGTCTGTCATCATCTGATGCAATGTCCGTTTATACGTATTATCCAGATGACCCCTTTTTGCCAGAGTCAGACGAATCAGTTCTGCCAGATACTCTGCAGCTGCAAACTGACCCGGTTTCAGCGAATTCTCTATCTCGCAGATTACGAGACGTCCCTCATAACCGCCGAAAGCATCCCAGATATTTACGTAAATATCCCGGTACCCTCTCAGCTCCGCAGAAAAAATATGAGCATTTTTAGTAGAAAGAGTACTCAGATATTCACTGTCTGTTTTAAATTCATTTACCACTTCCAGCGGTGTAATCATCAGGCCCGTAATCTCATCCTTTTCCCATGCAATCATTCCGTCCCGCCAGACGGGGCAGGAAATAAGCCTCAGCTGCGAATCGTGGACGAACAGAGGATTCTGAAAATATTCATAGCTGACTCTGCACAATTCGTCCACACTTCCTTCCTGCACCACAATATTCTGCAGTTTCTCCGCCCAGGAAGTGTGTTTGCGGAAGGCCTCCAGGCAGAAATTCATAATCTCCAGCAAATCAGTCTCCTGTGGAAGTTGTAAGATCGTATGAAAACCATTATCCTAGGCTTCCGGAACTTCTCCCAGCAGTATCAGTGAACAATGATTTTCAGATACAGGAAGCTCTTTCAGTCTGTCGCCTTCCACAACGTATGCACATTGGGAAACCATTTCCATTCCCGGACGGTAAAAACAGATTCCTTCCAGAGAGCGTCTGTCCTCACCTGTATAAAACTGAACATCCGGAATTTTTACTATTACCTCATCTGCAATCATCTGAAGATTTAATAAAAACCTGATATTTTCATTCATTCTGTCCCTTACCGGTTCTGTCACCCTCACTTATGAACGTGCAGCGATTTCTTCCGCATATTGATTTACTTTGTCTTTTGTCAGTCTGAATCCGAAGATCAGTGCGATAACGGCAATAATCAGAGCAATGGCCGGAATAATCATAAAACCAATGCTGATCGCATTTTTCAGCTGTTCTGACGCTGTTGCCGGATCAATATCTGAGCTGAAATTCCCCATCGCCAGGCATGCGGAGATAATAACGCCTCGTGTCATAATAGAAACTTTCAGCGGAACATTCTGAAGACCGCTGATCCAGCCGGCTGCATTCTTGCCTGTCTTCCATTCGCTGTAAACGATTGTATCCCCGTAGAGGGCCGGCGTACAGGCGTAGGTAATACCATAGCCAAACATCGCAATACTCATCAGAATAATAACAATTGTCACATTATTGTAAAAGAAATAAGATACAATCAGAAGTACTGCCTGAATTGCCATTACCCCGATAGTCGTATTTCTTGTGGTAAAGCGATTGCTGAGAGTTTTGCTTAAATATGCTCCGATCACGCAGAAAATATTGGTTACCAACATATAAGCGGACAGCATACCCGCATTGTTTGCAATGTAGGTGAAATAATAAGTAGCGACACCCATCAGCACAAAATTAAACATGAATTTCGCAAGGTCAGCAATCAGAAGAGCAATCAGAGGCGGGTTCTGAAGAAGAGCCCGGATCAGATCCATACCGCTGGTCTTGTCCTTTGCAGTTTCCTTCTTCTGTGCGGTCTGGTCACTAACCTGTACCTCTTCATATCCGTCAAACATACGGAAATGCGCGTAATAAAGCACCGCCATAACGACACCAAGTACGAAAGCTGCCGCACCATACTGATTCACTTCACCGATAAATCCTGCCATAACCGCAGCCAGGCCCGGTCCTACATAAGAAAAAATAACCTTAGAAAAGTTCGCCCATGCAGCTCTCGTAGCAGAAAGCTGAGAACGTTCCTCCGGTGTCTTGCCGGCAACGGAGATCATGGATACATTTGCCACATATCCAAAATTCCATGCCACATGACTGGCAATTGCCGCAATAATAATGATAATCGCCGACAGCCACCCATCTCCGATTTTAACGAACTGGAATGCATATAAAAACGGTACCAGCCATGGAATTACAACCAGCCAGGAACGGTAGCGTCCCCATTTCAACGGTTTGATACTGTTCAGAATAGCACCGTACATCCAGGAAAGCACTGCATCTACAGTACTTGCCACCGTAGTGATCAGAGTTACCATCGGAAGACTGAACTGAGCAAGGTTCGTCAAAAAGAAATTGAAATAGTAACTTTCGATGTTGGACATCAGGGTAAAACCACAGTCCCCAACACCGTAAAAGATCTTCAGTGCCTTACTGAGTCCTTTTCTGTTGTTTTTTTCACTCATACCTAACTTCCTCCTTTTCCTGTCCATATGGACAAAGTGTTTATGCAGATAAAATGCATACCACAGCGCTCGCTTGTGCATTCTGCCCAACTGCGTATCTCTTTTTATCTGTATTTGTGTATTTAATACACAATCTATATACAGATTATAGTATAGACCTTAATTTAAAATCAACATCGGGAAAAATAATAGACAGAATTGTCAAAACGAAAAGGTATAGAAAAGTGTTTATGGACATTGTGTTCAACAAAAGGGCGTCATTCTTTACTTCTCCTCACTGTAAAACGAAAAACTGCCGGACAGCAATAACTGCATGCTGTCCGGCATTGCCGTCAAATAAAGGTAAGAAGATCTTCCGCATTTTTCCTGGGCGGCGTTTTGGGCTCTTCCGCAGGGTAGCCTATGGAGATCAAGGCAGAAATCTGCTGATCCTCAGGAATCTCTATAATCTCTCTGATTTTATTTTCGTCAAAAATCCCCATAATCACTGTTCCCAGTCCTTTTTCGCAGGCTGCAAGACAGAAAGTCTGAGCCGCAATGCCGGCATCAAAACTTTCCCAGTGACTTCCCTTGGCTGTAGAAAAACTGCCGTTTCGCTCATAACCGGAACGGCCTTTTACCGATGCAAGAATGACCAGAGCCGGCGCCTGAGCAACAATATCTACATTATGGGTAAATCCCATCATGCAATCCTCTGACGCAATTTTTTTCAGAACTTCCCGGCTGTCCACCACGATATATCTGACCGTCTGCGTATTTTTCCAGGACGGCGCCCAGGAAGCCGTCTCAATTATTTCTCTCAGTATTTCACGTGGTACTGGTGTCTCGCTAAATTTTCTGACGCTTCTTCTTTTTTTAATTCCCTGTACTAAATCCATATTATCTGTCACTCCTGTCTGATATTTTTATTATAAACCGTTCGAAAAATTAAAATCGAACGCATCCAACACAGTAAATGCAATATAAGGCTTTCCATCTGCGGTATCTCTTACCACTTTCAGCTCGTTATCGTAAATACTGGTCAAATTATCCTTATCTTTACAGAAACTGTTTCTACTGGTATACATCATATCATCTGCTACACCAATGATCTGCTCATATAAATCTTCACTCAGCCGGAAGATTTCGTCAGAAGACTGGGAATACTCATATCTCCACTGAGCCTTTGCCACCTTTCCGTCTTTTGTGGTCACAATCACGGAAGCGGGACGATTCATAAGCGTTTCCACGGCAGCATAATAAACTGTCCTGTCTTCCTGAACGGATACTTTATAAATAGGATTCAGACAAACCTTTACGTCTTCCTCTGTCCAACTGTACAGTTCCCTTAATTTAGCCACTGCAAAATTAATATCATCATCCGTCACATCTGCCCTGTCAGTTTCTCCGGTAGACTTTGGCTCCCCTTCTTCTCTCTCCTCTTTCTCCTGAGCTGAGCCCGCTGTGGTAATCGTCTGCACTTCGCCGGGATATTCTTTTTCATTTTCTATCACAAAAAACTGATACTGATACGTGGTTCCCGGCGTCAGGGTAATCCCCAGTTCTTCCTGAATATCATACCACATATTAAACCGGCTTTCCGAACGCTGACAGTTTTCCACATGTTTTTTTATCAGATTTCCCCCCGCATCCCAGAGACTGCAGCCCACCTGTCTGACAGTTTTCCCATCAGGATTGTCAACCTTGGCGGAAATAACTGCCGTCGTCTCCTGAACCTGAGGTTTCTGATAATAAATCTGGTAATTTCCGGAAATCGGCTGTGCTTTTTCACTTTCGCTCCATCTGAAAAAACTATAGCGCGGATCTCCTTTCTGAATCGCAGCGCCCACCCATGCCTTCGTATAAGAACCATTCCAGGCATTCTGCTGGATTACCGTTACTGTGTCGCCGGATACTTCTTTTACAATAGCCCAGTGGACACTCTGATTGTCCCGGATAATATCTCCCGTTTTCGGATCAGACGTTTCCTGAAAATTTCCGGAATCAATCTCAGGAACAGAAGTTGTGGACCAAAGGCCAGACACATTCCTTCCATATACCTGACTGTAGAACCGCTTGACAAACGCCGCACAGCTGTAAGTAGTATCTGTATCCACACTGGAATCATACGGACGGTACAGCGCTTCCACTGTCACGCCATTGACTGTGATGGAATCCACTGCACCAGACGATATGGAAACAAAATTATAATTCCCCATATCAGCCCGGGTTTCCAGCGGCTGAACACACATACCTGCAAATACCAGTGCAAATACTCCACAGAAAATAGGCGCCACTTTTTTCATCTTCATAATAAATTTCCCCCTTTGACAGAATGTTTTCTTTTGATAAGTCTATTCTACCAAAGGGAGTATGTAATTTTGTTTCACCAGAGCTGATACTGCCCTTTTATTTCGTCAAAATTATTTTGAAATATCACAGATCGGATGCCTGCCCGGCGGGCTCCCCTCACATTCTCCGGCCGGTCGTCAATAAACAGCGTTTCTTCCGGCACAAGTTCATAACGCTCCAGCAGATAACGGTAAATCCTCTCATCCGGTTTTATCATATGCAGATCCGCCGACACAACGATTCCCTCAAACATGGCCGTATCATAATGCTTTGGAAAATAGATGTAAAACTCATCACTGGCATTGGAAAGCACATACAGGCGATATCCTTCTTTCCGTGCCTGCATAAGAAACTCCAGTGCGCCCTTTACCCGGGGCATAAACAGATGCCAGCCATCCATACAATTTCGCAGTCCTTCATGAAGTCTTTCAGGAATCCTTCTGCTGATGGATTCAAATTTTTCCTCTGCCGTGATATTTCCCAAATCACCCTGAACCCATTCCGGTCCCATAAACAGTTCCCGGTAAATAATATTCCTGTCCTCATCTTTATCCAGAAATTTTCTCAGTGGTACTGTCGGATCATAGTCCAGCAGCACATTTCCCATGTCAAGCACAAGATTTTTTATCATTATTTTTCTCCCGGCATTTTCCATCCAAAAGAGACTGCCCCCAGACAGTCTCTTACTCCCTTTCCTTATTCAGCTTCAATCACTTTAACGCCTTCATCAGTTCCCACGATAATGCGTTTGCACATCTTAAGGAACTGTCCCGTTTCCAGCACGCCCACAATGCCGTTTACTTTCTCTTTCACATCTTCAATATTGGCCGGAACACCCAGATGCAGGTCTACGATATAATTACCGTTGTCCGTTACAAACAGCTCCCCATCTTTCATACGCATCTTGGGATTGAATCCATAATCTTCCATCTTCTTAAATACAATCTGATATCCATAAGGGAGAATTTCTATAGGAAGAGGAAATGCTCCCAGACTGTCCACCAGCTTGCTCTCATCCATAATCCAGATCACTTCTTTTGCCAGATCTGCAACTACTTTTTCACGGAACAGGGCACCGCCGCCGCCTTTTGTCGCATTGAAATTCCCGTCAATTTCATCTACACCGTCGATATCCAGATCAATGTGATCGACATCATTAATATCCAAAAGCGGAATCCCCAGCTCTCTCGCCTGCTGTTCCGTAGCCTTTGAAGTGGGGACTGCCTGAATCTTCAGACCATTTTTCACCATTTCTCCTACTTTGTCCACCATGTATCTGGCTGTGGACCCTGTTCCAAGTCCTACAACCATACCGTCTTTGATATACTCCGCTGCTTTTTCCCCTGCAATTTTCTTCTGGTTCATATGTACCTCCTGCACACAAATTTTTTTATAGTATACCACTTTTTTCATACCATGTCACACCTATTCTGAAGGCAGACACTTTAAAATTTCTCTCAGACCGTAAGCCACTCCGTCCTTATCGTGATGTTTCGTTATGTAATTGGCCGCCTGCCTGCATTTTTCAGAGGCATTCTCCATCGCTATTCCATAACCGGCAAATTTCAGCATATCCACATCATTGTCTCCGTCTCCGAAAGCTGCTACCTCCTCCGGTGGTATGTGAAGAAGCCCGGTAACAAATCTGAGCCCGGAATGTTTCCCCGCTTGCCGGTCGGAAAGCTCAATCAACTGTTCCACTGATGAAGTAATATAGACATCCGGAGCTGATTTCTGAATTTTTTTCCAGAGATATTCCTTTCTATTTCTGTCCGGCACCACAACATCCATGCTTTCCAGCCTGTTGGCATTTTCATAAATAAACTTGACAATATCCTGGCTGGCTTTCCTGGTTTTTCTGATATATTCCACACCCTTCAAAGATGTTCCGTATCTGACCGGATCCTCGATGAAGGTACGATCCGCATATGCATAACCATCCAGAAAGGCTTCGTAGGCCACATCTTCTCCTTCCAGACTTTTCATCACTGCCGTCACCGCTTCTTTCTTCAAAGTATACCGTTTTATACATTCTCTGTCAGTTACGCGGTAAACAGCTGCTCCATTGGACGTCACCGCATACTGAATCCCCTGAATTTTCATCACATCTGACGGCAGCGTATGAAATGACCTGCCGCTGGCAATCACAACACAGATACCTTTCTGTATTAATTCCTCCAGGGCTCTCTGGTTCGCCTGCCCCAGCTTTCCTTCTTTATTCAGCGTGGTACGATCCAGATCCAGTGCAACACATCTGATTCTCAATTTTACTGTCTCCTTTTCTTCTTTCCTCTATTGTAACCTTCCAAACAGGGAAACACAACAGAAACCCTCTTCTTGACCGGAAAGAATTCCTTGCTTATAATGGTAGCATATTCTTTTCCGGAGGTGATTACATGGAAGGTTATATAGACCTTCACGTACATTCCAGCTGTTCTGACGGAACTATGACGCCATCAGAACTGGTTCGGTATGCCATTGCCAGAAATCTGTCTGCCATGGCGCTGACCGACCATGATACCATCAAAGGAATCCCGGAGGCCCGCCAGGAGGCTGACAATCTGGGGCTGGAGCTGATTCCTGGCATTGAATTTTCCACTAACTACCGGGAACGGGATGTCCATATTCTGGGGCTGAACATTGATGTAACAAACCGGTATTTTACCGACAGTCTTTCCCAGTTTTTAAATTCCAGAGATACCCGCAACCAGAAAATGATCGCTCTTTTACAGGAAAACGGCGTGGATATCAGCCGGCATATTATGCAGCAGCGTTTTCCTGATGCAGTTTGGACCAGGGCGCACTTTGCCAGATATCTGCTGGATGAAGGATATGTAAAAACCATGGCGGAAGCTTTTGAAAAATATATCGGCGACACTGCCTGCTGCTATGTTCCCCGTGAAAAAGTAACGCCTTTTCATGCTATTCGGCTGATTCATGAAGGAAACGGAATTGCATCGCTGGCACATCCCTTTTTATATCATTTCTCCGGTCAGGAACTGACCGATCTGGTCGCCTCTTTAAAGAAATGCGGTCTGGACGCCATTGAAGCCATATACTCCACAAACCGCGGAATGGACGAAAGCATCGCACGAAAGCTGGCCCGCCAGTTTGGTCTTAAAATCACCGGCGGCTCCGACTTTCACGGCAGCAATAAACCGGATATTGACCTGGGAAGCGGACGGGGAAATCTGAAGATTCCCTATGAGATCTGGGAAAAACTGAAAAAAAACTGACCCGTACGGGTGCGTACGGGTCACATTCTTTTTTCTTCAGTACTGCGGTTTTTCATTTTAACTTTCTTTTCTGTCCAATGTCCTTTCTGAAAATAACCGTTTTTTTCACAGGCAGCGGACTCCATGGAATTCTGCATATCCCGCATGACTCGTTTTTCCATTTCCAGAACAAAATCCATTACTTTCACCTTCTTTCGCAACATCAGCCGAATATGATTTACTACGTACCAAGAGTAAATCACATTCGGCCTTTTGTCAATTCCTAAAATCACTGTTTTATAAATATTTTACTTTCCCTTTACTCTTCCGGATCTTCCAGGGGTTCCGCGGGAATAAAAACCCTTCGGTCTGTTATTTTTTCCGGTTCCTCCGCCCGTCTGGTTGCCTCCTGACAGAAGGTTTCCTGAGCATTTACCAGAACCTTCCCCCTCTTGTCAATCTTTTCATAAGTTCCGTCGGGCTGCAGAATATGAGCTTTGACATTATCCCGAAGCTGGGTATCCAGAATATGCCACGCCTCCTGCTTCAGTCTTTCATCCTCAATGGGGAATATGATTTCCACACGTTTATCCAGATTTCTCGGCATCCAGTCGGCACTTCCCATATAGATTTCTTCATTGCCATTGCTGTAAAAATAGAAAATTCTGGCATGCTCCAGGAAATTTCCCACAATGGAACGGACGGATATATTATCACTGACCCCAGGAATTCCGGTTTTCAGACAGCAGATTCCCCGGACGATCAGATCAATCTTTACTCCTGCTGCGGAAGCCGCATATAGAGCAGCAATAACCTCTCTGTCGCACAGAGAATTGACCTTTGCCACAATACGGGCTTTCTGTCCTTTTCTGGCATGCTCGGCTTCTAACTCAATCAGATGAATGAAACGATCTCTCATCCACAGAGGCGCAACCACCAGTTTGTTCCAGATGCTGGGTTCTGAATATCCGGAAAGCATATTAAAGACAGCCGTAGCATCTTCTCCGATTCTGGCATCACAGGTGAGAAGTCCGCAGTCAGTGTAAAGCTTGGCCGTGGAATCATTATAATTTCCCGTTCCCAGATGTACGTACCTGCGGATACCTGTCTCCTCCTGCCTGACCACCAGTGTGATTTTGCTGTGAGTTTTCAGACCCAGCAGGCCGTAGATAACATGGCAGCCGGCTTTCTCCAGCATTTTCGCCCACACGATATTATTTTCCTCGTCAAAGCGGGCTTTCAGCTCAACCAGAACTGACACCTGCTTGCCGTTTTCCGCTGCCTGTGCAAGCGCGGCAATAATCGGCGAATTGCCGCTTACCCGGTACAGTGTCTGTTTGATGGCCAGAACCTTCGGATCTCTGGCCGCCTGTTTGACGAAATTTACCACCGGATCAAAACTCATATAAGGATGGTGCAGCAGAATATCTCCTTTCCGGATATTGGTAAAGATATCATCATCATTCTGCAGCGCCGGAACAGCAGCCGGCACGTAAGGCTTCACCTTATACTGATCATACCCTTCCAGGCCATACAGCTTCATCAGGAACGTCAGATCCAGCGGCCCGTTAATATCATAGACATCATCCTCCTGAATATTAAATTCTTCTTTCAGAATCTGCAGAAGACGTTCATCCATATCCTCCTGCACCTCGAGACGGATCACTTCACCCCACTGCCGTTTTTTCAGCTGCTTCTGAATTTCTTTCAGCAGGTCCGCAGCTTCATCTTCATCTATAGTCAGATCCGCATTTCTCATAATCCGGTAGGGATGGGCACAGACCACGTCATAGCTCAAAAACAGCTTCCCGATATTTCTCTCAATGATTTCCTCCAGCAGGATAAAACATTTACAACCTTCCTTATCCTCCGGCACGGCTACGATTCTGGGCAGTACAGAGGGCACCTGCACCGTGGCAAAATCCAGCTCTTCTTTATTCTTTTTCTTATCTTTTTTCCGGATCAGCGCGCCGATATTCAGCGTCTTATTTCGGATCAGCGGAAAGGGACGGGAAGAGTCCATTGCCATAGGTGTCAGAACAGGATATATATTTTCCTCAAAGTATTCATCTACATAGATCTGCTGATTCTTCGTCAGCATTTCATGTTCTCCGATAATATTAATCCCAATATTTTTCAGCATAGGAAGAAGGGAACGGTTGTAAGTGGTGTACTGCATCTGTACCAGCCTGTGGGTCTTCGGACTTATGGCTTCCAGCTGCTCCTGAGGCGTAAGCCCGGCAATATCCGGCTTTTTATAATCCGCATGCACCATATCCTTTAAGGATGCCACACGAATCATAAAAAACTCATCCAGATTTGATGCAGTAATGCTCAGAAATTTAAATCTTTCCAGCAGCGGAATACTTTTATCCCTTGCTTCTTCCAGTACTCTCTCATCGAAATCGAGCCAGCTTAGTTCCCGATTCCGATAATATTCCGGTTTCATCCACTCTGTATAATCCATTTGGTCCCCTCCTATAATATTCTCTTAACCTTCATGACAGGACGAACGCTGAATACCTCTGTGAAAAAATTCAGTTTATCGGTAATCAGTCCTCTCTCAAGGGTAAAATCCTTCTTCGTCTCAATACTCAGAATCAGTTCATTTTCCTTAACATTTGCTTTCATACTTTCAATTTTCTGCATATGGCTTCTGTCCAGGGCATTAACCAGGCGGAGAATTGCAGTCAGCTTGGCCACCAGAATATAATCTTCCTCCCGCAGATCTGAGATACGGCTCATCTCTCCATAATCATCAAAAGGAAGCGTATTATATCGGACGGCAAGAGCAATAATCTCTCTCTCCCGGTGGGAAAGCCCGATAATTTCTGTGGACATGATAATATTAAAAGAACATTCAGCCACATTGCTCAGACTGATATACTTCCCGCAGTCATGAATCTGAACAGCTACTTCCAGCATCAACAGTTCACGTTCCGTCAGTCCATGCACCTTTTTCATAGCTTTAAATATTGTTTTTGCCAGCTTTGACATCATCTGAGTATGGCTTTTGCTTACAGAATACCGTTTTCCGATGTTTCTGGCTGCCATGACAATATCATTATCAAAATTATGAGCCGACTTGATCAGTTTGGCTTTTTCAGCAAAATCATAAGCTATACCATCTGACAGCCGGATACCTGGAATCCATATATTCTGAACATTCATTTCCTGTATCAGCTTCTTATTGATGATTACGGTAGGTATCAGCAGTGACGCATACTCCAGAGCAATCCCCATCTCCATGGCCAGCTCAATGGGAGATCTTTCAATGACAGTTCGGTACCACTGCATGTAATCGTCTTTGGACAGGATTTCCGAAAATTCTCCTTTCCTGCCATACAGAAGGGAATCCGTAAAATTATTTCCGATCAGAATAATGTTGCTGATTTTGCGATCCTTCAAATGCATCTTGGCAAAACTGGCAATCTCATTGCGAACCAGTTCCTCCACCAGTGTTTCGTAATGAGTCGTCTCCCTTTCCAGACCGGCCAGGCGTTCCCTGACTCTCAGACTTCCCAGCTTAACATTCTGCGTAGTGATCAGATTGTCTTTGTCAAAGAGAGATATCTGTATGCTTCCGCCGCTGACATCCAGTATGGCTGTTCCTTTTTCAATGATCTGCTGGAAAGTATCTCCTTTGGACGCAATCCCTTTATATCCCAGAAATCTCTGTTCTGAATTGCTTAACACATCCACACGGATACCGGTTCTCTGATATATAGTTTCCAGCATGATCAGAGAATTAGAAGCTTCTCTGACGGCGCTGGTGCCAAAAGCCCTGTAATCATTTACTTTATAGCTTTTCATGATTTCTGTAAAGTCATTGATTACCCGGCACAGCTCATCAATCAACTCCGCTGTAACCTTACCCGATGTATAGGCAGTTTTTCCCAGTTCGAGCCTGTGAGTCACCCGGTCAATGGAATGCACCCCGTTTTTTCTGGAGAGCTCAAATATTTCCAGACTGACGTTATATGACCCAATTTCAATCGTGGCAAACATTGTCACCTGCATACCTTTCCTCCCTCTTTTCTTACTGTGGTTCTTTTCCCAGCAGATAATCAATAAACTGCTGAGCCGTTCTTCCCGACAGGCCTCCGTGAGCCATTTCCCACTTATTGGCTTCTGCAAGCAGTTCTTCCTCCGGCAGATTTACACCATATCTTTCCGCCAGAGTTTTTACTATATTCTGAAATTCCTTTCTATCCGGCGCGCTGAAAAATATGGTAACGCCGAATCTGGATACCAGAGAAAGCTTTTCCTGCACCGTATCGGAAGCATGGAGCTGATCTCTTCTTCCTTCCTTGTCACTGAACTCTTCTTTAATCAGATGACGCCGGTTGGAGGTAGCATAGATCAGAATATTATCCGGCTTTTTCTCCAGGCCTCCCTCAATAACCGCCTTCAGATACTTATACTCTATCTCAAACTCTTCAAAGGACAAATCATCCATATAAATGATGAATTTGTAATTCCTGTTTTTGATCTGAGCAATGACATCATTGAGATCCTGAAACTGATGTTTATATACTTCTATAATTCGCAGTCCCTGATCATAATATTGATTTAAAATACCTTTAATGCTGGAGGATTTTCCCGTTCCCGCATCACCAAACAGCAGACAGTTATTGGCTCGCCGGCCTTTGACAAAAGCTTCCGTATTATCAATCAGTTTTTTCTTTGCAATTTCGTAACCCACCAGGTCGGAAAGCTGTACATGGGCAATATTGGTAATAGGTACAATCTGAGCTCCTTCTTCCCGGTGAACGACACGGAATGCCTTGTGAAGTCCCAGTTTTCCCACGCCGAAGTCTTTATAAAACTGCACAATATCATCCATAAACTCTTCCACATTTTTACAGGCTTCCAGCCGCTCGCTTAATGTGCAGATTCTGTCCCGGATGCGCTTGTTAAAAAGTTTTCTGCCTCCCGTACCTTCATAACTGCAGATAATCTTGCAATCCCCGGATCCAAACGCCCGGTCAAAAGACTTCATATCAAAATCATACAGCTCTTTAAAACGGATAAAATCATGCATAGCCATCTGATTAACGCTTCCCGCTACTCTGCCCACAATTTCACAGGCTGTACTGAAAGCATTCTCCTTGTTCACCAGGAGAAAGGTCAGATAGTTATGCCACAGATTCCCGGAAAATCCATAAGCACCCGCCAGTTCCACAAGCCCGCTTAAAGCTTCGTAGAAATCTTTCCGGTAAGGTTCCACATCCTGGTTGTTCCGGATCACCTCCATAATTTCTGTTACTTTTTTCAGGATCTCTCCCTGCTCAAAATTACGATATAAAATACATTCTTCAATTCTGGTCACAACTGCTTCCTCACTTTTCTATCGATAATTGCCGAACACCCGGAATGTACTGGCTTCCTGTCCGATTCCCATCAAAGCATTCTTTACTGCACTGTCATCCAGATTTCCTTCAAAGTCCACAAAGAAACGGTATTCCCAGTTTTTCTGAGGAATGGGTCTGGATTCTATCTTTGTCATATTCAGGTCATTGTAGATAAAATGGGCCAGAATATTGTAAAGGGTGCCGCTGGCATGGGGCAATTCAAAACAGATACTGATTTTATCCGCGTCTGCCGTATAGATTTTCTTCCCGGATATGATAATAAACCGGGTGGAATTGGTTTCACTGGAAGAAATATTATCATCCAGTATCTGCAGGCCGAAATATTCCGCCGCATAACGGCTGCCAATGGCTGCCTGATCCTTTCGTCCCTCTTCTTTTACTTTTTTCGCAGCCACTGCCGTGTTAATCACTTCCTGCTGCTTCCAGCCCGGGTGGCCGTTCAGATATCGCGCGCACTGCTTCAGAGCCTGAGGGTGGGAACATACCAGCCGTATGTCATCCACTGATGCTTCCGGAAGAGCCATCAGTACATGATCTGCCCGGATAATCTGCTGCCCCACAATATTGTGCTGATATTCCACCAGCAGATCGTAAATATCCGCCACGATCCCGGCTGTGGAATTTTCGATGGGAAGAACTGCGTAATCCGCTTCTCCCCCCGCAATGGCATCCATGGCATCCTTCCAGGTTTCCACATGAAAACTGTCTACATCCGTACCAAAATATGTATTCATGGCCGCAAAACTATAGGCGCCTTCCACCCCCTGGAACACCACTTTTGCTCCCTTGGTAGGCAGCGTATCCACTTTCTGAAAATCACCGGGCATAACCATACCCCTCTCCGTCAGGAGTTGGTACTGCCTTTTTCTGCTTATGGACATAATCTGTCCGAACAGCTCCTGTATTCCCGTAGCATTAAAATCACTATCCGCTTTCTCTCTGAGCGTTTTCAGCTTCTGATTTTCTCTTTCTTTGTCAAATACCTGTTTTCCCGTACTGATTTTAAACTCAGCCACCTCTTCTGTCAGCTTCATCCTCCGTTCAAAAAGCCTGACAATTTTTTCATCCACTTCATCGATCTGATTCCGTATTTCCTGTAAATCCGTCATAACTGCCTTCCTTTATCTGTTTCTTTCCCGCACCATCTGAATCGTTTCGCCCGCAAAGGACAGAGAACCGAAAGAAATAATAACATCTTCCGGATTTGCCGCTTCAAAGGCCGATTCCACTGCTTCCCGAAGGGAGGCGCAGGCTTTCACTTTCTCATTGTATACGCGGATCGTCTCCGCAAAGTCCTCAGCCAAAAGTCCCCGCACCGGATCCGGCGGTGTTACCGTAAATATCTGATCCGCCAAAGGCGCCATAATACGAGCCACTTCTTCATAATCTTTATCCCGGAACATTCCCATAATAAAAATCAGTCTTACATCCGGAAAATACATCTGAACAGACTGCTTTAATTTTTCCGCTGCATCCGGATTGTGAGCACCGTCCACTACAAAAACGGGATTTCGACAGACAAGCGTAAATCTGCCGTCCCATCTGGTCGTTAAAAACCCTTTTTCCATTTCTTCCCGGGTCACCTCATACCCTGCCTGACTCAGCGCAGTGATACACTCCAGTGCCAGCACCGCATTCTCAATCTGATGACTGCCTGCCAGTGAAATAGTAATTTCATTTCCATGATATCGAAAGACCTGATGTTCCAGAGATACCTCCCGGATAACCGCTTCCTGAGGCCTTGCTGTCACGAAAGGATTCCCTTTCTCTGTGCAGAGAGCCCAGATAAGATTCTCCACTTCCGGTTTCTGTTTTCCAAGCACTACGATAGCCCCGGGTTTTATAATGCCTGCCTTGTTGGCGGCGATTTCTTCCAGCGTATTGCCCAGCACTCCCACATGATCCATACTGATAGATGTAAAAACGGCCATCTTCGTATTCTGCACTACATTGGTAGCATCCGTTCTTCCACCCATACCGCATTCCAGTACCACAATATCGCATTTTCTGTCGGCAAAAAACAGAAAAGATATCACTGTCTCCATCTCAAAAGGAGTAGGACATCCCTTATTCTCCTTCCTCATTTTCTCCACAACAGGCACAAGCCGCTCCACATATCCGGCAAACGCTTCTCTTTCAATGTATTCACCGTTCACCTGCATTCTTTCCCTGTAGGAATAAATCGTAGGAGAAATATATCTCCCCACACGGTACCCGGCACACTGCAGAACAGTCGCGATGTAGGAAGCCACAGACCCTTTTCCGTTAGTTCCCGCTATATGCACAAATTCCAGCCGGTTCTCCGGATGACCCAGCTGTTCCAGTAAATATTCAGTATTCTCAAGACCCATCTCCCCGCCTGCATACTTCCAGGCGGACTCTATATAGGCCCTTGCTTCTCTGTATTCCATATTTCAATTCCTCGCATTAATTTATTATATTACATGGGTTTTGGGATTACAAGAAAGATGCTCAACTTTACCCAAACTTTACTTTCCCTAAATCTCTTGAAATCATCAATATTTTATTATATGATGAATTGAGAAGAATATAAGGAGGCAATTCATGAGACATTTAATGAGTCCTCTGGATTTTACTGTCGAAGAACTGGATCAGCTTTTGGATCTGGCCAATGACATCGAAAAAAATCCAGATAAATACGCACATCTCTGTGACGGAAAGCGAATCGCAACACTTTTTTATGAACCCAGCACTCGTACCCGGCTGAGTTTCGAGGCGGCAATGATGAATCTTGGCGGAAAGGTCCTTGGCTTTTCCTCTGCCGATTCCAGTTCAGCATCAAAGGGGGAAAGTGTTTCTGATACAATCCGCATGGTATCCTGCTACGCAGACATCTGTGCCATGCGTCATCCCAAAGAAGGAGCTCCGTTAGTCGCATCCATGGCATCTTCTATTCCTGTTATCAATGCCGGCGACGGCGGCCATCAGCATCCCACACAGACTCTGACCGATCTTCTGACTATCCGGTCACTGAAAGGTCGCTTGAACAATCTGACTATAGGATTATGCGGCGATCTGAAGTTCGGAAGAACGGTTCACTCACTGATTGAAGCTCTGGTGCGTTACGACAACGTATCTTTCGTGCTGATTTCTCCCGAAGAGCTCCGCGTTCCCGACTATATCCGTGAGGATGTGCTGGAAGCCAATCATAAGAACTATAAAGAAGTGATCCGGCTGGAGGAAGCTCTTCCCAATCTGGATCTGCTTTATATGACCCGGGTTCAGCGGGAACGTTTCTTTAATGAAGAAGATTACGTCCGTATGAAAGATTTTTATATTCTGGACAAGGCCAAAATGGAACTGGCGCCGAAAGATATGCTGGTTCTCCATCCTCTGCCCCGTGTCAATGAAATTTCCACTGAGGTGGACAGTGACCCAAGGGCCGCCTACTTTAAGCAGGTACAGTACGGTGTATATGTACGGATGGCTTTGATTCTCACATTACTGGAGGTGAACATATGCTGAACGTAGGAGCAATTAACGAAGGATTTGTTTTGGACCATATCAAGGCAGGAAAAAGCATGACCATTTATCATGATCTTCACCTGGACAAGCTGGACTGCTGCGTTGCCATTATCAAAAATGCCAGAAGCAGCAAGATGGGAAAGAAAGACATCATCAAAGTAGAATGCCCTGTGGATATGCTGGATCTGGACATCCTGGGATTCATTGACCATAACATAACCGTCAACATTATCAAAGACGGACAGATCTGTGAAAAGAAGCAGCTTCGCCTCCCCCGACAGATTGTGGATGTCATCAAATGCAGAAATCCCAGATGCATCACATCCATTGAACAGGAATTGAAGCACGTATTTATCCTGACTGATCCGGAAAAGGAAGTCTACCGCTGCAAGTACTGCGAAGAAAAGTATGATGACCGCGGAGACAAAAAAGAGCGCAAATAATGAAATAAAATCGGAATTTTCTATGAAAAAAGGGTATCTTCAAACCCCTACGGCTTGAAGATACCCTTTTAAAGCGCTTTTATCAGTCTCTCATACCACTGAGGATAACTTTTCTTCAGAGAAACAGGATGGTAAGTTTCATTCAGAAAACAATGGGAAGTTTCACCGGTGCATCGTATCTCCTGACTTGCCACATCTCTGACTTCATATCCCAGCTTCATCCGGATTCCGTTAAACTCCAGCATTCTGACTGAGATCTGAAAGCGCTCCGGAAAACGGGCCATCGTCTTATACTTGCAGGAGACTTCCAGAACAGGGCTG
This sequence comes from Ruminococcus sp., assembly GCA_050944415.1. Classification (GTDB taxonomy): domain Bacteria; phylum Bacillota; class Clostridia; order Lachnospirales; family Lachnospiraceae; genus Ruminococcus_G. Next base: position 20,337 of record JBMNRA010000033.1, read on the forward strand.
ACAACACCCTCGGCTTCCATTTCCTCATATCCTGCGCCCAGCTGCTCCATATAATCGGTCCTCGCCTCTTCAAACCACCGGATATAATTGGAATGGTGGACAATCCCCATCTTATCGGTTTCATAATACTGGACTTTTCTCTCGTAGGGTTTTACCATATCAAAGCCATCCTCTCTTCTTCATCTCCTGCCAGACTCTTCCCACCGGCAATCCAACCACGTTATTGTAATCTCCGGAAATTTTTTTCACAAAAGCCGCCGCCAGTCCCTGAATACCATAAGCGCCTGCCTTATCCATCGGCTCGCCGCTATTTATGTAATTCTGAATCTCTTCTTCCGTCATGGGATAAAAAGTCACCCGGGTCTCCTCGGAAAAAGTAACCGCTCTTTCCTGTCCGTCCTCCCGATGCAAAAGCGTCACGCCGGTATAGACGCTGTGCGTCTTTCCCTGCAGCAGACGAAGCATTGCAGCCGCGTCTTTCTCATCCGCCGGTTTTCCCAGGATCTGCCCGTCATAAGCCACCACAGTGTCAGCGCCGATGACAAGGCAGTCGCCCGCCGCTTTCCGTGACACGTCTGCGGCTTTCTGCCGTGACAGCATCCGTACCGCTTCCGCAGGATCCTTCGTATTAATCTTTTCCTCCTCCCCTGAAGGGAGAATCTCAAATTCCAGTCCGATCTGTGCCAGCAGTTCTTTCCTCCTGGGAGACTGGGATGCCAGTATAATCTGTATCATATTTCTATTCTTCTTTCTGAAGGCAAGCAGAACGATAAGCCGGGTTATGTCGTGAATGATCATCTGTCTCGTACTGCCGTTGCCGACAGCCTCTAGCGACCCACCTAAAAGCGTGACGGGCAGCCACATAGCTTTTGATTCGGTCTTGCTTCGGATGGGGTTTACATGTGCCCTGTCTGTTGCCAGACAGGCGGTAGTCTCTTACACTGCCTTTCCACCCTTACCTGCATGCAGGCGGTTTATTTCTGTTGCACTGGCCTTGGAGTCACCTCCACCGGACGTTATCCGGCATCCTGCCCTTCGAAGCCCGGACTTTCCTCAGCTGACACCTTTCGGCTTTTGTCAGCCGCGATCATTTATTCTACTTGCCACGGTTTCTTATAGTATCATATTTTTCTTTTTCTGTAAAGACGCTAAACGTCAAAGCAGCTGCCGCCGATAAACTCCCGCAAGATAGAGTTATGGGGAATGTCATCACTGGGAACTCCCACAAAATAATCCAGAAACTTCAACAGTCGTTTTGCCTCGTAATATTCCGGATCATCTGGCCGGATCTGAAACAGCAGCGGCTCCGCATAAAGCTTCAGTACAGCCAGCTCGTAGATCAGAGCAGAATTAAACATCACATCCGCTTCCTCCTGATAAGGAAAAATGTTTTCTTCTTCACCTCTGCGCACCGACGGCCACCTGGCAATGGTTTCCCTGGCGGATGTTCCCCTGGTTCTTTTATCACGGACCATTCTCCGTATCAGACGTCCGTCCGTCGTGGGAATCCGGTTATGTTCATCCACATTCAGCTGAGTGAGAGCACTGATATAAATTTTATATTTATTTTCTTTGGGCAGAGAATAACTCAGCCTGTCATTCAATCCATGGATACCTTCAATCACCAGTATATCATCGGAGTCCAGCGACAGATAATCTCCTTTGTACTCTCTTTTCCCGTCTACAAAATCAAACCGCGGCAGTTCTACCTCCCGGCCTTTCAGCAGCGCATTCATATCACTGTTAAAGAGCTCTACATCAATAGCTTCCAGGCACTCATAATTTCGTTTTCCATATTCATCCAAAGGAGTATTCTCCCGGTTCACAAAGTAATTATCTACTGCAATAGGGTGAGGCTTCAGGCCATGGGCGGCCAGCTGTATGGAAAGGCGATGGGAAAATGTGGTTTTTCCGGAAGAAGAAGGTCCGGCAATCATAACGAATTTCACATCCCGCCTCCGGATAATATCTTCGGCAATGGCTGAGATTTTCCCTTCCTGCCATGCTTCTGCAATCAGTATCATTTTCTGGATACCGCCGCTGCAGGTAAAATCATTCAACGCTCCCACCACATCCACGTTCAGCGTCTCTCCCCAATGCTCTGACTCTTTCTGAATCTGAAAAATCTTAGGCGACGGTACAAACTGCGGCAGTTTATCCGGTTCCGCCTGGGAAGGCATCAGGAGAACAAAACCTTCATCATAAGGGATCAGATCAAAGTATTTTAGATAACCGGTATGCCAGGTCATATAACCGTAATAATAATCCTCAAATCCATCCAGATCATACAGATTCACCCTTGACACCCGGCGGTAGCGGAACAGTTTTTCTTTGTCGTACATGCCATGTTCATGAAAAAGCCGGATCGCCTCATTTAGCTTGACGCTGCGTTTTAAGATAGGAACCTTCTTTTCCACCAGTTCCTTCATATAACTTTTGACTTTATTTAAAAACTCTTCCGTAATCTGCACGTCACCCTGTATGGTATAGTAGTATCCCTCTCCCACAGAATAATGAAGAACCACTTTCTCAAGCTTTTCTCTCCCTGCCACATGGTAAATGGCTTTCAGCAAAAGGAGGGTAGTACTCCTTCTGTAGGTCTTATGACCAATCGTATCCGCTGTAGTCACCAGTGAAATTCTGCAATCCTCTTTCAGTGTCTTATGCAGTTCCTTAAGCCTTCCATTAACCATAACCAATACTGCCGGATATGGTCCCTCCGGTTTCATGGCTTCCACAATTTCTCCAAAGACCGTTCCTTTTGGAAAATTCATCACTTTATCATCCAGCGTTACCTGAAACATTTTTTTGTCCATACCTTCAAGCCTCCTGTTCCATTCCCGTCTTTTATACAGTCTGAAAGGGGAAGTGAATCCGTGCTCCCTTTATTTCAAGCTCCGGAAACATCTGATGAAGTTTTTCTTCCATATAGGAAATGAAAACATACTCTGTTCCGTAATGACCGGCATCTATGATGCAAAGGCCTGACGCCACTGCGTCAATACCTCCGTGATAATCAATATCGCCGGTAATCAGAACCTGAACGTTTCTGTCAAGAGCCGGTTTTACCATGCTCTTACCCGAACCGCCTGAAATAGCCGCTCTGGAAATTCTCTTTTCCAGATCTCCGTATACCAAAACCTGCGGAATTTTCAGCCGCTCCTTCACATATTCAGCCAGTTCTTTTAAAGTCATTTCCTCCGGCAGATCTCCCGCTCTGCCGATTCCTTCCTGACGTACATCATCCTGGCAGGTTACTTCCAGTACCCGGCTGTTTCTAAGCCCCAGGCTTTCTCCATTCAAAGCGGCCATTCCCATCACATCAAAATTCGTATGCATGGCATAATAAGAAATATCTTCTGCCGCCAGCCTGAGAATTTTTCTTCCCAGAAAATCTCTGTCTGTGATTTTCTTTACGGCTGAGAATATCATGGGGTGATGGGAAATGATCATATCGGCTTCCCATCGGGAAGCCTGCTCCAAAGTCTCTTCCGTTACGTCCAGACAAACGAAAACCTTATGAACTTCCTTTTCTTCCCGGCCCACCAGCAGTCCCACATTGTCCCAGTCCAATGCATACTTCTCCGGCCACTGTTCTTTCAGTTTTTCCATAATTTCACTGCATTTCATAATACCTTAAAGCAGAAGCAATCTCCTGCATCTCCTTCTCAATTTCTTCCTGCCTGTTTCTGCTGCCTTCTCTTCCCTGTCTGCAGATCTTTTCCTGTATCCTGCTGTACTTTTCCTGTCTCTCTTTCAGGTATTGAAAAAGCACCGGATGACGCTGCTGCAAAAGCAGGCGGCCGAACCGGCAGAAAATGGGAGACATCTCCTCCATACTGCCGTGAACCGCCTTCATCATTATATAATATTTTCCATCTTCATATACCATATCTTCCGCCGTGATTCTATAATTACGGCTCTGAAGATACCGGCGGACGCTGGCAGCTTCTGACTGAGGCTGAAGAATAATTTCTTTCACGGACTCCAGAACTTTCCAGCCTTCATCCATAATCCTCATCATCAGAATACCTCCCATTCCAGCCATAATGAGGGAATCTGCTTCACCGGGTTCAAGCGCTGACACGCCGTCGGACAGACGGGTTTCTATGTACTGTGCAGCTGCAAATGACTCAATGTTCTGTCTGGCTCGCATCAATGGCCCTTCGTTGACATCCATAGCAATAGCCGATGGAATTATTCCTGCTTTCACCAGCGCAATGGGAATATATCCATGATCGCATCCCACATCTGCCAGCCGGCTGCCTGGTGTGACCAGTTCTGCAACAGCAGACAATCGTTTTGATAATTGCATGATCCTGCACCTTTCTCAGTCGAGATAATCTTTCAGTTTTCGGCTGCGGCTGGGATGGCGCAGCTTCCTGAGCGCTTTTGCCTCAATCTGCCGGATTCTTTCTCTGGTAACGTTAAACTCCTTTCCTACTTCCTCCAGGGTTCTGGCTCTTCCGTCATCCAGACCGAAACGGAGCCTCAATACCTTCTGCTCCCTTTCTGTCAGCGTTCCCAGAACTTCCACCAGCTGTTCTTTCAGAAGCGTAAAAGCTGCGGCATCCGCCGGAACAGGAACATTGTCATCCTGAATGAAATCTCCCAGGTGACTGTCTTCTTCCTCCCCGATGGGAGTTTCCAGGGAAACCGGCTCCTGTGATATCTTGAGAATCTCTCTTACACGCTCCACTGACATATTCATTTCCTCCGCAATCTCCTCCGGCGTTGGTTCCCTTCCCAGTTCCTGAAGCAGCTGTCTGGATACGCGGATCAGTTTATTGATCGTCTCCACCATGTGTACGGGAATACGAATGGTTCTGGCCTGATCGGCTATGGCTCTGGTGATGGCCTGCCGGATCCACCAGGTAGCATATGTGCTGAACTTATATCCTTTGCGGTAATCAAACTTTTCCACAGCCTTGATAAGTCCCAGATTTCCTTCCTGAATCAGATCCAGGAAAAGCATTCCCCTGCCCACATACCGTTTTGCTATGCTGACCACCAGTCTTAAATTGGCTTCCGCCAGACGTTTTTTGGCGTCTTCATCGCCCTGCTCCATTCTCTGGGCCAGTTCAATCTCTTCTTCCGCTGAAAGCAGAGGCACTTTTCCGATCTCTTTCAGATACATTCTCACCGGATCTTCGATACTGATTCCTTCAGGAACGGAAAGATCCAGGTTTTCCATATCCACTTCTTCCTCATCTTCCAGATTCATTTCATCCTCATCTGACAAAAGAAGCACATCCGGTTCTTTCTCCGGCTCCACCATTCTCAGTACATCTATTCCACTGTTTTCCAGGTAGTCAAATACTTTCTCCATCTGTTCCGCATCCAATGGCATATCCTGAAAGAAGTCGCTGACTTCCTGATACTCCAGAATGTTCTTTTTCTTTTTTCCCAGTTCCAGAAGCTCTGCCAGTTTCTCATTAAATTTCGCCATATCAAGTTCCATTGGTTTTCCATCCTTCCATAGCTTGTTTATATTTTATCCTTAATCAAAAGAAATATGCAGCTGCACCTTTCTCCCCTTTAAGTCTTCCAGTTTCTTTTTATCTTCCATGATTTTCATAAGTCCCGCCATATCCGCAGGATCCAGATGTTCCGTACGCCATGCAATGCTGTCCTCCTTAATCCGGCAGACCACATCCGTCAGCGCCTGTCTCTTTTCCGGTTCCGACTCCAGCGGAATTTCCGTATGAAAGAGCGACGCCGCCTCCCTCTGTTCCTCACCGTCCGGAAACGCATTCAGCAGTCTGGCCGGGTTGATCTCTCCCTCTTCCTGCTGCTTTATCAGCATCTCCACCACCTGACGGTACAGAGGATTGGTGAAATCCTCCGGTTTCAGGAAGGAAGAAATCTCCTTTATAATCTCCGGCACATTCACCATCCAGGTAATCATCATTTTCTGAGCGGTTTCATAGCCGTTATGTCTTTCTTTTGTTTTCTTTTCTTCCCTACTGGTACTGCGGGACAGTGATGACCGGGTGCGGGATGTCATTCCCCGGGCAGCCAGTTTATTCACCAGTCTCTGAAGCATATCCTCTTTTACATGGTATTCCCACGCAGCGGCCTTCAGATAAGTGCTTCTCTCAATTTCATCTTCAAATTCCAGCAGCATGGAAGCAATTCTGTGATAAAAATCAGTCTGACCCTGAGGATCTTTCATATCAAACTCCTGCCTGGCTGCATCCGTTTGAAACAGGAATCCGTTTCTTCCCTGCTGAAGACGTTTTTCAAAAGCCTCTGCTCCCTCGGCTTTTATGAATTCATCCGGGTCCTTATGGGGTGAAAGATCGATCACCTTCTGGGCCAGATTTGCCTGACGCAGAAGAGGAATTGCCCGAAGCGCCGCTTTTTGTCCCGCCTCGTCACTGTCGTAAAGAAGCAACACCTCATCCGTATACCGTTTCATCAGACTGGCCTGGGCTGAAGTCAGCGCAGTTCCAAGTGAAGCCACCGCATTGTCAAATCCTGCCTGATGCATGGAGATAACATCCATGTACCCTTCACAGGCAATCAGATTTTTCCTTCTGGATGTTCTCGCGAAATTCAGTCCGTACAGATTACGGCTTTTATCAAAAATCCTGGTCTCCGGCGAGTTCAGATACTTGGGTTTCCCGTCCCCCATCACCCTTCCGCCGAATCCGATCACACGGTTATTGACGTCCATAATAGGAAACATGACCCGGTTCCAGAATTTATCATACATTCCCCGTTTCTCATCCTGGTTAAAAAGCCCTGTCTGTATCAACAATTCATCAGAATAACCTTTGCCTTTCAGATAGCGGTACAGCACATTGCTGTATTTCGCAGAATACCCCAGTCCAAATTTCACGATAGTCTCTCTGCTCAACTGCCTGTTCTGCAGATACAACAGAGCATTCTCTCCACCTTTACCTGTCAGCTGATAAAAATAAAACCGGGCCGCCTCTTTGTGGATCTGAAGAAGCTGGGACTTCAGGTCCGCTTCTTTTTGTGCTTCCCTGGAATATTCCTGTTTCGGCAGCTCAACACCTGCTCTGTCTGCCAGAAACTGAACCGCTTCCACGAAAGAAAAGTTTTCATACTCCATAATAAAGGTAAAAACATTTCCTCCTGCTCCGCAGCCGAAACAGTAATACATCTGCTTATCCCGGCTGACGGAAAAAGAAGGAGATTTCTCGTTGTGAAACGGACACAGCCCAAACCATGAACTGCCCTTTTTTTTCAGCTGTACATAACCGGAAATCACATCCACGATATCATTTCTGGATCGGATTTCTTCAATCAATTCATCTGAATATCTCATATCGTCTACTCCACATCCCATCCATGGGGGACAAAGATTTCCTGAAATTTATCGATGGAATACTGATCCGACATTCCGGAAATATAATCGCAGACCACCCGTTCCAGCGGTTCACCGCCTTTGATCAGATCGCAGTATTCCTTTGACATGGCCATCGGATTATCCCGGTAATAGAGATAAAGCTCTGTCAGCATTCTTTTAGCTTTCGTCTCCTCTTTCTTGGCTACAGGACTTTTATACACATATGTAAACATCAGGGAACGAAGCGTTCTCATGGCTTCTCCTATCTCCGGCGACATAATAATTCTGTCTTTTCCGTAACTGTTGGTAATAATGTCATGGATCAGAGAATTCAGTCTTTCCCTGGTAGAACCTCCCAGAATCACCCGGATCGTGATGGGAATATTGTCCTCACTGATAATACCGGCCCGCTCAGCATCGTCCATATCATGATGAATATAGGAAATCTTATCACAGAGGCGAACCACCTGTCCCTCCAAAGTACTGGGAGAACCTGCCGTCCGGTGATTCAAAATGCCGTCCCGTACCTCCCAGGTCAGGTTCAGCCCTCTTCCTTCTTTTTCCAGCAGCTCCACAACCCGCACGCTCTGTTTATAATGGGCAAAGCCCCCCGGGCAGACAGCATTGAGTGCAGCCTCGCCGGCGTGACCGAAAGGCGTATGCCCCAGATCGTGACCCAGCGCAATGGCTTCCACCAGATCCTCATTCAACTTTAACGCCTTGGCAATCGTTCTGGCCGTCTGGGAAACCTCAAGCGTATGCGTCAGCCTCGTTCTGTAATGATCCCCCTGAGGGGCAAGAAATACCTGGGTTTTATCTTTCAGCCTTCGGAAAGCCTTGGAGTGGAGAATCCGATCCCGGTCTCTTTGATATACCGTCCGTATGTCACACTCCGGCTCCGGGCGCTCCCTGCCTCTGGACTCCCTGCTGTGAGAAGCAAACTCACTCAACTCCTTATACTCATTCTCCTCAAATATTTCACGTATGGTCATTAAATTCCTCCTGATGACGAAATATCTTCTATTTTTAATATTCCGCACACCACTGGAATTTCCTTTTTTTTATTGATACCAGGGTAAAAAAGTCCATCATCCGCTCGTGCCCGCACGATTGCGGATGAGTGACTTTGGAACCCGCCCATATATGAGGAAGCAGCGGGGATGGGCCCCGCGTATTCCGAATATTGGGCAGAATTGTGGAAGCGCGCAGCGCGGAACAATTCGTCTGGTATCAACATCTTCTCTCCCCAGGGTAAAAAAGTCCATCATCCGCTCGTGCCCGCACGATTGCGGATGAGTGACTTTGGAACCCGCCCATATATGAGGAAGCAGCGGGGATGGGCCCCCGCGTATTCCGAATATTGGGCAGAATTGTGGAAGCGCGCAGCGCGGAACAATTCGTCTGGTATCAACATCTTCTCTCCCCAGGGTAAAAAGTCCATCATCCGCTTGTGCCCGCACGATTACGGATGAGTGACTTTGGAACCTTTGTTTATCATCCAATCATCCCCGCCACAAGCGGCGCCACTGCCACTGTCAGAATCCCGCTGACCACAATAGCCAGTGAACTCATGGCCCCCTGAATTTCTCCCATTTCAAGAGCCTTGGTCGTTCCAATGGCATGAGCCGAGGCTCCAAGTGCCAGCCCCTGAGCCACCGGATTATTAATACGGAACAACTTAAACACCATATTCGCCGTTACCGCTCCCATGATTCCCGTTGCCACCACAGCTGCTACTGTCACCGGCGACAAACCGCCAATCTCTTCCGCCACGCCAATGGCAATAGCCGTAGTAATAGATTTCGGAAGGAGAGATACCATTAACTGATGATCCATACGCATCAAGGTACACATTCCCACAACCAGTATCATGGTGGACGCACATCCGGCAGCCAATCCGCAAAGCACCGGAAGCCAGTATTCTTTCAGAATTTTAATCTGCCGATATAATGGCAATGCCAGACATACGGTGGCCGGTGTAAGCAGATATGTCAGATAATCTGCTCCCCTGTTGTAATCCTCATAAGGGATATGAGCTGCACACAGAAAAGCAATGATCAAAACAATCGCCACCAGCAAAGGATTAAAAATTCCCAATCGGCAGACTTTGCGGATCTTTATTCCCAGAAAGTACGCCGCCAGTGACAGAAAAAAACCAAAGTAAACCGATTCTGTAAATACGTTATGCATCACGTTTTTCTCCTTTCTTCCCTTTCTTTTTTAACGCCATGACGCCCTGAACCGTCAGTCCTGTGGCCGCCATAACTAGAACCGTAGAAATCAGCACAACCACCGCAAAGGGGATGAGGCTGTCCGCTATCTTTGTATAGTGCTCCATAATTTCCACACCAGGGCCAATGAACATTACCGGCATAATCGCCAGCAGCCACTGTGCCGTATCTTCAATCTGTTCCTCCTTGATGGCTCCAAGGCAGAGACAGATGAAAAGAATCACCATGCCATATACACTGGCCGGTACCGGAAGCGGAATCAGAACATGCAGCATCTCTCCCGCAAAAGTGATGCCGCCGATAATCATAATCTGCATCAGATATTTCATAACATTTTCCTCCTCAAAACACACTATGTAGTAGTATACTGCACTCAACTTCAAAAATCTAGCAAAATCCGATTGTAATTCCCTTTCTTTTACGCTATAATTAGTTGTAGACTGTAGAGTTGAAAGAGAGGAAATCTAACTATGGCTATTAAGAAAAAAAACAAAATTGTTGTAATCGGTGCCGGAAACGTTGGAGAAACCATTGCTTATACTCTGATGATCCGGGAATTAACAAATGAAATCGTTCTGATTGACCTGAACGAAAAACGTGCAAAAGGAAGTGCTCTTGACATTGCTCACGGAACTGCTTTCTATGATCAAATTACTGTACGTGCCGGCGGATATGAAGAATGCGCCGACGCCAGTATCATCATCGTATCTGCAGGCGTAGGCCGTAAACCCGGCCAGACCCGTCTTGAACTTGCTCAGACCAATATTTCCATCGCAAAAAGTATTGCAAAAAGCATTATGGAATATGCAGATAATCCTCTGCTTCTGGTTGTATCCAATCCGGTGGACGTTCTTACCATGGCTATTCAGAAAGAAACAGGCCTGCCCAGCACACGTGTAATCGGTACAGGTACATCTCTGGATACTGCTCGTCTGCGTTATCTGATCGCCAGAGAGTGCGGCGTCAGCATCAGTGACGTTATCGCATACGTTCTCGGTGAGCATGGTGACAGCCAGGTGCCTCTGTGGAGCCGTGTCCGTCTGGGCGGAATTTCTCTGAAAGGCTTTACCGAGCAGCTGAATATCAGCATTGATCATGACGCGATCTCTGCGGAAGCAAAAGATTCCGGCGCTGAGATCATTGCGGAAAAAGGCGCCACCTACAATGGAATCGCAATGGCAACTTCCAGAATTGTAGAAGCTATCGTTAAAAATGAGCACGCTATTCTGGCCGTATCTCACGTTCTCGGAAAAGAGTTCGGCAAATGGGAAGGCATTTCCATGAGCGTTCCCTGTATCGTTGATGAAAACGGTATTTCCAAATCCGTAAACATCAACATGGAAGACTATGAACGCGAAGCACTGGATCGTTCCGCTGAAACACTGCGGGAATTCTGGAATAATCTGGAACAGTAAAAAATTATTTCTTTCTGTTCTTCTGGCCGGCAAACGGGAAATCTGCTTCCCCTTTGCCGGCATTTTAAAAACATAAGATTTTAAACAAAAAATTATTGACAAATACGCCTTTGTGCTTTATAATTTCTACTGTTGGCGCTGGAAAGCACAACAGGATACAGGCGGGAGTGCTGGAATTGGCAGACAGGCTAGACTAAGGATCTAGTGGTTGTATGATCGTGTGGGTTCAAGTCCCATCTCCCGCATCTTTCTTAATGAGCTGAAAACTTTGTGGCAAGCGGGTTTTCAGCTTTTTTCCTGTTTGGAAACGTAATTATTTTCAAGTCCCTTGAAGTCCCTTCCGCATTTATCTTTTCTGTATCTCCCAGGGCTTTTCGAATCATGGAATCTGTTTTTTCCACGTTTTCTGTATTAAAAATGTAGTAGCGTAACGTTGTTGTTTCGTCAGCATGTCCCAAAGCGTCTCTCACTGCACTCACATTCACCCCATTGTGAAACAGATTTGACGCATAAGTTTTTCTGATTTTGTGCATTGTCTTAACCGGCATCCCGATATATTCACATCCACGCCTGATCTGTGCATCTATGGCATCGGGAGATATAATGCGATCTTCTCTGACAAATATATAGTCTTTATAAGCGTATCCATATGTTCGGTTAATCTCCGTCACCCTGCGAATTATTTCCTGTGCTCTCCTGGTCAGTGGAAGCCAACGATCTCCATCTTCTGATTTTGTATATTCTACAACTTGAAATCCTTTGCTTTTTATATGTTGCAGGTCAGTGATATCGAAACTTTCTACCACCTGACGATGAATATGTATTTTCCCATTTACAATATCACTTTCAGCAATAGCAAGTGTTTCTCCTTTTCTTGTACCAAGTTCAAAATCCAAAATTACAGCAAGACAAGCTGTATTCTGTGGATTATTGACTAACCTTCTTTCCATTTCATTAATCAGCAAAGTCTTTTCTTCGTCATTATATACTTGCGTCTCGCTTGATGCCTTTTTATCTGGGGAAAACTTTTTCCGGTTGACTCTATTGCAATATGGAGTATGATCTGTATATTCTGCATCCATGGCATATTCATAAACCTGCTTTAAAATACCGCACATGTTCTGAAACGCTTTCCGTGTTAAACAATGTTCATTCACAATACTGTGGAAGAAAGTATCAACGTCGATTTTGGTGATTTCCAAAAACGGCCTGTTAATCAGTTCTGAATGCGGTATATAAAACTTTCTCCAGTCTGCCATCATTCTGCGGATTGTTCCAGTGCTGACTTTTTGCTTTTTATAATCCATGAATTCATAATAAAGATCACTGAATGTCAAGTTCGCCTTTTGAGAATTATCCTTCTGACGATTCACTTCTTCATATTCTTTCGTGAATTTTACGATTAGATCATCAAGATCCTCTCGCTTTTTCCTCTTAATACGCTTTTTTCCGGAATCTGATTGAATACACGGCACATCTGTATACCACCTGCTTTCCTTTTCGTTATACCATATTGAATATGGATGCTTTATTAATATTTCCTTTTCTCTATCCATGTTCATTTGCTCCTGAACATATGACACATCTATCATATTATGTTCCATTGCATATTTCAAGATTTCTGTATTGTATTCTGCAT
>JBMNRA010000034.1:0-31200 GCA_050944415.1 Ruminococcus sp.
GGTGCGCCTGGCGGCGCACGTTTCTTAAGGGTGCAAGTCGTGTGTTCTGCAAGCTGTTATCAGCTTGCCAGTGAAAGTCTGGTCAAGGTAATCGCCAGTGAGCCTTGTAGCGAGCCTCCAATGCTTTTGGGTGACCAATTGTGTTGAAGCGAGGTATGCCTGCGAGAAGCAGGTGCAAAATAGCAGTCCGTAACATAAAGTGAATCCTGCAGCATCGTTACGTTAGCCCTGAGAAGGGACAAAAGGGAGTCGAGTCACTGACTTGCTGATGAAGACCATGGAAGATGCGTAGATACTGGAATACAGCATCGAGGAACCCTTCGGTGTAGGGGGAGCGGAATGTTATGAAAGTTGATAACGGAACAGAAGAGATCTCATATCATCATATGACCACAAGTATGTAATCGGGGATATAAGCACGTATGCGAAGTTCTTTGAAACGTGGTATGAGAAGTCGGAGGAGCCCATAGTATCTATAAACTATTGGCAAGAAAAACAATAGGAGAAAAGGGGCTCTGCTTTAATCAGGATTAACGGGAAGGTAAGGGATAGTGCATGCCAGATATTGGACAACAACACTCAATAGAAAAATCACGACAGTATGTTCAAATGTGTATCTTGATAAGTTGGACAAAGAACTGGAATACAGAGGGCTTCGGTTTACAAGGATCCTATTACTTAGTAAAAGTTGGAATATAAGTTGTAGAGCCGTATACGAGACCCGTACGTACGGTTCAATGGGAGGGGCGAGATTTTATTCTCCCTCTACCCTATTTTATAGGAAATCAATAGGACGATGGTTAGGTTTAGAAATTCGCATCCCCGATCATATGGCGGATGTTCTCGTACATTTTTCGAGGGGGTACGCGCTTGTGGCAGTAAAAGAGTTCCGGGAACCCTATTTTGTGATTGTATTCCGGACAATACAGAGGATCGTACCCAAAGGAAAGGAGGCAGTGAATGAGGGGATTCCATATGAGGTTTCTGCCAAAAGTATGGAGGACAAACTTGAAGTTACCTCAGTGGGGGCAGGAGTATATAGCGCCGCCAAATGAGAGGGCGCTGCAGCCTACCCCCTTATACTTGAGGGGCAGGGGGGAATAGGCGAAGCCTGTTTTTTATGTGTTTATTCGTTGAGATAACGGCGGTAAAATGGATCGAAAAGAGCCAGCTCTTTTACCGTGTCAAATTCCCGGATGACATGGGGAGGATATTTTTTGATATATAGGGTCAGTTCATCCAGATGTTTCATATAGATGTTTTCCCACATGCAGTTGACGGTTTCCGGCAGGTCGTATTCCTGCTCCAAGATGTGGAGAAAATCCGTGGAGAATTTTTGATCAAAAAGGACATGGCCAAGCATGTACCAGGAGTGAGAGCCTCCGATGGTGACATTGATAATCCGGTCCTGACTGTCTACAGTAAGACAGTATTCATCCGTAGGACCGTTGGAATACTGAGCCGCATAATAAGGGTGGATGGCTTCGCTGGTAAACAGATTTTCTGTAAAGTAGTTATCGGAGCAGCAGATATAAGTGTTTGACAGGATATCCCGGGCTGCCCAGATGGATGAATGATTGTTGCGGCTTTGATATTGACTGTTTTCAATGAGATATACGCCCAGCTTGTCTCTCAGATATTCAAAGCGCTCTTTCAGGTAACCGGTGACAATATAAATATCATGGATACCTTTCTCCTGCAGCTGACGGATCTGGCGTTCGATCAGGACCTCTCCCCGAACTTCCAGAAGTGCTTTGGGGGTATGCCGGGACAGCGGGGCGAAGCGGGATGAAAATCCGGCTGCCAGAATCACAGCGTTTTCGACAGTGAATATATTATTCTTCATAAATATAAAACCCTCCTGACGCCTTATATTCTATGGAATCAGGGAAAATCTGTCAAGAATGAGGGTTATTGAAATGTAATATATAATGTGATATGATTAAAAACGTATTTTAGAACAAGGAGAAAAAAATGCGTAAAGAGAATGTAAAAATCAGTGTCATTGTTCCGGTATATAATGTGGAGCGTTATCTTTCCACCTGTATGGAGAGCCTGGTGAATCAGACTCTTGATGATATAGAAATAATCGCAGTAAACGATGGAAGCCCGGATAACAGTTTGTCCATATTGGAGGATTATCAGCAGAAATATCCGGAAAAAATCCGGGTATTTTCTATTGAAAATCACGGAGTCAGCTATGCCAGAAATTATGGCGCTGACCGCGCAACGGGTGATTACCTGCTCTTTGTGGACAGTGATGATTACGTGGATACTACAATATGTGAAGTCCTTTATCAGAAAGCGGTGGCGGATCATAACGATGTGGTAATATGCAATGAGCATAATCTTTATGAAAGCAATCTGGATAATGATGCCATTTTTGTGAAGGATATCATGACGGCAAACCAGAATTTTTCCATAAAGGAGTTCCCTTTTGAACTGTGCTGGCTTACGCCCTTTCCCTGGGATAAACTGGTGAAAAGAGAGTTGTTTCTGAAGGTGCGATTCCCGGAAAACATTCGATTTGAAGATCTTTCCTATGTGCTGAAGCTTCTCTGTCTGGCTGAAAATATCGGGGTTGTAGATAAGCCTCTCTATTATTATCGCAGAACCACATCAGGCGGCTTTTTAAACACGTTTTCTCAGGCAACTTTAGATATTGTAAAAGCTTTTGCAGATGTTATGAGTTTTATGAGAGAAAATGGTTTCGCGGACGTTTATAATGATGAATTGGCCTATATCTGCGCGAGACATTTTTTCTTTCGTTATCCTGCTCTGTTTGAAAATTCCAAAGCGAGTATTCAACTGAAAAGGGATATGATCCGTGAAACTCATAAGTTTCTGAATGAAAACTTCCCAGGGTGGAAAAAAAATCATTACTTAAAATATTCCAGTCCTTCCGGCATCAAAAGAAATCAGAAACTGTATTTAAATGAAAGGAAAATGCTGGCGGGAGTAACCCTTTTCCACATTCTTCCGCCAAAAATTTGGTGGAGTCTGAAAAAATTTGCCGGGGCTACTCGTAGAATGGCTCAGATAATAAAAAGGCCGCAGAAAAAGCTTTTGTTTAAAAACTTTAAAATTCTGCGTTTATTTAAAATGCCGGACAGCTTTAGGTACACCAGGGCTTTTGAAAAGTATTCGGTAGATAAAAAACTGATATTTCTTGAATCAAAGCATGGCGAAGATCTGGCAGGAAATATCTTTAATTTTCTGCGGATTCTGCAGCAGAAGGAGTATGAAGACTACCGGATCATGCTGACAATGACGGAAAAACTGGAGGGCAGATTCCGCGAACTGGCAGAAGCTTATCAGCTTCAGCGGGTGGAACCGATAATGCTTCGCAGCAAAAAATATTTCAAAGCTCTGGCTTCAGCGGGCTATCTGATTACAGATACCAGTTTTCCTACATATTTTATAAAGAAGGATGAACAGGTATATCTGAATACCTGGCATGGAACTCCTTTAAAGGGGATGGGACGGACTGTTCCGGGAAGGGAATACGGTCAGGGAAATGTTCAGCGTAATTTTCTTATTGCTGATTTTCTGTTGTATCAGAATGAGTTTTCCAGAGATATCTTTTTGGATGACTATATGATCCGCAATATTTTTCCAGGCAGTATCATGCTGTCAGGTTATCCGAGAAACAGTGCTCTTTTTAATACTGCTTTGTCGGAAGAAATACGGAAAAAGCAGGGATTGTCCGGGAAACAGCTGATTGCCTATATGCCCACCTGGCGGGGGATGCTGCAGAAAAAGGATTTCAATGATCAGGTCAGGATTATGTACCAATATCTGACTGAAATTGATCAGAAACTGAATGATGATCAGATTTTCTTTGTGAAATTGCATCCTTTTGTTGCTGAGGAAATATCGTATACGGGATTTTCTCATATCCGGCCTTTTATAGCAGAATATGAAACCTATGATTTCCTGAATGCAGTGGATATACTGGTGACCGATTATTCCAGCATCATGTTCGATTTTGCCGTTACCGGGAAAAAGATTGTACTCTTTACCTATGACAGAAAGGATTATCTGAAAAACAGGGGTATGTATCTGGATTTAAATAAAGTGGAATTTCCGCTTGCAGATACTGTGGATGAGCTGATAAAGGCTATTAATGAAGAAAATCGCGGATATCCCCGTTTTCAGGCGGAATTCTGTTGCTATGATTCGGAAAACACGGCGAAAAACGTGTTGGACACCTGCCTGGGACGGAAACATTCTGTAATCTGTGAGAAAGCAGAAAGAACAGCAGGACAGAATGTTCTTATTTATGCAGATGGTATTGCCGATAAAAAGAAATTTGAGAAAATTGTGCAGGATATCAATAAGCTGGCCGGTGAGGACAACCACTATTATTTCTGTTTTCAGGCCAACGCTGCACAGAAAAATACGGTGCTGCTCCGGAAGCTGGACCGATCCATTGGATATATTCCGCTGTCATCCGGAATCGACAGCCTTTTAATGGAATATCTGGCTCGCTGGATGTATTTAAAGCTGGGTTGGAACGCGGGCTTTATTGAAAAAAGAATAGAAAAGCTATGTCGAAGAGAATTGAAAAAATGTTTTGGAAATGTTAAATTTGACAAGATTATTTACTATTACGGATGCAGTCTTATGAATATAAAGAAGCTGAGTTATCTGGATGGTGAAAAGATATGCAGCCTGATGGATTTTGACAGGAACAAATTTGAAAAAAAATATGGTTATCAGTCAGGAATAAGAAATATGGTTACCAGGAAAGTTCCTTTTGATGTGTTCTGCATTAACGAGGACTTTTCCAAAACAGATCTGTATCAGAAGACCAAAAATGACACGAATTATCAGATCATGACTCGGGATCGGATGACTATTCATGCATTAATGGAGGGAAAACATTGAAGACCGGAATCGTAACATTTCACAGTGCTCATAATTACGGTGCAAGTCTGCAGACTTGGGCGCTGCAGAAAACACTTCAGAATATGGGGAAAAATCCAACGGTGATAAATTACCGACCGGCAGTCATTGACCGGCTATATCATCCTTTATATAGTTATAAGGGTTTGAAAAAGCAGGTGTTAAAAGCGGCAAAAACTTTAACCGGGAACCGGTCATTGAAGCGCAGCAGAAAGTATGATGCTTTTATTGCGAAGAATTTTAATCTGCTGGGTGAATTCCATACATATGAGGAACTGAAGAATGCGGACATTCAGCTGGATGCCTGTATTGTGGGAAGCGATCAGGTATGGAATATTCAGCACACGGGAGGTTATGATCCGGCTTATATGCTGGAATTTCTCAAATCAGGAACAAGAAAGATTTCATATGCGGCCAGTGTGGGAACGGAGTATCTTTTGCCTGATTGTCAGAAGAAATTCAAAGAGGCGCTGAAAGACTTTTCTTATATTTCCGTAAGAGAAGAAAGTGCCAGACCGCTGATTCAGAATCTGACGGATCTTCCGGTGAGAACGGTGCTGGATCCTACCTTGCTGCTGGATAAAGAAGAATATGAGAAACTGAGAGTTTCGGTGCCTCATAAGGAAAAGTATATTTTGGTATATATGATGGAAAAAAATGCGGATGTCATTGAATATGCTAATTATGTATCCAGGCTGATGGGGCTGCCAATCGTACAGAGGCGTCCCGTCCGCATGTTTAAAAATGAACTGGATCCCTGTTACGTTGCCACGCCGGATGAATTTCTGGATTATGTAAAAGAAGCGGAGTGTGTCATTACAAATTCTTTCCATGGAACTGTGTTTTCCATTATTTATAATAAACCATTTTTGTCTATGCTTCACTCGGACACAGGAAGCAGAACAAAAGATTTGCTGAAACTGCTGGAGCTGGAAAGTCATTTGCTGGGTGCAGGTGACAGACGTCCGGATTTCCGGAGATTCCAGATCAGGAACAGAGAGAGGACGCAGAAGCTTATTGAACAGTACAGAAAAGAATCACTGGATTTTCTGGAGAAAGCCCTGGAGATGTAAAGCGGGAGGTAGGAATGGAACTGGTAAAAGATCCTGGAAAATGCTGTGGGTGCAGAACCTGTGAATATGTTTGTACCCAAGGGGCAATTACCATGGCTGAAGACGATCACGGTTTTCTGTATCCGCAGATTAATCAGAATAAATGTGTGAATTGCGGTCTGTGTCTGAAAACCTGCGCTTTTCAGAGCGGATATCCCCGGCGGAAAGAATATGAACCGGCTTTTGGCTATGCAGCCCGTCATAAGGACAGGAATATAATGATGAATAGCCGTTCCGGAGGGGCATTTACAGCTCTTTCTGACAGGATACTGGAGAAGAAGGGAATCATATACGGCGCCGGTTATGACGACAGGGAAAAATTTTTCAAAGTGGTTCATAAAGCGGCAGAAACCCCGGAACAGAGAGATGAATTCCGCGGTTCAAAGTATGTGCAGAGTGATCTGGGCGATGTATTCATACGGCTGAAAAAAAACCTGGAGGAAGGAAGATGGGTTCTTTTTTCCGGCACAGGCTGTCAGGTAGGAGCGCTTCACAAGTTTCTGGGGAAAGAATATGACCGTCTCATTACGGTGGATATCGTATGTCATGGAGTACCGTCCCCCCGGTTCTGGGCAGATTTTCTGAAAATGCGGGAACGGGAAGAGGGAGGGCATATTACGGACGTTGATTTCCGCGATAAGAAGAATTTTGGCTGGAAAGCCCATCGTGAAACGGTCACTGTGGGGAAAAAGGAAATTTCCTCCCGGCTTTATACCAAGGTGTTTTATCTGGATACGGCTGCCAGACCCTCCTGTTTTGAATGTATTTATGCCAACCGGGACAGAGTGGGAGATATTACAATTGCGGATTTCTGGGGACACGAACAGGCAGTCCCCGGCTTTGGTGAAGATAACAGGGGCGTTTCTCTGGTAATGGTCAATACATCCAAAGGGCGCGGCATATGGGAAAAGGCCCGGGAAGATATGGAGGTCATTGAATGTACGGGTTATCCCTATCGCCATACGAACATGAAACACCCTACCAGACGGCCGGATAACTATGATGAGTTCTGGGAAGATTATCTGACCAGAGGCTTTGACTATATTATGAAGAAATACTGCGGATATGACGTAGTAACACATAATCAGAGACTGAAGAGAGATATTATTGAAAAAATCAAGAAACCATTGAGAAAAGTCAAAAGAAAAATCAAACGGATGAGAAAAAAATGTAAATGATTTGGCAGTTGATTTTTATGTGGATCTGGTGTAAATTTATATGGAGATAATAATTTTCAGGAGGAGAGGAAGATGGTACATAAAAGGTGGCGGATGTTCCTGGCTGGTATCGGACTGAGCCTGGTATTGACATCCGGAGTTTTTGCAGCATCTGATAATGTGACGACTGAGAGCGGAACCGTAATTTCTCAGGAGCAGGAGGGTGTTGACGAAACGGAAGAAAACGGAAATACACCCACAGAGACTCCGGAGGAAGAAGAGCAGGGTGAAAATGAAGGCTATACGCCGGACAGCTCTCAGCCTGGTGAAGATACAGAAGTAGGAGTTCAGGAAACTCCAGCTGTTACGGAAGAACCGGAGCAGGAACTGACGGATGAGGGTGGCGTTCCCGCAAATCAGGCGTTGCAGCAGGCCGGCTGGAATACCGTGGACGGCGGATACCAGTATCTGCAGGCTGATGGAAAAGGGGCGTTAAAACCGGTTACAGGTCTGATGAAGATTGGAGGAAAAACTTACTATTTTAATACAGAAGGTATTCTCCAGACGGGCTGGCAGACGATTGGTTCAACCGTATATTACTTTGCACCGGAAGGAAAGGCTGGCAGTACGTTAGGCGTTATGGCTGCAGGTTGGCAGAATATCGACGGTAAGACATACTATTTCAAAGAAGACGGTAGTATGGCTCTTGGCTGGCAGGATATCGGATCCAACAGATTCTACTTCGCGCCGGAAGGTGAGACAGGCAGCACTCTGGGCGCTCTGGCTCTCGGCTGGCAGGACATTGACGGTAAGACATATTACTTTAAACAGACGGGAGATCCCGGAGTGAAAGGAAAAATGTTCAAGGGCTGGCAGACCATCGGAGGAAAAACCTTCTATTTCCAGAAGGGCGGCCTTTCCGAAAACATGGGAAAAATGTACAGCGGCTGGTATAAGATATCAGGGGAAGTATATTACTTTGCGCCTGACGGAGCCGCAGGTGAGAAGGGAGCCATGCTGACGGGCTGGCAGGATATTGACGGCGAGACTTTTTACTTTAAGCGCAGCGGTAACGCGGGAGTAAAAGGTAAAATGTATAAAGGCTGGCTGACAACCGGCGGACAGATTTTCTACTTCCAGAAAGCCGGCGGCTTCGGCGCGGCAGGAAAGATGTATACCGGATGGTATCGGATCGACGGCAAGACATATTACTTTAAACAGACAGGAGATCCGGGAGTAAAAGGTAAGCTGTTTACCGGCTGGCAGACCATCGGAGGAAAAACCTTCTATTTCAACAAGCTGGGAAGTTACGGCAATAAAGGCCTGAGAAGAACCGGGTGGCTGAATCTGGATGGAAAAAGATATTACATGAAAACGTCAGGCGGATTCGGTGTAACCGGAAGCATGCAGATTGGCTGGCAGGATATCAGCGGCAAGACATATTATTTTAAACAGACCGGAGCAAAAGGTGTGAAAGGTCAGATGTTCAAAGGTCTGGTGACAATTTCCGGGGAAAAATACTATTTTAACACCAGCAGCGGCGCTATGGTCAAGGGATGGCAGAAAATCAACGGCGACTGGTATTATTTCAGCAAGATGTATGATGGCAAGATGGTAACCGGCTGGCAGAATATAAAAGTGGATGATGACGTTTATACACAGTATTCTTCTTATCAGTTGTATTTCGGTACCAATGGAAAACTGGTGCAGGATGTGACCAGTATTATCGGCAAGCAAAGTGCGTATCGTGCGGAAATTGACAGAACCAATTGTGTGGTTACTATCTATGCGAAAGACACCACAGGAAAATGGAGAATTCCGGTTAAGGCAATGACCTGTTCCGTAGGTCTTCCGGCTACACCTACTCCGAGAAGTTCTTATTCAAGTCCTTTCCATACGATTGAGAGAATTCGTTGGGGAACATTGATGGGACCGTCCTATGGACAGTACTGTACCAGAATTGTAGCAGGTATTCTGTTCCACTCCGTGGCGGGAAGCGCTCCGAGTCCTTACGCTCTGCCGGCGGCAGAATATAACCGTTTGGGTTCACCTGCTTCTCACGGCTGTGTAAGACTTTGCGTAAGAGATGCGAAATGGATATACGATAACTGCCAGCTGGGTATGGAAGTTATCATTCGTGACAATATGTATCAGCCCTTTGACAAGCCGGCGACCATTAAGATTCCGGCAGGACAGAACTGGGATCCGACGGATCCTAACATCTGATCCGGGCAGAAAATGAAGTGTCAGGGAAACTTAAAATATTATGGCGGACTTACAGAAGTGTTATCAGTTATCTGTTTTTTGGCGGCTGTACCACTTTTGTAAATCTGCTGGTATATTATCTGTGTGCCTATCCTCTGGGGATAGGAACGCAGCAGAGCACGGCAGCTGCCTGGATTCTGTCGGTGCTGTTTGCCTATATCACCAATAAACTGTTTGTGTTTGAGAGCAGATCATTCAAAAAAAAACTGCTGATTCGGGAAGCATTTTCCTTCTTTCTATGCAGAGCGGGAACCGGAGTGCTGGATCTGGCAGTGATGTACATCTGTGTAGAGAGGATCGGCTGGTATGATTTGCTGGTGAAGGCAGTATCAAATATCCTGGTGATTATTGTAAATTATGCAGCCAGCAGATGGTTGGTATTCAGAAAAGGTTCAAAATGAGAAATCATTTTGGGCCTTTTCTTGACTTACATCGGAGAATCCTTTACAATGTATCTGCATGTTCAAAAAATGAACAAAGAGGGATGGAAAGTTGAACAAGACAGAAAAGTATGAGAAAATTCTGAAGTGGATAAATAAAAAAGGATTCAGGGGGCAAAGGATTCTGGCGGAAGAGACGCAAATGTCCCTGGGGACAGTCAATGGGACATTGAAAAAAATGAAAGAAGAAGGATATCTGGAAAAAGAAAATAGAGGATACAGTGTCAGTGAAAAAGGGGAAAAACTCCTTGCGGATTCTTTCCGGATAAGGCAGCGGGAACGGCTGGCAATGGAACGGCAGGAAGAGGGGATTCGTACGGCAGTAATTCTGGCAGCCGGTGACAATAAAAATTTTTCCCTGCCGGAAGGACTTTTGGAACTACAGGATACCACTGTGATAGAAAGAATCCTTCGAATTCTACAGAAAAAGGGGATAGAAAGAATTATTATGACGGTGGGAGGAAAAGAAGAGCAGTATCGCCGGTATTTTGAAAAAAGAAATATTATACTGGTATCCAATCATCGGTATAAATGGACAGGCACTATGGCCTCTCTTGCGCTGGCAGCGCCCTATGTGAAAGAAGATTTTCTCCTGATAGAAGGTAATCAGATTTTTGAGGAAACTGCGGTGGAAGCCGTTCTGAATGCAGAAGCGTCAAGCTGTGTGCTGATAACGGTGCCCAGCGGTTCAGGAGATGAAGCATACGTGGAACTTGGGGAAGACGGGAGTATTTTTCGCATTTCCAAGGATATCCGACAGCTGAATCACATTGATGGGGAAGCTGTGGGCGTCAGCAAAATCTCCAGGCGCCTGTATGAACAGATGTTGGAATATTTCAGGGAAAATACCAATCCGATGCTGAATTATGAGTATGTACTGGAAGGCATTGGCCGCATTTATGGTATAGAGGCGGTGATGGTCAGTGACCTTGCCTGGACTGTAATTGAAAATGAACATCATTATCAGAAAGTAAAAAACTGGCTTTATCCCAAAATTTTACGGAGAGAGAGAAAGATCAGTGAAAAAAGAGCCAGAAAAATTCTGGCAGACTGTCTGAAAACGGATGAAAGTGAGATCCAGGAGGTGCGTGTGGGCGGCGGTATGACAAATACCAATTTTATAGTGCGGTGCCGTGAGGAACAGTTTATTCTGCGTATCCCAGGAGCTTGTACCAGTGAGATGATCGACAGATACCGGGAAGAAAATAACAGCGCCGAGGCCTTTCGGTTGGGACTGAATCCGGAAAATATTTATTTTGATCCTGAAACGGGAATTAAGGTAACCAGATATATCCAGAACGGCGTTACCTTGAACGGAAAGACAGCCCGGCTGGAACATATCATTCAGAAAACCACCGGGGTGCTGAGACGTCTGCATACTTCTGATATAAAGTTAAAGGGAGAGTTTTCTGTCAGAAAGGAGTATGAAAAATACAAAGAGATGATAGAAAAAAGAAAGGCGGTCTGTTACAGTGGATTTGATGAGATGGACCGGCTGTTCTATCTTCTGATGGACCGGCTGGAGAAGCTGGGAACAGACAGAAAACCATGTCACAATGATCTGGTCCCGGAAAATTTTGTCCTGTCGGGTCAGGGACGCATGTATCTGATTGACTGGGAGTATTCCGGGTACAATGATCCCATGTGGGATCTGGCGTCACATCTGTTGGAATGTGAATTTGGCAGAGATGAGGAGGAATTGTTTTTTCAATACTATTTTCAGCGGGATATTGAAAAAACGGAAGCGGAGAAGCTTTTAATTTATAAAATTTGTCAGGATATCCTCTGGAGCGCCTGGACGGTACTGAAAGAGAACGATGGGGAGAATTTTGGAACATACGGTCAGGACCGGCTGAAACGGGCATTCAGGCTGGCGAAAGAGTACAGGGATACCTATGGAATATTTTTTGCATAAGCGTTTCACCTGTGATATAATAACGCATATGTGTCTTTAACATATAATTAAGAGGGGGACATTTTTTCAACAGGAGTACAGAAGACCGGTAAACCCGGTCAAAACAGGGTTATGAAAAACATTCATGGAATCAATTTATGGGTGAGAAGAATATTCTGTGCAGCGGCAGCTTTCTTCCTGTGTTTTCCGGTGGAATGTCTGGCGGACCTGAAATCATCGGATGCCTTTGTGGATTCAGAATGGACGTTGCTGACAGAATATGAAATCGGAAATAATACATCAAATCTGCAGGCTGTCTGCAGCACAGATACCTATATTGTATGTCTGATCAATGCCTCCAATGACGAGGCCCTGCCTGATACGCTGGTGGCATTTTATAAGGGAGGCTCTGATGCTGACGGAAATGCAGTGACTCCATACAGCGTCGCCATGGAGGTGACTGAGATGGATTATGAACACGGCAACAGCATGGCATATAATCCCAACACCCGTGAGATTGTCATTGCCGGAGGAAAAAATTTGAATCCGGACAATAAGGGTTGCGTATTTATTGTGGATGCAGACACGCTGAAATTCAAGCGTAAGGTAAAAGTGTCAGATGAGTGGAATGTTCACGCCATCGATTACAGCGCCAATAATAATAATTATCTGATTCAGAAGGGTGGCGCCGGAGATTATGATTTTGTGGAGACGGATCTTGATTTCAATATTACCAGTGAAATCGATAATATGGTGGAAATGGGAGAAGCCGGAACTTTTCAGGATCTCTGTGTCTGCGGCGATGATATTATTTCATTGCCTTATAACGAGAATGAAGATTATAATGGAAATATACAGGTTTATTCCAGAAGGGAACAGAGATTTCTGGGAGAATATCAGCTGAATATATCCTCGGATTCAGAGGTAGTGGAGGCAGAAGCAATTTCTGAGTTGTCACCGGGCAGTTTTGTGCTTGGATGCGCTGTGCGCAACCCCAGGAGAATTGCATTATATGGAGCAACGCTGCCCATGGCATACAATGTCTGGACTTCCATAGATAACGGAGATATCACCACATCTGTGGAAGGAGCGGATTTAGGTTCGGACTGCACTATTGAATACAGCCCCATAGAAAATTATGAGGTAAAAGAAGTGGTTGTCGATGGGGAAAACGTGGATGCAAAGGAGAATGCGAAGACATATACTTTTCACAGTATCACGCAGGATCATACCATCTATGTAAAATGCACGGAAATTCCCCAGTTTGAAATATCCACAGGAGCAGTCAACGGTACTATTGATGCAGCGCAGCTGATACGGAGAGATAAAGATGTTACCGTACACTTTACTCCGGATGAACATTATGAACTGGACAGACTGCTGGTGGACGGGGAGTCAACCAGTCCCGATGCAGACGGATCATCGGTGACTCTGAAGAATATACAAGGCCCTCATGATATACAAGTATCTTTTAAAGAAATTCCGGCCTTTATGATTACTGCCGATGTGAAAAACGGTCAGGTATCCGATGAGGTCAGCCGTGTTTACCGCGATGAAAATTATACCGTCAGCTTTTCGCCTGACAAAGATTATGAACTGACGGAAGTTTACGTGGATGGAGAAAAACTGGAAAATCTTCCGAAAGATGGAACTTATACTTTTGAAAATGTCACGACACATCATGACCTCCAGGTGGTTTATCAGTGGAAATACAGAAAACTGTTCTGGTTTGCTGCGGGAGGTATGGGATGTCTGCTGGTATGTTATCTGATTCTGGTTATCAAAAGACACAGAAGAATAAAGATGATGAAAGTAGAAAGAAATATCTGGAAAGATGAGATGAAAGAGATACGGGGAGAAGAGAAATAAATTATGGGATTGTCGCAGATTGCTATGTTGTTGATATGGTACGGGCTTGTACCGGTAATGCTGGGGATGTTATATACTAAATTTTCGGGCAGGGACAGAGATTCACTGATGCTGAATTACTGTTCCGGTCTGATTACCATGCTGGCTGTCTGCCAGCTGGTGACTGTTCCAGGTGTTTTGAACAGGGGAAGTTTTACTTTTGTTTCCAATCTGTATGTGGGAATCATACTGGGTCTGTGTTTTCTTTCTCTTGTTTTAAATATTACTTTTTATGTCAGGATGTTCCGGGCGGCTTTCGGCCGGCTGAAGGGCTGTCCCTGGACGGTCTGGGCTGCAGTAGCGTTGATTGTGGTTCAGACGTTGGTCATTACTGTGGGACGGCATATTGATGAGGATGATGCTTTCTATGTGGGGGTGGCGGTGGCTGCTCAGGAAACCGATGAAATGTATACGGTGGATCCCTATACAGGAGAGGAGTATGATGAACTTCCGGCCCGCTACATTCTGTCGCCCTTTCCCGTTTTTATGGCTTCATCGGGAGAGATTACAGGAGTGCATCCGGCCATACTGGCTCATACGGTATTTCCTGTCTTTCTGATTCCGTTTACTTATATGATATATGCGCTGCTGGGAAAGCGGTTGTTTGGAAAAGAGAGAAGACTGGCCGGATTTTTTTTAATTCTGGTCTGTCTGCTTCATATTTTTTCCGGATATTCCGTGTATACCCAGGGCACTTTTCTGCTGGTCAGAATCTGGCAGGGGAAGGCGATTCTGGCAGCGGCATTGATTCCGGCAGTCTATTACTACGGGCTGCGGACGGTTCAGGAGAAAAAGGGAAAAGCGGCAAATTTTATCATGCTCCTTTTGCTTATGCTGGCCTGCTGTCATGTGTCTTCCATGGGAATTATGCTGGGAGCGATTGCCATGGGATTGGTAGGAATCGGATGTGCACTGCGTTACAAAAAACCGGAAATTCTGATTTGCGGTGCTTTAAGCTGTATTCCAAATGTGATCTATTCGGTTATTTACCTGACGATTCGATAAAGGGAGGAAATCATGCAGGGAACGTGGGATAAGATTCTTTCAATGTTTGAACAATATGCTGCGGACAGCTGGTACATTTTTCTTCTGGCGGCAGCACTTATTTATCTGCTGGTAACTGTCGGAAAAAGGAAGGTAAACGGTGTGTTTCTGATACTTACTGCCGTGTTTGCTTTTCTTTATCTCTGTCCCTTTACAGCGAGAATTATCATGAAATATTTTATTGGACGTTCCGTGTACTGGCGAATGATGTGGCTGCTTCCGGCAGTTTTGATCATCGCCTATGCGGGGGCTTCTTTTCTTGGCATATTAAAAAAACACTGGCTGCAGAATGTACTGTGCGGCGTTTTGGCTGCGGCCATCATTCTGGGCGGTACCTGCATGTATTTTCAGGGGCATTATTCTGCCGGCGAAAATCTGTATAAGCTCCCTGCGGCTACGGTTCCCGTCTGCGATATGATTTCAGAGGATGCCGACGCCAACGGGATTGCGCAGGTGAAAGTACTGGTTCCCAATGAACTTCTCTGCTATATTCGTCAGTATGAGGCGTCTTTTGTGATGCCTTACGGAAGGAACGCTTTTAAATATGAAGGGCTGACACAGAACCAGGCCGGTTTGTTTTCACAGATGAGCAGTGAGGAAGCGGATCCGGAGACTTTGAATATGCTGCTTAAAAATGAGGGATGCAATTATTTTGTCTGGGATCGGGAGGATGAGATAAGAAGGGCGGAATTTGCGGAGTATGGATATGTGACGGTGGGGGATGTGGATGAATATCGGATCTACCGGATTGAGGAGTAGCTATGGCAAAGGTAAAAAATATATTGCTGGGAATGATTAACCGTTGTCCTTTGATGCGCCGTACGGCCAGATGGGGCATGCGTACAATATGGAGGATGCGGTACTGTATTGTCAGGGCATTTTGCAGAACCCAGGAGAAACTCTGTGTGTTTGAAGTGTATCAGGGGCGGCAGTATACCTGCAGCCCCAGAGCTATATATGAGGAGATGCTGAAAAGAGAGGCAAAAGAAGGATACCGGTTCCTCTGGGTGTTTCGCCAGCCTGAGAAGTATCGGTATCTGGGGAAAAATCCGTCTACCAGAGTCATAAAATTCGGTACGTGGGCCTATTACAGGGCTTTTGCCAAGGCGAAATACTGGATTGTGAATTCGCGTACGCGTCACTGTCTTGTTCCGGGAAAGGATCAGTGCTTTCTGCAGACTTGGCACGGTACGCCTTTAAAACGTCTCGGATGTGACATTGAAGTGGAGGGAAACAACGTGGTTTCCCGCAGTGAGATGCAGGCAGATTACAGAAAGGAAGGAAAGCGGGTTTCCTTTTTCCTTTCTCCCTCTGCTTTTTATTCGGAAAAAATTGCTTCAGCCTTTGGACTGAGCCGGGAAGAAAAAGAAAAAAAACTGATAGAGCTGGGATATCCCAGAAACGACGCCCTCTTTGAAAACAGAGACGAGAAGCGGGAAACTGCCCGGAAAAAATTGGGACTTCCGGCGGGGAGACGGGTAATTCTGTATGCGCCTACTTTCCGGGACAATCAGCACCGGAAAAATGGATGTGGTTTTACGCTGGGATTTCAGCTGGATCGATTTGTCAGAGAACTGGGAGATAAGTACGTGATGCTGTTCCGAACCCACTATTTTGTGACGGAGCAGATAGATCTTGAGCCCTATGAGGGAATCGTTTTTGATGTGACGGCATGGGATGATATTAACGAACTGTATCTGGCTAGCGATGTATTGATTACGGATTATTCCAGTGTGTTTTTTGACTTTGCCAATTTAAAACGGCCGATTCTGTTTTTTATGTATGATATGGAAGAATATCAGCATCAGATCCGGGATTTTTATCTGGATCTGGAGGAACTGCCGGGGCCGGTTATCCGGACGGAGGAAGAATTGTATCAAAAGCTGCGTGATCTGCCGGAAAAGGCAGTCTGTGACGAAACATATGATCGGTTCTGCCGGAAATTTAATTATCTGGATGGGCCGCACACCAGCAGAAGAGTAGTGGACTGGATGCTGTACCGAAAAGGATAGAAAGAATATGAGAAAAGTACTTCTGGTCACTCATGTGGGTGACTTTATACCACAGTTTGAAATGGATAATGTGAGATGCCTTCAGAACATGGGAATGGAAGTTCATTATGCAGCCAATTTTCAGCTTTCTTCCTATGGAAATAAGGGAGAGCGTCTGAAAAATTCAGGTGTGATCTGTCATCAGATTCCCTTTCAGAGATCTCCTTTTCGAATGGAGAATCTTCTGGCATACCGCAGGCTGAAGCGGCTTCTGAAAGAAGAATCCTTCGAAATGATTCACTGCCATACGCCCATAGGGGGAGCAATGGCAAGACTTACCGGCAGATCATACAGGAAAAAAGGAATGAAAATTCTTTATACCGCTCATGGGTTCCATTTTTTTAAAGGGGCTCCGCTGCTCAATTGGATTTTGTATTATCCGGCAGAGCGTTTTCTTTCCAGGTATACAGATGTACAGATTACCATTAACCGGGAAGATTTTGCGAGAGCCTGTCATTTTCATGCGGGAAAGGTTATCCGGATACCTGGAGTCGGAATTGATGCGGTGGAACTGGGGAAAAAAGTACTTCAGGACAGGGAAAAATTCCGCAGATCCATGGGCGTGAAAGAAAATGATTTCTGTCTGCTGTCGGTGGGAGAACTGGATGAAAACAAGAACCATGAAACGGTGCTGAAGGCAGTGAAAATGCTGAAGGATCTTCCGGTTTACTATCTGATCTGCGGAAAAGGGGAGCTGGAGCAGAAACTGAAACGCCGGATCCATGAGTATGGGCTGGAAAACCGGGTCGGAATGCTGGGGTATAGGAATGATGTGACCTCAGTATACGAAGCAGCGGATCTTTTTGTTTTTCCCTCTCACAGGGAAGGATTGTCGGCCGCATTGATGGAAGCTATGGCCAAAGGACTTCCGGTGGTAGGATCACGGATACGCGGAAATGTGGATCTGATTGAAGAAGGAAAAGGCGGCTTTCTGGTGAATTCACGGAAACCCGGAGAATTCGCTGATGCAATCAGAAAACTGGAACAAAGCCGCGAACTTTGCAGAGAAATGGGCAAACATAACAGAGAATCTGTCCGTGCCTTTGACAGGGCGCAGGTTCGGTCTGTAATGGAAAAGGTATACCGTGAGGTTTTAACATGAAGAAAAAACTAGCGTCTTTTTTAAAATACTGTAAGCCGGTCTATATGATTTACTATTATCTGGGAACCTGTTTTTTCAATATTATCAGGTTCTTTGTCAGAACCGATGACCGGCTGATTCTTTTTAACAGTTTCGGGGGAAAGTTCTTCAATGACAGCCCGAAGGCAGTATACGATCAGATGATCCGGGATTCCCGGTTTTCGGACTGTCGTTTTGTCTGGGCCTTTCAGAGACCGGAGGAATACGACCTTCCCCGGGGAGAAAAAATTAAGACAGATACCATGAGGTACTTTGTAACTGCGCTGAAGGCCAGATGCTGGGTTACCAATTCATCGCTGGAGCGCGGGCTGGGAATCAGGGGGAAGCATACGTATTTTGTCAACACCTGGCATGGAACGCCGCTGAAGAAGATGGGAAGCGATCTTGGGGAAGAAAATTCATCGTTTAAAAGTAAAAACAGCTGGAATATGGATCTTTTTACCACCCAGTCTTCCTATGAGTCTGAAATTTTTACCAGGGTATTTCAGTTGAAGCCCCGGATCTGTCAGATAACAGGTCTTCCCAGAAATGATGAGCTCTGTCATGTTACGGAAGAGAGACGAAGGGAAATCAGAGAACGGCTGGGACTGGAGGAATGTAACCGGGTGATTTTATATGCGCCGACCTTTCGGGAGTATGAAAAAAACAGTGCCCGGGAGTGTATTTTTGCGCCGCCGGTTTCCTGGGACAGATGGCAGGAAGTACTGGGAAACAATACTGTTATATTGGTACGCGCCCATTATGAGGCACTTCAGGCTATGAATCTGGATTGGGAAGAAAGGGTACGGGATATGTCCGGATATCCATCTCTCAATGAACTGATGATTGCATCGGACGTGCTTCTGTCAGACTATTCCAGCGTGTTTTTTGATTATTCAATTCTTGAAAAACCCATGGTCTGTTTTGCCTATGATTATGATCAATATCAGAAAAAACGGGGAATGTATTTTGACATTCGTCAGTGGCTGGACTGGGGAGAGGATCAGGAAGCGGTGCTGACTATTCTGAAAAATCTGGAAAATGAAAAATTTCTGAGACGATCCGTGGAAAAAACCCGTGTTTTTAAAGCCAGATTTGTGGAAAAATCCGGACACGGTGTGGAAGAGGTGCTGAGCAGAATTCATAAAAACTGCTTTTATTGAAATACTGTATGTAGTATAATGAAGCAGAACTTCAACGATTATGAACAGGATGAAATATATGAACCAAAGAAAAAATTTTGAACAATACAAACGAATGCTGCGTTTTTTTGCGGCTATGTTTCTGGTGGCGGCTCAGACAACGGTTTTTGCTTTCTGCTGGTACCGTTATTTTAATCCGGAATTACGAAAACCTTATGAAAATAAGGGAAATCTGCTGATGATAGCCGTGTATGTGGCTCTTCTTCTGGTGTTTCTCGCGGCTTTTGGCGGACTTAAAATCGGATATATGAAAAAGGGCAATATTATTCTGTCCCAGATATTGTCTATTGTGGCGATGCATGTGATTATTCTGATTCTGATTCTGTTGATTTCAGGCAAACTTTACCGTCTGCCGAAGCTGTTTGCAGTGACGGCTTCCATGACAGCTATTGATATACTGATTGTGGTGATCTTCATTCAGGTTTTTCATATGTTATATTACAAGTTGTTTCCTCCGCGGAAAATGCTGCTGATTTATCAGGACCGGCCGCCGGAACCACTGATGCAGAAAATGTATGCACGCAGGGACAAGTATAATATATGTGAGCATGTCAATATTGAGAGCGGTATGGAGGGAGTCAAGGAACTGATTCTGAAGTATGACGGCGTAATTCTCTGCGATATCCATGCCAAGAAAAGGAATAATCTGCTGAAATACTGTTACAAATATGGAATCCGGGTATATACAACACCGAAGATATCGGATATTATTCTGAAAAATTCAGAGATTCTTCCGTTGTTTGACACCCCCCTGTTTCTGTCCAGAAATCAGGGACTGAGCTTTGAGCAGCGTCTGGTAAAAAGGGGAATGGATATTGTGATTTCTGCTGTTCTGCTGGTGATTGCAAGTCCCTTTATGCTGCTTACGGCTATCGCGGTAAAAGTCTATGACAGAGGTCCGGTTATTTTCAAACAGGAACGGGTGACCATGGATGGCAAAAGGTTTAAAGTATACAAATTCCGCAGCATGATTGTCAATGCGGAGAAGGACGGCGTAGCAGTACTGGCTACTCAGCATGACAGCAGAATTACTCCGGTGGGGCGTTTTATCCGTGCTACTCGTCTGGATGAACTCCCTCAGCTGTACAATATATTAAAAGGCGATATGAGTCTGGTGGGGCCCAGGCCGGAGCGGCCGGAAATTATGGAAAAATATGAGACGGCGATTCCGGAATTTTCCTATCGTCTGAAAGTAAAGGCAGGACTTACGGGATATGCTCAGGTTTATGGGAAGTACAATACAACTGCTTATGATAAACTGAAAATGGATCTGATGTATATAGAAAATTATTCTCTCTTGATGGATCTGAAGCTGCTGTTTATGACAATCAAAGTGATTTTTATGAAAGAGAGTACGGAAGGGCTGAGCAAGGAACAGCTGGAGGAGCTGATTTCGAAAGAGCATGTGAAAAAATGAAATTCTCCTTTTTTTCTTGCCATCAGTGTAAAAAAGTGATATATTGTGTCAGATAATAAAATGAGGATGGTATGATATGAGATTTTTCAGAGATTCCAAAAAATACGCCGGTTATATTGTAAGGGCAGCCAAATCCCAGCTGAAAGCTGAAGTAGCCAATTCATATTTGAACTGGGTCTGGTGGATTCTGGATCCTTTATGTTTTATGCTGATCTATGCTTTTATTTTCGGCGTAGTATTTGACGGACGGGAGCCATATTTTGCGGCGTTTATTTTCGTTGGGCTGACGGCATGGAATTTTTTCAACAAATGCTCCATCAGCAGCGTGAAAATGGTGAAAAAAAACAAGGCTATTATTGACAAGGTTTATATTCCGAAATATGTGCTGGCATATACCCGGATGGGAGTTGACGGATTTAAGATGCTGATATCGTTCGGAATTATCATCTGCATGATGATTGCATACCGGATTCATATAACCTGGAATGTTCTGTTGGTCATTCCTCTGCTGATGCTGCTTTTGGTTATAACCTTTGCAGCTATGACGATTTTGATGCATCTGGGAGTTTTTGTGGAGGATATGAGCAATATTGTAACTATTCTGTTCCGTCTCTTATTCTATGTAACGGGTGTTTTTTATTCCGTGTATAAGAGACTGCCGGCGCCTTATGGAATGTGGGCGCTCAGGATGAATCCCATGGCATTTATTCTGGATGGCCTGCGAAAATGTCTGCTGTACGGTGAGACGCCGGATATGAGAATTTTCGCTATCTGGATGGTAATCGGCATTCTGGTGGCGGCTCTGGGAGTCAGGATTATTTACCGGTACGAAAACGGTTATGCAAAGGTGGTTTAAAGTAAAATGGATAATCAGAAGTACGCAATAGAGGTCAGGGACCTTCATATCAGCTATCGCTGCCTGAAGTCCTTTTCGGTAAAAAAGAGTTTTTTCAGACTGAAAAAGACCAAGCCGGAGATTCATGAAGCGGTCAGAGGGGTATCTTTCCGGGTGAAAAAGGGTGATATTCTGGGAATTGTAGGAAAAAACGGGAGTGGAAAATCCACTTTGCTGCGGGCTCTGGCGGGAGTTTTTTCTCCGGACTCCGGAGAAATTGACCTTCATGGATATTCGATTTCTCTTTTGGCCATCGGCGTGGGATTTCAGAAAGCTTTAAGCGGGCGGGAGAATATTTATCTCTCCGGCATGCTGCTGGGATTTTCCGAGGCACAGATAAAAGAAAAAATAAATGAAATCATTTCCTTTGCGGGATTGGGAAAATTTATCGATATGCCGGTTCAGACGTATTCCAGCGGCATGTATTCAAAACTGGCGTTTTCTATTACTGCGATTCTGGAAACGGATATAATGCTGATCGATGAGGTGCTGAGCGTAGGCGATGCCAAGTTTAAAAAGAAAAGCTATCAAAAAATGAAAGATCTGATTATGGATGAAAACCGGACGGTAATTATTGTTTCCCATAATTCGGATACTATCCGGAAACTCTGCACCAGTGTTTTATGGCTGCATGAGGGGGAAATCAAAATGATGGGCGATACCGAAGAAGTGATGGACGCCTATGACGAATTCATGCAGTAAGTACAGGAGGTAACATGAAGCGAGTAATAACTTACGGAACATTTGATTTGCTCCATTACGGCCATATCAATATTCTGAGACGGGCGAAACAGCTGGGAGATTATCTGATTGTGGCTCTTTCTACAGATGAATTTAACTGGAACATGAAGCAGAAGAAGTGTTATTTTTCTTATGAAGAGAGAAAGCAGCTGTTGGAGGCGATCCGGTATGTGGATCTGGTAATACCTGAAGAAAGCTGGGAGCAGAAGGTAACAGATGTGCAGGAGTATCATATTGATACTTTTGTGATTGGAGATGACTGGGAAGGAAAGTTTGATTTTCTGAAAGAATACTGTGATGTGGTTTATCTGCCGCGGACGCCGGAGATTTCAACGACACAGATTAAGCAGGATCTAAATAAAAAGGAATGAAAACTGCCATGATTAAAGTATCGGTTATCGTGCCGGCTTATAATGTGGAACAGTATCTGGAGCGCTGCCTTAGTTCTTTGGCGGCGCAGACACTTTCCGAGCTGGAAATTATAGTGATTAATGACGGAAGCACGGACGGAACAGGAGAAACCGTCCGACGTCTGATAAAAGAATATCCTGAAAAAATAATAGTGAAAACGACAAAAAATCAAGGTGCAGCAGCAGCAAGAAATGAGGGGCTTGCGCTGGCAAAAGGTGAATTTATCGGGTTTGTGGACGGTGATGATACGGTTTATCCTTCCATGTTCGAAAGAATGTACCGGACAGCCAGACAGACAGGAGCGGACATTGTGTGTTGCGGATATCAGAGGATGGACGGAGCGGATGTTCAGAATCGGGGGATTGATGCCGCAGTATGCGGCCTTTACGGGAAGAGTATCTATCAGGAACCGGAAATACTGATCAATTCTACTCCCTATCTGTGGAACAAGATTTTTCGTCGTTCTATGCTTGAAAAACGACGGATCGTATTTCAGAATCTTCGTATTTACGAGGATCTGGTGTTTACGTATCAGTCGTTTTTGTATGCTGAGAATATTCAGTATGTTCCGTTTCCGCTGTACCGGTATGTAGTATCAAGGAAGGGTGCACTTACCTCCAGGTTTTCCGGGAAACGTTTTGATCTGTTCCGGGCTTTTGACTGCTTACTGGAATGTTATGACGGTGAGGGAGCGAAAGAACGTTTTCTGGACGAGCTTTTTTTTATTCTGATTAAACATGTTTATGTGGCTTGTGAGGAAAATACAGGAGTGGGAACATGGAGGGAAAAGTTTCGATTTATAAATAGGAGCCATGAATATCTGCGGCAGGTTTACCCTCAGCTGGGAAATTATACCCGATATTATAAAGTGTACGGTAATAAAAAATCCAAATATGAAAGGAAGAGTTACTGGTATTTCCGTACGATTTTTCCCTGGATCCCTGAAATGCGCAGAAAGCTGGGGAAAATAAAAAGAGCTGCCGGCCTGGGAAAGAGAGAGGTGTCTTGCTGGAATCCTGCATTGCCGGAAGCGTCAGAAAGAGGAACCATATCCCTTTTGCTTTTCTGGGATGCAGTGCGGAGTCCGGAAGAATACGGAACGGTGATCCGGCTGGCAGAAAGCCTGCAGCAGGAAAATGTGAGCAGTCTGTTTACCTATGAAAAAGAACGGATTCTGGGATGTCCGGAGATTGTTGAAAAAATATCCGGGATGATTTCCTGCCGGGAACGCGTTCATCCTTTCTTATGTCTCG
Source organism: Ruminococcus sp. (assembly GCA_050944415.1). Lineage (GTDB taxonomy): Bacteria > Bacillota > Clostridia > Lachnospirales > Lachnospiraceae > Ruminococcus_G. The sequence continues at coordinate 23,819 of JBMNRA010000034.1, forward strand.
GCACAGCGGGGAAAATTCTGATGGCTGTTATGGAGAGCAGTCCTTGGTTATATTCTCTTCTGGGCAGGTGGATGGATAAAAAAATGAAAAGAGAGTTTCTGAGACTTTTCCCTGAAGAAGGTATGGTCTGTGCCCTTGTGGTGGGCGAAGAACGGCCGAGAAACCTGGCACTGATAAAAAGCGCAGGCCTGAAGGTAATATATTGTTCCGGGGATGAGGAAAAGAGTGTGGAGGAAGTGAAACAGAATATACTTTTACTTGTAAAATGAAGGAATTCTGTGTATAGTAGAGGATGACAGATGAGGAGCGAATCATGGTACGTAAGATAGAACTGGCTGTCGGCATGCTTGGAATGTTTGCTGTGATTTTGCTGGCAGGGCTCTGGCCGGCGAAAGAGGAAAAGGAAGATGCGGTCCGAATCCATTATATCAGCCTGCGGGGTTCCACGGATGCAATTCTGCTGGAAGATAACGGTCATTTCGCGCTGGTGGATTCCGGCGAAGACTGGGATTATCCTCTGGGAAGATATCTGATGTATCCCTGTCGTGATGGGGTAACTACCAATCAGGGCTTTGAGCAGCAGGTGATTTACTATATGAAGTCGGTGGGTGTCACTTCTTCCAATCTGGATTTTTACATAGGCACACATTCCCACAGCGATCATATCGGAACTGCCGATGAGATTATCCGGACCTTTCAGCCTAAGACGGTATATTTGAAATATTATTCCGATGCAAACGTAACGAATCGTACCCACTGGTGGGATAATCTTTATGTTTATCATTCACTGCTGGATCAGGCCAGAGCGAGCGGCGCAGAAGTGGTGCAGGATCTGACGGAAGGCATGGAAATCACTTTAGGCAGCCATACGAAACTAAAGCTCTATAACACAAAAGTAAAAACTCAGGTCAGCGATGAGAATGCCAATTCACTGGTGATTTTGGGAGAATTCTGGGAGAACACGGTGCTGTTTACGGGAGATATGGAACCTAAAACAGCAAGGGAACTGCTGGACAGAGGTTCTCTTGGGCATGTGGATATATTGAAGCTGCCGCATCACGGATATCTGCAGAACATGCCGGAAGATATACTGACCGTCTTCTCTCCGGAGACGGCGGTGCTGACGGGACCGCTGACCAATATGGATGAATCTTCCGCCGTATTGCTGGAGCATATGGGAACAGATATAAGAAGTGTCCTGTTAAGCGGTGCAGCGCTGGTCAATGAATTTACCGCTGAGGGATATACCACATCCGTTCGTTATGTGTCCGGAGGATGGTTCGGCTGGGAAGATGACTGGTATTTTATGAATGAAAACGGTCGGCCTTATACAGGGGAAGTATGGATTCTGGGAGAAAAATATCTCTTTGATGACAGAGGCAGACTGCAAAATGAAGACTAAAGGTGAAGGATCATGAAGAAAAGAAAAAAACGGATGATAATCTGGGCACTGCTGGTCTGCCTGGTGATGGGACAGCCGGTCTGGGCTGAGGTGAACAATGGGGAACAGTATTCCATAGCTACCAATGAAATATCGGAGTGGCCGCAGGGGCCGGATACCTATTCGGAGACAGCGGTGCTGATGGAAGCGGATACAGGAACCGTTTTATATGATAAAGGGAAGGACGAAGAACGTTATCCTGCCAGCATTACCAAAATAATGACCACACTGCTGGCTCTGGAGAACAGCAGCCTGGATGAACAGGTGACGTTTACGGCAACGGGACTGGAACGAATGTATGAGGGCACAAACATTAACATGCAGGTAGGGGAAGTGCTTACCATGGAGCAGTGCCTGTATGCCGTTATGATAAAGTCTGCCAATGAAGTGGCGGCTCAGGTAGCGGAGCATGTGGGAGGAACCCAGGAAGAGTTTGTAAATATGATGAATGAAAAGGCTCGGGAACTGGGATGTACCAATACTCACTTTAATAATCCCAGCGGACTTCCGGATGAAAATCACTGGACCACCGCTGATGATATGGCTCTGATTTTCCGGGAAGCGCTGAAAAATGATGAGTTTGTTAAGATTATCGGAACTTTGTCCTACACCATACCGCCTACTAATATGAATCCGGAATCCAGAACGCTTACCAGTCATCATGCCCTTCTGGTGCCCAGCGCGCCGGAATATTATGAGGGATGTATCGGAGGAAAAACAGGAGTTACCGAGGTTTCCAAAAATACATTGGTGACGGCAGCGGAAAGAGACGGGGTCTGTCTGATTGCCGTGGTCATGCGCGCCGATGCCGGACAGGTATGTGCAGATACAACGGCCCTGTTTGATTATGGATTCTCTCAGTTTGAGAAGTTGTCTGTGGATGATGGGGAGCTGGTGGTTCCCAAAGGAGTCACAGAGGATGACTTAAATGTGACAGAGGCGGAAGTGGACGGAGGATACGTGAAGAGCTATTCCTTCAATGATTATACGGTAGGTGTCTTCTCCCTTTCTGCGGACGAGGTGCAGCAGAAGGAGGATGAAGAGCAGCAGAAAGCTCAGGCGGAGCAGGAAGCGCAGGTTCAGGCGGAGCAGAAAGCGCAGATGGAAAAAGAGCAGGAGATGACGGATGTTTACCGGATGATTATCCGCGTGATGGCTGTTGTCATTGCTGTGCTTTTGTTGGTGGCGGTTATCCGGGCAATTTATAACAGCGTGAAACGGAGCAAGAGAAGAAAAGGAAAAAAGAGGTAAGATATGAATGTGGCGCTGATTCTGGCAGGGGGTAGCGGCCAGCGGATGAAACAGGATATTCCCAAACAGTTTATCCCTGTCTGGGATAAGCCGGTGATTATCTATACGCTGGAAGCTTTTCAGCATCATGACAAAATTGATGCCATAGAAGTGGTTTGCCTGGACGGATGGCATGATGTCCTGAGGGCTTATGCAAAACAGTATAATATCACGAAACTGCGCTGGATTACCGGGGGCGGCGCTACCGGACAGGAATCCATCCGAAACGGAGTGGAAAATCTGAAGGGCCGCTGCGGTGATGAAGATATTGTTGTTATTCATGACGGTATCCGGCCGCTGGTGGATGTAAGCGTACTGACAGATGTAATTGAAACCTGTGAGAAATACGGCAACGGCGTAACTGCCATGCCTTATAATGAACAGATTTTTAAAATCAGGGATGATCACAGCACCTGCGAGTATATTCCGCGGGAACAGATTCGCAGGGTGGCAACGCCTCAGGCCTATACCTTCGGAAAACTGGTCTGGGCTTATGAGAGAGCCTTTTCGGAAAAAATCGGAATTTATGGTTCTTCCTATACCAATACTATGATGGTTGATCTGGGAGAAGTGCTGTATTTTTCCAGAGGATCGGACCGGAATATTAAAATTACGACGATGGATGATCTGGAACTGTTTAAAGCATATCTGAAGATGGAAGAAGATTCCTGACGGAAAGAAAGGAAATATGATAAAATCGGAACAGTATCAATGTGATGTTGCAGTGACTGCGCAGCTGCCTCTGAATTGGGGGAAGCTGCGCAGCACCAGTATATTGCTGACGGGAGCATGCGGCATGATCGGTACCTTTCTTATCGATGTGCTGATGTACCGGAATCTGGTGTACCATGATAATATTAAAATCCGGGGAGTAACCCGTCAAAGAGGAGAAGCGGAAAAAAAGTTTGCCTCTTATCTTGACAGAGGACTTTCTTTTCTGGAATGGGATGTGACAAAGCCCCTTCAAAATCCGGAACCCGGCTATGAGTATATGATCCACGGAGCAAGCAACACCCATCCGCTGGCTTATGCCGCTGATCCTGTGGGAACCATCGGCAGCAATATACTGGGGCTGTGGCAGTTGATGAAACTGGCAGAAAATCACATACCCAAAAGGTTTTTGTTGATGTCCAGTGTGGAAATATACGGAGAAAATGTGACGGGCATTCCAGCCTTTGGGGAGAAGGATCTGGGATATCTGGACTGCAACACCCTGCGGGCAGGTTATCCGGAAAGCAAGCGGCTGTCAGAGAGTATCTGTCAGGCATATCGATCCCAATATGGTGTGGATTTTGTGACGGCAAGACTTTCCAGAGTTTACGGTCCCACTATGCGTTGGGAGGACAGCAAAGCGCTGTCCCAGTTTATCAAAAATGCGGTCCGGGGGGAAGATATTGTACTAAAGAGCGAAGGGAATCAATATTACTCCTACACTTATGTGGCGGATGCCGTTGCAGCGTTGCTGCTGATCCTGCTGGAGGGTCAGTCAGGGGAAGCCTATAATGTGGCTGATGAAAAATCAGATATCAGGCTGAAGGATCTGGCCGGTATTCTGGCCGGATATGCGGGAACCCGGGTGGTTTTTAAAGTTCCGGATCAGGAAGAACGAAAGGGATATTCCACAGCGACCAAAGCCATTCTGGACGGGGAGAAAATTCGCCGTCTGGGATTTAAGGCACAGTTTCCCATAGAGAAGGGGCTGGAGCACACAGTGAGAATCATGAAGGAAGAGATGGGGTTATGAGAAAGTACACACAGGGGGAGCTTGCCCGGATTCAGAAACTGGGTATGGAGACTTTAGGGGAATTTATCCGGATTTGTGAAAAATACGGACTGACTTATTTTGTCATATCAGGAACTGCCATTGGGGCGGTGCGCCATAGGGGATTTATTCCCTGGGACGATGATATGGATGTAGGAATGCTGAGGGAAGATTATGATCGTTTTGTAGAAGCAGCGCCTGAAGAACTGAAAGGGAGATATGAGTTTTACAGTGCATCCATTCAGAAACAGGTACAGGGTTTTTATCTTCAGATGTTTCCGAAAGGATCCGTGTTCATGACCAGAAAAAATGCCAGGTGGCCTCTTCATCCGGGAATAAAACTGGATATTTTTCCCTATGATAATGTACCGGAAAAAGGGAGAGAACGGGCCATGCTGTACCGGCGGTTAAGATTCTGGAATCGGCTGTATATTATTAAGAATACCAGGGTTCCCCAGCTGGATGGAAAAGGCTGGAAAAACCGGCTGATAAAAGCAGCCTGTCTGGCCAGCTATGTGATATTGAGAACGGGGCCGTCTTTGGACTTTATTGTGGGGCAGTATGAAAAGCTGATGCGAAGTTTTCAGGGAAAGTCGGAATACTATACCATTCTGGATGATATGGATCCGGATCGCTGGGTAATAAAAAAATCAGAACTGTATCCCCTGGAGAGGGGGAGTTTCGGGCCATTGACTGTTAATCTTCCGGCGAAGAACGATGATATGCTGCGGCGTCAGTATGGAGATTACATGAAGTTTCCTCCTGAGAGTCAACGGGGGGGCCATGATATTGTACAGCTGGTATTTCCGGCGGAACAGGGGTGATATTGTGCTGTATCAGGAATATGCACCTGATGTCTTGAAAAAACTGCAGGAGACGGAGCTGTCAGTTCTGAAAGATTTTGACCGTTTCTGCAGAGAAAGAAACATAGAATATTTTGGATGTGGGGGGACGCTTCTGGGAGCAGTCCGCCACAGGGGCTTTATTCCCTGGGATGATGATCTGGATGTGGGTATGACACGGGAGCATTATGACCGGTTTTTAAAGGCTGCCCGTGAGGATCGGGAAGGGGAGTATACGATTCTCAATGCGGAGACAGAGGAGTCTTTTCCTGTTATGATTACCAAGTGGTACCGGAAGGGTACGGTATTCAGGGATGATGATGCGGTGGTCTGCGGATACCGGTGTGGAATCGGCGTTGATATTTTCTGCTTTGACAATGTGGCCGACGACAGGAAAAAACTCCGCCGTCAGGCTGCAAAGGCATGGTGCTTCGGAAAACTGCTGATTCTGCGGCAGATATCCCGGCCCACAATTTATGCTGGAGGGTGGAAGGGACAGGCAGCTGCTGCAGCGGCGGGCTGTGTCAGCAGGATCCTGAAAGTGCTGGGGATTTCTTCCGGATACCTGTACCGGCAGGCGAAGGAAGCAGCCCTTCGTTACAGGGATCAGAAGACAGAAAGGGTGGCCTTTCTTTTTGATCCCACTCCTTATACCAGTATGCTGAGACGAAGCGACATCTATCCTACCAGAGAGCTTTCTTTTGAAGGAATTAAACTGAAATTTCCTCATCGTCCCCGTGTTTATCTGAGAACGCGGTACGGCAAAGATTACATGAAGCTCCCGCCCAAAGAAAAAAGACATAACCATCCGCCGGCGGAGCTTTCTTTCCAGGTGAAGGAGTAATTTATGATCAGCAGAATTTTCATGCCGTCAGGCGGGGAGTCCATGAAGAAGACATATTTCTGGACTGTAATGGCCGGACTTCTCTATGCCGGCAGTTCCTTTCTGATGTCCATGGCGGTTTCCAATATTCTGGGAGCCCATCAGGCCGGTGTATTCACGATTGCCATGACTATAGGAAATCAGCTGGTTACCATCGGCTATTATAATATGCGGACTTTTCAGGCATCCGATGTTACAGAAAAATACAGATTTGAAGATTACAGCGGTTTCCGTGCTGTGACTGTTGCCGCCATGGCGGCAGTGGGGATTATATGGGTATTTTTCGGAGGATATACAGGGGAAAAGGCGGCTGCGATCTGTCTGATGGCCGGATTTAAAATCTGCGAGGCAGTGTCCGATCTTCTGGAGGGACGTTATCAGCAGAAAGGACGTTACGATGTAGCCTGTCGGGGAGTCTTCGCGAAAACTTCCCTGTACCTTGTTTCTTTCGTGCTTGCCCTGGCAGTTACAGGTGAACTGCTGACTGCTCTGGCTGTTATGGCGCTTGTCTATGCAGCGTCCATTCTGATTATTGACAGTACGCTGATGAAATCTTTCGGGGGAATACGGATCCGTTTTTCCGCGGACGTAATTCGTTCGCTGACTTTCAACTGTATGCCGCTGTTTATCAATTCATTTTTTATGACTTATATTGTCAATGCCGCCAAATATTCCATGGAGAATTATTACAGCGACGATTATCTGGGAATTTTTAATGCTCTCTATATGATGGCGTTTGTAGTAAATCTGTTTTCCAGTTTTGTGCTCAAACCGCTGATTACGCCTCTGTCGGTGAAATTCAGCAGAAGAGACTTCCGGGGGTTTACCAGAGTGATCAAACGTCAGCTTCTGATTATCGCGGGAATCACGGCGGTGTGCATGGCGGGAGCGTATATTCTGGGAATTCCTGTGCTTACCTGGCTTTTTGGCATAGATCTTTCCGGCTATCGGAGAGATCTCTGTGTAATTCTGGCCGGGGGCGCCTTTACAGCCGTCTATCAGCTTTTGCAGTATGGAATCGTCATTATGCGGCATCAGGCAGGCTGTCTGGCGGGGTGTATTGTAACGGCGGCGCTTACCTTCGTGTTTACCCCTTTTCTTGTGCGGAGATATGCTATCTTCGGGGGAGCTGTCAGCTATTTCTGCTCTATGGCGCTAATGTCA
>JBMNRA010000035.1:0-30489 GCA_050944415.1 Ruminococcus sp.
TCTTTCTGTAAGATTTTATTTAGTCGCATAAATAAATTTTACACCAAGAGCCAGGTCTTGCACAGACCTGGCTCTTATTCTCTGTAAAAAAGTGCTGCCGCACTAATTATTTAGTGCGACAGCCCCTCATTATGAGGAATGTTTCATTTGGCGTTAATCAGTGGTACAATAAGCAATACAGACTGATGAAGCGGAGTGATGAAAACGAATGGATAAATTATATGTGGGATTTCCGCGAACAGATGATACGGCTATTTCCGTGATTCCCTGTCACGTGGAAGAATCTGTAAAATATCATTGTCATACGTATTACGAGTTTGCGGTTGTGACGAGAGGCTCCTGTATGTTTGACTATCGGGGTGTGCAATCTCTGTTGATACCCGGCGATGTGTTTCTGATACAGCCCCATGAACTTCACAGCTATGAAATAAAATCTTCAGCAATGATTACAAACTGTCACTTTTTCCCGGAGGAGCTGGATGCGCAGTGCGGTCAGTCTCTCAGGGACGCATCTTCTGATTTTCCCCAGGGACTTGCGGATGTAAAAAAGCAATGGGATGAGCTGCTGCGGTATGTGACTATGAAAGATGATGTGCCCGAAAGCAAAGGAAGACATGCAAAACTGAAAGCTCAGGGAGTGATACATCTGACCACAGCTGAAATGCAGCGGGTGGAAGGCTGGCTGGAAGATATGATACAGGAGCAGGAAATGCCGGAAGAAGGCATTGCTTATATGAAATCGGCGTATCTTCAGCTCATTCTGACCTTTTTTAAAAGGGTAAAAACAAGGGAGTATCAGAGGGTGAAGAATTATACCAGTCAGAAAAAAGCAATGATTTACGACGCAATCTCGTATATTGAGGAGCATCTGGATGAAAAAATTAATTTTTCGGCTATTGCGGAGAATGTATATTTAAATCCCAACTATTTTCGCGGCCTGTTTAAAGATGTGACCGGCCTGACTCCCATGGAATATTTAAACCGCATGAGAATAGTAAAGTCTCTGGAATATCTGAATATGGAAGAAGTCAGTATCGCGGATGCGGCGGCCAGAGTAGGCATTTACGACGCCAATTATTTTTCCAGGATGTTTAAGAAAGTTATGGGATACTCGCCGAGGTATTTTAAAAAACTGCCATAGTGGAATACCTGTGATTTGTGCTAATTTGGATGTAATGCGTGCTACAGAAATCCGAAACCGCTGTGCTATACTTGCAGTCAGGGAAACGTGATATACCAAGTATAGGAGGACGGAAAGGATGACAAACAAAGAACGTGAATTTCGTACGCTGAGTTTTTCCAATGAAGGTCTGGACCGGGGAGCGCATCAGGAGACATTTGAGCCCTGGGATCTGACGGTGGCGGACTGGGAAAAAGAAGGGCTGGTTACCGACTTTAATCAGAAACTGAGAGTGCCTGTGGTGCCGACAGAGGTGGGCTATATTCGCAAAGACCGCCCGGTGGAATGGGTGGACCATTATTATATGACAATGCTGGCAGACCCGATTTTCGATCTGGAGAAAGAGCTGGGCTACGATCCGGTGCTTCGTATGGCGTTTCGCATTCCATTTCTGAGCTATGACGAAGAGGTTCTGGAAGATAATGATGAGTTTACGGTAAAAAGAGATATTGACGGATGGGTAAGAAAGTATTATAAGGGCAGGGAGCTGTTCACAGCTGTTCAGCCGGTAGTGCAGGATGAAGAATCCTGGGAACGCCATAAGGCACATACCCTTGAAGCCTATCGGAAATACTGTACAGACGAAGCCATGCATGCGGCCTATGACAAATATCACGAAATCAGCGAAAGCGGGGCTTATCCGATTCGCTTCCGGCTGATGGGATTTTTCTGGATCATCAGAGATCTGATGGATAATGAGCCCATGCTGTACGCATGGTATGATTATCCGGAAATGATTGAGGATATTCACAGATTTCAGCTTGATATCTACAAGGAACAGATGGATAAAATTCTGAAAATCGTAAAACCGGAGGTGCTGTTCTTTGAAGAAGACCTGAGCGGCAAAAACGGACCGATGATTTCACCGGATACTTTTGACGAATTCTTAAGACCCTGTTATGAGGAAATTATCCCGTTTTTAAAAGAACGCGGCGTTCAGAACATCTTTGTGGATACAGACGGAGATTTTACAAGATTGATTCCCAACTTTACGTCTGCCGGCGTGGACGGATTTCTTCCGGTGGATGTAAATGCGGGTGTGGACATTGTGGATGTGAGAAGACGTTTTCCAGATGTTAAATTTATCGGAGGGTTCAACAAACTGGAGATTCTGAAAGGATACGAAGCGATTGACCGCGAATTTGAACGGTTAAAGCCGGTAATCCGTCAGGGGGGATATCTGTGCGGCATTGATCATCAGGCGGCGCCTGGCACACCTTATGAGTATTATAAATACTACATTAAAAGACTGGGGGAGGTTATGGCTGAATGCCGCGGCGAACATGTAAAATAGAAATCCGTAAAATTCAGACTTGACATTGAAAAAAATGAGGGATATAATTACCCGGAGAAAGGCAAAGGTGCCATAAAGACGGTACCTTTGTCTTTTTTTTGTGCGATAAGCCCGGCAGGCGGCTGTTGTGCAGCAGTAAATATGTGTAACAGGAGGAGTGAACATGAGATTAAACCCAAAAGAGCAGGAAAAACTTATGCTTCATATGGCTGGAAATCTGGCAAAAGAGCGAAAAGAGAGAGGCCTGAAACTTAACTACGTAGAAGCGGTAGCTTATATCAGCTCTGAGCTTCTGGAGATGGCCCGGGATGGAAAAGAAGTAGTAGAGCTGATGCAGCTGGGAACAAAGCTGCTGGGAAAAGATGACGTTATGGACGGCGTTTCTGATATGGTGCATGAAGTTCAGGTGGAAGCAACCTTTCCGGATGGAACAAAGCTGGTAACGGTCCACAATCCGATTCAGTAAGGGAGGTAACAGGTAGATGAAAATTGGAGAAATTATTCCGGCAGACAGAGAGATAACAATGAATGAAGGCAAGAAGACTGTTGTTGTTACTGTAGCGAATACGGGAGACCGTCCGGTACAGGTGGGTTCTCACTTCCACTTTTTTGAGGTGAACAGATGCCTGAGTTTTGACAGGGAAAAAGCCTATGGCTACCATCTGGATATTCCATCCGGAACATCGGTGAGATTTGAGCCTGGTGAAGAAAAAGAAGTTCAGCTTACGGAAATGGGCGGTACCAGAAGAGTGTTCGGTTTCCAGGATCTTACCTGCGGACAGGTGTCAGAGGCAACGAAACAGGAAGCACTGGACAAGGCAAAACAGAGAGGATTTATAAAATAACAGGAGGACACGAAGAATGAGCGTAAAACTTTCTGGTGAAAAATATGCGATGATGTTTGGTCCCACAACGGGAGATAAAGTCCGTTTGGCGGATACGGATCTTGTGATAGAAGTGGAAAAGGATTACACAACATACGGCGATGAGATAAAATTCGGAGGCGGAAAGACCATTCGGGATGGAATGGGTCAGTCAGTAAAAACCTGCAGCAGTGACGGAGATCTGGATCTGGTTATTACAAATGCTTTGATTGTGGATTATACCGGAATTGTAAAGGCGGATATCGGAATTAAAGACGGGAAAATCAAAGGCATCGGAAAAGCAGGAAATCCGGCCATCATGGATGGCGTAACTCCGGGAATGACCGTAGGAGCGTCTACAGAGGCGCTGGCAGGCGAAGGTATGATCGTGACAGCGGGAGGGATTGATACTCATATTCATTTTATCTGCCCGCAGCAGATTGACTGCGCGCTGTACTCCGGCGTCACCACCATGATCGGAGGAGGAACGGGACCGGCAGACGGAACCAATGCCACAACGTGTACACCGGGTCCCTGGAATATGAAGATGATGCTGAAAGCAGCGGAAGAATATCCAATGAATCTGGGCTTTCTGGGCAAGGGCAACTGTTCGGACGAAAGACCTCTGGTTGAGCAGGTGAAAGCGGGAGCTATGGGACTTAAGATTCATGAAGACTGGGGATCAACACCGGCAGTCATTAATCATTGCCTGAATGTGGCGGATGAATATGACGTGCAGGTTGCGATACATACGGATACGTTAAATGAAGGCGGATGTGTGGAAGATACTCTGGATGCCATCGGCGGCAGAACGATCCACACATACCACACAGAAGGAGCCGGCGGCGGCCATGCACCGGACATTATCAAAGCGGCTGCGGCGTCTAATGTTCTTCCCTCATCCACCAATCCTACCATGCCATTTACGGTAAATACGCTGGATGAGCATCTGGATATGCTGATGGTATGCCATCATCTGGATAAAAAGATTCCGGAAGATGTGGCTTTTGCCGATTCCAGAATCCGTCCGGAAACTATTGCGGCAGAGGATGTTCTCCACGATATGGGTGTTTTCAGCATGATGAGTTCTGATTCACAGGCCATGGGCCGGATCGGCGAAGTAATCACCCGTACCTGGCAGACAGCCAGCAAAATGAAAGAAGAAAGAGGTGCTCTTCCGGAGGATGAAGGCAAGGGAAATGATAATTTCCGTGTAAAACGTTATATTGCCAAATATACCATTAATCCGGCAATAACCCACGGTATTTCAAAATATGTAGGTTCTGTGGAAGAAGGCAAGATGGCGGATCTGGTACTTTGGAATCCGGCATTCTTCGGGGCAAAACCGGATATGGTGATTAAAGGCGGTATGATTGTGGCTTCCAAGATGGGTGATGCCAATGCGTCAATTCCGACTACGCAGCCAGTATTCTATCAGCCTATGTTCGCGGCTCACGGCAAAGCGAAATATGATGCCTGCCTTACTTTCGTGTCAAAGGCAGCCATGGAAGAGGATGTTAAAGGAAAATATCATCTGGAAAAACAGGTGGTTCCGGTGGAAAACTGCAGGAATATCGGAAAGAAGGATATGAAACTGAATGATGCCACACCGGTTATCACAGTGGATCCGGAAACTTACGAAGTAACTGCCGACGGTGTAAGTCTTACATCCAAACCGGCGAAAAAACTGCCGCTGACACAGCTGTACAGTTTGTTCTGATAGGAGAGGGGAAACGATGTTAGGAGTATGTTTGCTTTTTGTTGGAATTGTACTGATTAACAATGGTATCTGTAATCTCTGCAATGTGGACGGAAAAGCCGCGGCAGTGATGAACATTTTTACCGGCGGTTTATCAGTGTTTATTAATTTTGTCAATCTGGTTCAGGGAAATTATTATGCGGCGGGTACAGGGCTGCTGTTCGGATTTACCTACCTTTTTGTGGCAATTAACAATATTTTCAAGTTGAATGGAAAGCCTTTCGCCTGGTTCTCTACATTTGTAGCCATCAATGCGATTGTATTCGGTACGCTGGAAGGCTTTGTGGGAAGTCAGGCTCTTGGAATCGAGCCGGATATCCGCTGGGCAGGTATCTGGTATCTTTGGGCGATTCTCTGGGGAACATCTTTCGTGGAGGATATTCTGGGGAAAAAACTGGGCAAGTTTACGCCGTGCCTTCAGGTGTTTGAGGGTATCATTACCGCCTGGATTCCCGGGTTATTGATGATGATTGGTTTATGGTAAAAGCATAAGGAGAGCAAAGATGCTTTGTGAAAAAATTTTGGGCCGGGCAGATCAGATGGATCTGTCCGGGCATCAGTTGGATTATGTAAATATCGAATGGTATGAAGCCTTTAAAAAGATACATAAAAAAGTGACAGATAATGGCGAAGAAGTTGGTATCCGTCTGGATGATACTGTGCTGTCCAGAGGGCTGTATGAAGGAGATGTTCTGTATCTGGACAGTGAGCGCGCTCTGGTTGTGCATACGCCCAAGTGTATGGTAATCCGGGCAAAAGTGGATAAAGACCATCCTCATATGACGGCGAAAGTCTGCTATGAAATCGGAAACCGCCATGCGCCGCTGTTTTACGGAGAAGAAGAGAATACTTTTATCACGCCCTATAATGAGCCCATGTATCAGATGCTGGAAAAGCTTCATGGGGTGACAGTAACGAAAGAGGTGCAGAGGCTGAACTTTGATCACCGCATCTCAGCGGCTGTTCATAATCATCATCATTGAGAGGAAACAGAAAAATGAACTGCAATGAGAACAGATATCTTCTGCTGCAGATAAATGATGCATTATTTCCTATTGGCGGGTATTCCCATTCCTATGGTCTGGAAACATATATTCAGAAAAATATTATTCAAAATGAAGAAGATGCCCGGAATTATATAGAGAAGAAAATCCGGTATAATCTGGCATCCGCAGAACTGCTGGCATCCAGACTCTGTTATGAGGCTGCACAGAAGGAAGATATGAGAAAACTTCTGGAACTGGAGGAGACATATTTTGTCTCTCTGGTTCCCAGGGAAATCAGGGAAGCAGCCAGAAAGCTGGGATCGCGTTTCGTGAAAACAGTAAGTCGGTTGAAGGTATCCTACCGAAATTCAGCTTTTGAAAAATATCAAAGTGCAGAAGAAAGCACTCATATGCATGCCTGCGCGTATGGCTGTTTCTGTGCAGCGGCAGGAATCAAAGAAAATGAAATGCTGGAAAACTATTTATACAGTCAGACTTCAGCAATGGTTACTAATTGTGTGAAGTCGATTCCTCTTTCTCAGACCTCAGGTCAGAAAATCCTTACGGATACTTTTGAAATTTTCGATGAGGTAATTGAGCAGGTGATGGAATGGGATGAAGAGATGCTCTGTGTGGGAGCGCCGGGATTTGATATCCGTTCCATGGAACATGAAAGACTGTATTCCAGGATATATATGTCATAAAATCGGATGATCTGGGAGGATATGGATATGTCTTATGTAAGGATAGGAGTAGCCGGGCCGGTAGGGTCCGGAAAGACAGCGCTGATTGAGGCCCTTACCAGAAAAATGGCCAAAGATTACAGCATTGCTGTTATTACAAATGATATTTATACGAAAGAAGATGCTCAGTTTCTGACAAAAAACAGTGTGTTGGAACAGGACAGGATTATCGGTGTGGAAACGGGAGGCTGTCCCCATACGGCTATCCGGGAGGATGCCTCTATGAACCTGGAGGCAGTGGACGAGATGGTAAACAGGTTTCCGGATCTGGATATTCTTTTCATAGAAAGCGGAGGAGATAATCTGTCAGCTACTTTCAGTCCTGAACTGGTGGATGCAACCATTTTCGTCATTGATGTGGCGGAAGGAGATAAAATTCCCAGAAAAGGAGGGCCGGGGATTACCAGATCCGATCTTCTGGTGATTAATAAGATCGATCTGGCACCTTACGTAGGCGCCAGTCTGGAAGTGATGGAACGGGATTCCAGAAAAATGCGCGGTGATAAACCGTTTATGTTTACAAATATCAGGGAGAAATCAGGAGTGGATCAGGTAGTTTCCTGGATTAAAGAAAATGTACTCCTGGAAGGAATGTAACATGGAAAACCAGTTTGGTAAAGTATCACAGTTAAATCTTGTGTCGGAAAACTTAAGCGGTAAGACTGTTCTTGCTGATGTATTTTTTACGGCGCCTTTTAAAATCATGGAGCCTTTCCCGAAAGACGGAGGACTGCAGGTGATGATGCTTTCGGCTTCGGCCGGCGTAATGGCCGGCGACAGGCAGCGATTTACCTTTCGGATTGGTGAAAACAGCAGGATGGAATTTGTCTCTCAGTCTTTTGAAAAAATTCATAAAATGAAAGAAGGATGGGCCGAGAGATACATGGATGTAATGGTAGAGCCGAATGCGCTTTTTGATTTTTATCCTCAGCCTACCATTCCCTTTGCGGGTTCGGCCTATAAAAGCAGAATGGAGATTAATCTGCAGGATGAGACTTCTCGTTTCGGCTTATATGAAATACTGTCCTGCGGCAGAAGTGCTTCCGGAGAAAGGTTTCAGTACAGGTTTTACCATTCTCTGATCAGGATCCGCCGTGGGGGAAAACTGATTTACCGTGATAATACCCGGTATCATCCTGGCCGGATGGAAATGGAAGGGATCGGCATGTATGAGTCCTATACGCATCTTGCGAATCTGTTTCTGACAGGAAACCGGGTGGAAAAAGGCGGGGCAGAAGAAAAAATAAAGGATATAATAGAAGAGACTTCCGATGTGGAGGGCGGAATCACCAGATTGGAATCCGGTGATGTAGCTATACGTGTTTTGGGAAGAAGAGCACAGACTCTCCAGAATCTGACGGAAGAAATAAAAAAAGTCGTCGCTTGACGGCTTTTTTATTTCTCGGAATGGAACAGATCAATATTTTCTTTCAGAGCTACATGCACCGGTGTTTTGATATGAGAGATATCCGGGCGTTTTAACAGATAAAGGTATTCATAGACTGTCTGTATCACCAGTTCTCCTATTTTTTCCGGGGCCAGACCTAGGGTAAAATCAATTTTATTCTGTCTGACCAGTGAGATGACCGAGGGAGAAAAGGTAAGAGAAACAATTTTCAGATCTCCCAGTCTCCCTGCATCTGAAATGGCCTGAATCATATCTTCATTACAGCTGATGGCGTTCCATATCCCTTTGAGATCCGGATGTTTTCTCAGTGTTTCACGAACTTTTGCATAGGTTATGGAATGCTGCCCCAGAGTTTCCAGTTTTTCTGCCACCTGGATTTTGGGATACTCTTCTGCTAAAAGAGACAGAAAGCCCTCAAATCTTTCGAATGTGGAATTTGTATTAAGAGACGAACCGATGATGGCAATTTTACCCTGCCCGTTCAACAGCTTGGCCATCAGAGATGCGGAAATTCTGCCGGTTCTGTTCAGATCTTCGCCGATGAAACACATGCGCTCCGTGTCCGGAAGATCAGAGTCGAAGGTGATAACAGGAATGCCGCGTTTTACCAGACGGTTTATACACAGACTGACTCCCGGATAGTTGACGCTGCGGACGGCAAGGGCGTCAATAGGTTCCCCTTCCAGATAGGAGAGGGTGGACAGAACAGATTCCGGGTCGGCAGAATCGTAATAATAGTAATCCGTATTCAGGCCGGAGTTCTGGTACATCTTCAGCTGCTTTTCCATTCCATTTTTCAGATCCTGAAAATAGTAGTCATAAGAGGGAGGCAGTGTGACAACGGCCAGCCTTTTTGAAACAGGAGAGTCCGGGAGCGTATGCGTGCCGGCAGCCTGATAATTATACTCCGTTAATATCTTCTGTATATGCTCCCTGGTTGCCGGGCGGACGCCGGGACGATTGTGTACTACTTTATCTACGGTTGCCCGTGTAACGCCGGCGATGTCGGCGATTTGCTGCATTGTAATTCTCATGAGAGCCTCTCCTTCACATTTTTTTACATCATAGTATAAAATGTAAAAAGAATCAAGGGATGTTTTGGGATATACGTTGACAAATGTATCTCAATCCGTTATATTAAAATGTATAAAAAAGAAAATAATTTATACATAAAATAGAAATGTAAAAAAGGAGGATATAAATGGCTACTAATATGACATCCCATGAAGCTTTTGATTCCCCGGGGACCTCCGTTTCCAATGATGCCGCGTACCAGTTTCTTTTACCGGAGTATACGGAAGAAGATATTACGCTGATCCGGGAACTGGCTCTTCAGTATATGGAGTATGCGGCGCTTCCGATGCAGAAGGAAACCGCTGTTCTGTGGGGAAAGGTAAATGATCTGAAAAATGCCAGGCCGATGGTATGGCATAATGAACTTCCATGGCATGAGCTGAATGTGGAAGATGAGCTGACTTTGAAAACCTCAACGCCCTTTGCACGGAGGATAGAAGAGGAGCTGAGAAGAAGAATTTATATGTGGCGTCACATGCCGGGGGATATGGTTCTGGAGCCTGTATTTTACTCGCCGATGATTATTGAAAATTCCGGTATGGGTATTGCCATAACGGAAGAAACATTGGCCAGTGACGCCAATAATAATATTGTCAGTCATAAATTTATTCCCCAGATTGTCACCATGGAAGATACGGAAAAAATTGTAACCCCGAAAGTTACGCTGGATGAAGAAAAAACAAGAGCGACTTTTACGGCGTATCAGGAGATGCTGGGAGATACGATTCCGGTGGAAATAAGAGGAATGCAGGGATTCTGGTTCGCTCCGGCAGATGACCTGGTTCAGCTGATGGGAACCAATGAACTGCTGCTGAATGTGGCGCTGGAGCCGGAACTGGTGCATGCGTCCATGCGAAAAATTATGGACGCCTACATGGGCGCCCTGGACCAGTATGAAGCTCTGGGCTGCATGGGATCCAATAATCTGAATTACCGGATCGGCTCAGGGGCATATGGCTATACATCAGATCTTCCCCGGGGAACCATGACCGGTATGAAGTGCAGCGACATGTGGGGGGCTGCGGCCAGCCAGTTCTTTACTTCCGTATCGCCCCAGATGCATGAGGAATTTTCCATCGCCTATGAGAAACCCTGGCTGGAACGGTTTGGCCTGAGTTATTACGGCTGCTGTGAACGGCTGGATATCAAGATCGATCAGCTGAAACAGATCAGAAATCTCCGGAAGATTTCCTGCAGTCCCTGGAGTGATACGGCTCATATGGCGGAAGTTGTAGGACGTGACTATGTCGTTTCGCTAAAAACCAGTCCCGCCTGTTTTGCCGGAGATACTTTTGATGAAGAATCGGTTCGTCGGGATGTGCAAGAGAAATTAAAACTTTTAAAAAACTGTAATGTTGAGATTATCATCAAGGATGTCAGCACGGTACGGTATGATCCGCAGAGACTCTGGAAATGGGTGGAGATTGTAAGCGGTTTGTGCAGAAATGCAGACTGAGAAGAGAAAGGGCCAGGCCTTAACGCCTGGCCCGCTGCTATATGCTTATTTTACAGCTTCTTTTAATACACGGATATCTTCCTTCATCAATTCAAAGTAATCCGGATTCAGATGACGCATGGGAGCCAGCTCGTAAAGATTTTCCAGGATAATCCATCCCTGGTAGTCCTGCTCTTTCAGATAAGCGATGGAATCATAGAAATCTGCCACGCCGCTGCCGATAATAGCGTTTGCGATGCAGCCCTTTGTGCTGTCCTTAACGTGGAGCTGGTTTCCCATATGGGGATATATGCCCTTTAAGATATCGATTTGTTTGTAGTCGGTGAAATATGTATAGTTGTCACTGTCGTAAAACAGTGAAAAGTTCTCGCGGTCTACCATTTCTACCAGCTGCAGCTGCTTTTCCACGCTGAGAGGATTTTCGCAGGAAATTTCAATTCCCTTGTCTCCGGCGTAGTCACAGAGAAAACGATACCGTTTTGCCGTGTTTTCCAGTTTTTCTTCCGTATCTGCCAGACTGGCATTGAAATTGGAGAAAAATACCATCGGTATCTTCATATAGGCGGCAGCGTCTACAGCCTTTGTTACCCAAAACTGAACGGTGTCATACATAGGGTCGCCTTCCGGTGCGTAGAAAGGTACGTTGTCGCCGTCGCTGCATCCAATGTTGGCGTATTCGATACCGTATTTTTGCTGTGCATCCAGATACAGATCCATAATTTTTTTCTGAGACAACGCCCAGCCGTGTTCGCAGGATCCGAACTCAATAGACATTCCGTCCAGTCCCATTTCCGATACGATCTGCGGCGCGAAAACGCCGGTGCCCGGTACGCAGAAATTACAGATTCCCAATTTTACATTCATATAATTTTGCTCCTTTCTTATCTGTCATAGGACAAGTATTGATGTTGTTTTTAAAAATAGTATACCGTGTTTTAAAGTGTTTGTGTCATAGAAAAAGAAAGTGTGCAAGAAATCTAAAAGTGAATGAAGCAGAAACGTAATCAGATAGCACAAAATATTAATAAGATGCATGTAAATATAATTGTCTTCCAGGTAAACCCGGTATAAAATAGATAAAAATAAAGTATATGAAATCGGGGGATATGGATTATGGAAATGACATTGGATCTTGCGCTTTTTATCTTCGCAGCACAATTTATTGGTTATATCGTTAAAGGCCTGGCCGGATTCGGCAACCCGCTCATTGCCAACCCCATTATGGCCATGCGGATCGACAATTTGCAGATTACCCCCGGAGTACTTCCGGTGGATATGTTTGTCAATATTTACATCTCCATAAAAAACAGAAAATCGTTTATTATGAAACTGGCGATACCCATTGCTGTCTGTATTATGATTGGTGTGATTCCGGGAACATTATTTCTGAAAATAGGTTCCCAGTGGATTATCAAGGCTTTACTGGGAGTATTTATCATTGGGCTGGGGATTGAGATGATAACCAGGAAAGAGACAACTGCGGAAAAGAAAAATCATCCCATTGTTATGGGGCTGATTTCCGTTATTTCCGGCTTCCTGTCAGGATTGTTCGGCATTAATATGCTGTTCCTTGCTTATCTGAACAGATATGTGTCCAACCGTCATCAGTTCAGGGCCAACGTCTGTTTTATCTTCTGCTTTGAAAATGTATTCCGTCTGATTATGTATGCCATCAACGGCATGTTGAATACGTTTACCCTGTGGATTACCATGCTGTCAGTACCGGCTGCTGTTCTGGGACTTTGGATCGGCGGACGCATAGATTTAAAACTGAGTGAGAAAAAAGCGAATCTGGTTATGAACTGTGTATTTATTCTGGGGGGAATCAGTATTCTGGTAAAAGCATTGATTTTTAAATCCTGATTTTTGCGTTTTGTGCTTGAATTTTATCATTTTGTGCTATTGGCGGGAAAAGATTTCGTGTTACCCTTGTCATATAGAAAGATTTTTGGGATAATCTTGTTGTCATAAAGTTTGGGGCAGGAGGTGACACCATGGCGCAGAGGACATACCCTTACAAAAAATTTAAAGCGTATGATTCCACGCCCGTTTCTGTAGAAATGTGGAATGATCGGGAATCTGTGGAAATGCACTGCCATAAGTTTTACGAGTTTTCTGTGATTACAAAAGGTTCCTGCATACATAATTACCGGGGAGTACAGGTGCCGCTGATGCCGGGAGATATTTTTATGATTGAACCCAACCAGCCTCACGGATATGAGATTCAGGCTCAGGTGGGTATCATAAACTGTCAGTTTTATCCGGATCAGCTCAGTAATGAAAACAATCAGATGCTGCAGAGCGCATGGGGTTCCGGAAAAAATGAGGATATTAAAAAACAGTGGGATGAGCTACTGCAATACGTTACTCTGGAAGATAACAGCATCGACAGCAATGTACGGCAGGCGAATCTGAATACTCAGGGCATTATTCATCTGAACGGTGAAGAGCTGGCGTATGTGGAGCACCTTCTGGAGGAGATGGTACGGGAGCAAAGCGAGAAGGAAATCAACCTGGAATATGCCAAGTCCGCCTATCTCCAGCTGATTCTGGTGAAGCTAAGCCGGGTGCAGATGAAAAGGAATGAAAAAATCAATCACCATTCCAATCAGAAAAAGGATATGATTTACGATGCTCTGGTGTATATTGAAGAGCACTTTGATGAAAAAATAGATTTTTCCAGTCTTGCAGAACAGAGTTTTATGAGTCCCAGCTATTTCCGGTCCATTTTTAAAGACGTGACAGGCCTGACTCCTGTGGATTATTTGAACCGGATGAGAATTGTAAAATCTCTGGAATATCTGGAGCGGGATAAGTCAACCATTGCGGAAGCTGCTGCGAAAGTGGGAGTTTTTGATTCGAATTATTATTCCCGCATGTTTAAAAAGGTGATGGGATATTCGCCGAAATATTTTAAAAGTATACGAAATTAGAAGAAAGAAAGTAAAAATACTGTGGTATGGCTGCAGTATTTTTTTGCCGTAAAGCGTGTGCGCACACGCAAAAAAGACATTTGCGTTTTGTGCTAGGAATGGCTCGAATTGTGCTCACGGACTTGGAGAATCATGTGCTATACTCATTGCAAGAAAGGACAAAGTATACATAACGAACCAAAATATACGATTAAAAATGTACATATTAAACAAAACAGGAGGTAAGAAAATGAAGAAGAGAGTTTTGGCCAGTTTACTTGCAGGATGTATGGTGTTGGGATCACTGACCGCTTGCGGCGGAGGAAGCGGTACGGATACCTCCGCGGAAACTTCTGAAGCGGAGGCGTCCGCTGAAGAGGCTGACGTATCTGCAGAGGATGGGGCAAGTTCTGAAAACCAGAAAGTAACTATGATTTTATCTGTTCGTGATGAATGGCTCAGTGAAATGGAATCCGGAGCCCTGGAAGCGGCCGAAGAAATGGGGATTGACTTGACGACACAGGATGCCCAAAATGATACCAGCAAAATGCTTCAGTTTATCGAAACAGCCAGAAATGACGGACAGAAAGCAGTTATCATCAACATGGTAGACCCGGAGACTGGACAGGAATGTATTGACGCGGCAGGAGATATGAAGGTGGTGTTTGTCAACAGATATCCCACGGATTTGAGTCTTCTGAATGAGAATGCAGTTTATGTGGGATCCGATGAAAACCAGGCAGGGGATCTCCAGGCGGAGTATCTGGCGGAATATTTTGAAAAACAGGGAAAGACAGATATCAAGTATATTCTGCTGAGTGGAAATTATGGTCTGACGGCTACAACGCTGCGCACGGAATCTGTGTTAAACGGTCTGAAGGAAAGGGGAATTAACGCGGAAGAAGCAACGGCTCCTCTGGTTGCCGACTATGACCGTGCGACGGCGCAGGATATGATTTCACCGGTACTGACAACCATTGATTATGACTGCATTATTTCTAATAATGACTCCATGGCCCTGGGCGCTGTTGAAGCCATGACCGCGGCAGGACTGGATCCTTCCAGCGTACCGATTGTAGGTATTGACGCTTCCACAGACGGGCGGAAATCCATTGCGGACGGACAGATGGCTATGAGTGCCTTCCAGAATGCAGTGGGACAGGGAAGCACTGCCGTACTGGCAGCCAAAAATCTGATTGAAGGCAAACCGGCCAATGAAGGCAGCGAATTTGACGTGGATCCCGATAATGAATATATTACATGGGTACCTTTTGAGCGGGTGGATGCGTCCAATGTAGCGGAATACAACTGATAAGACGTTTGGAGAAAATAAAGCTCTGCGGCATTATGAGGTGCTGCAGAGCTTTTGCTGAATAGAAATAGAGAAATTATAACATTTGCGTTTTGTGCTAGTATTGTGTTGTATTGTGCTCACAGGGGATAAGAATATTATGCTATACTCTAATTACAAACAAGGGAAACAGAGAAAAAATAAAGGAAATGCACAGAAATTAGAAGAATAAAAAATGTGCGGATATTTCCACAGGAAAAAATTAAACGAAAATGTGTATTGTGCTTGATATGAAAAGCATGGAAAGGAGAAAAACAATGAATGCATGGGACAGAGAAGTGGCGACCTTGAGTTTTTCCAATGAAGGTCTGGACAGAGGATGTATCGAAGAGAGCATGTATCCCTGGGACAAAACAGTGGCCAACTGGAAGGAGCAGGGGTACGATACCGGATTTCTGGAAAAGGTACATTTTGCCACACTGCCTACTGATAATCTCTATGCCTACAATGAGCCTTATGAACCCTGGCAGGATTACTATAATACCATGATGGCAGAGCCGGTGTTCAAACATGAGACCGGTCTTGGATGGGATCCGGTAATGAGAATAGCCTTCCGTATTCCTTTTATTTCCTATGAAGAAGAAATCCGGGAGGAGACTGACGAGTATGTAATTAAGAGAGACAGGGACGGCTGGATAAGAAAATACCCCAAAGACGGCGGTCTGGTAACGCCGGTAAAACCGGTGGTAACCTGTATGGAAGACTGGCTGGAGTATAAAGCCCACATCCAGGAGCAGATCAAAATTCATCTGACCCCGGAAAATATGGAGAAAGCCTATGGAAGATTCCGGGAAGGCTGCAGAAATAAAGAGTATGTGGTGCGGTTAAGACTGAGCGGATTTTTTTGGACACCACGGTTTTTGATGGGCAATGAGGAGCAGTTGTATGCATATTATGACGAACCGGAAGTGCTGCAGGATATCTGCCGTTTTGTGACGGATGTGTATAAAGAACAGCTGGACGGAATTCTGAAAATCGTAACGCCCAGTCTGGTGTTCTTTGAAGAAGATTTGAGTGGAAAAAACGGTCCGATGATTTCACCGGATATCTTTGAAGAATTTATGACTCCGTATTATAAAGAAATCATTCCTTTCCTGCGGGAGAGAGGTGTACAGAACGTGATTATGGATACGGATGGGGACTTTACCATTATGATTCCCAAGATTCTGGAATGTGGACTGGATGGAGTGCTTCCGGTGGACGTAAACGCAGGCGTGGATATCGTAAAGGTAAGAGAGCAGTATCCTATGTTGAAATTCATCGGAGGCTTTAATAAGCTCTGTATTATAGACGGGGAAGAAGCTATTGAAAAAGAGCTGGACAGGCTGCGTCCGGTTATCAAGCAGGGTGGATGTATTGTTTGTACTGACCATCAGGCAGCGCCCCATACACCGCTGAAGAATTATCAGTATTACAGCCGCCGGCTGAAAGAAGTTGTGGCTGAGCTGCGCAATGAAAATGTGAAAATAGGATAAGCAGATATAAAAAATGCCATGGAACAGATGTATGTGCTCCATGGCATTTCTGATATGTTTTTATTCTGTCCGCAGAGCGGTTACAGGGTCACTTTTTGCAGCTTTGCTGGAAGGAATCAATCCGCCCAGGAGTGTTAAAAATACACTGAGCAGAATGAGGATTACAGCGTATCCTACCGGGAGATAAGCGTTAATCTCGTTGGTATCGGCAAAATGATGGATCGCTGCGTTGCCGGGGATCAGAAGAATTAATGTCAGTCCAATTCCAATAAGACCGGCACAAAGACCGATGATAATCGTTTCCGCGTTAAACACCTGAGAAATATTTCTCTTAGAGGCGCCTATAGCCCGGAGAATACCGATTTCTTTTTTGCGTTCCAGTACGCTGATATAAGTGATAACACCGATCATAATGGAGGAAACTACCAGGGAGATTGCGACAAAGGCAATCAGTACATAGCTTATGATATCCACAATGTCCGTAACCGAGGACATAAGCGTTCCTACCATATCCGTATACGTGATAACCTGTTCGTCTTTTCCTTCATCCTCCATCTGCTGATTGTAATCATCCAGAATCCGTATGACATTTTCTTTGCTTTCGAAGTTAATGGGATAAATGCTGATTTCGGAAGGGTCATCAAAATCCACATATCCCAGTGCCTGAAGATTACTCTCGTAAGTAGCGCTTGCCGCCTGGTTCATGGACATCATCAGTTCCGTCAGTTCTTCTCCGGTCATGTTCATGGAAAAGGCGCTGACAAAAGCATCCCCATCGATGCTCATCGCTTCTTCCAGGCTGCTGCCCACCTGTGACATAGCCTGCATCAGAGCCTGTTCAATCTGGCTGCCAATCTGACTGGTCATCTGCGTCATCATCTGCCGGATGGCAGCGGATATCTGTTCTTCCAGAGTACGGGTTATGGTTCCCATATAGCTGGTCATTGTCTGTTCCAGATAGTTTCGGAGTGAGCTGCCGATTTCCTGCTGGATGCTGCCGGTATCCAGCATTTCCATTAACCCCTGGGTGAGAAGAGTCTGTGTTTCCTCCATGCTCAGATAGTCCATGAAGTAGGTCCCCATCTGACCGGGATCCGGAAGATTATTTGAGGAGGCATACGCCTGGTAACCGCCCATGAGATCTTCCGCCAGTCCTGTCAGTTGTTCGGAGGAGATTTCCAGATCGTCAATCCTGAAATTTTCGGAAGCCCAGGTTTCCAGTACCTGCTGTGCCTCTTCCGTCTGAAGGTATTCCATAAGGTACTGGTCAAATAATTCGGGATCCGTGTATCCGTTTTCGACAGCATAAGTCTGAAAACCTGTCATAATTTCCTGAAACAGAATCTGGAACTGTTCTGTGGGTACAGTGATATCACCGTTCTCCAGAATGATATCCCGAATATGTTTCCGGAGAATTTCTCCGGCTTCATCGGTTTCCAGAAAATCAAGGAAATACTCTCCCAGTCTGGAGTAATCCGCCTGAGGATTGGATGCGGCATATTGCTGATAACCTTCCAGCAGTCCGGAAATCATCCGGGTGAGATTTTCGGAAGATACGTTCAGCTGTACGTTTCCCATAAGATCTTCCATGCTGAGACCTTCCATCTGGGGCAGATCAATCTGAATATTGCCGAAATCCACCATACCGCCCAGGTCGATGGAATCCTGATCAATATTAAATATAGAAGTAAAATCAAGAGATTCCGCCAGATCCTGGGACAGCTTATCGTCATCAAAGGAAAAGGCATTCTGCAGGGCGTCCTCGTCGATGGTGAACAGTGAATCCGTATCGAACCCATCCTGACTGCTGCTTTCGCCGAAGGGTTCATTGGTAAATATATTAAGATCCGGGTTCGCCATTTGCTGGCGGACGATTTCACTGGAGGCAGCCTTCTCTGCTACGTGTTTTGTCAGAGAAGCGGGGTATCCGATTCCTGAGGAGAGAAGGGCTCCGTTAGAGTTCTCCACAGGCTGTACCACTCCCACGATTTCCAGAGACTCACCTTTTGCCACCAGATCTTTCATATAACTGTCATCATCGGTTTTGTCCGTCCAAACCTCATACTGGCTGTCATATTGATAATAATCTGTACTGCTGACCAGTTTAAAGGTAATGCCAAGCAGATCATTGTAGGTATATTCGCCCAGATCGTCGGGGGTTTCAACGGTTTCCTCATCGGCAAACTGCTGAACCATTTCATCCAGCTCCAGAGGATCGCGCAGCCCCAGGGTATACAGCATGAAATCGCTGATGCCGCCTCCGGAGGTCAGGACTACAACGCATTCATTGTAATTTTCAGGCCATCGGCCGGCTTTGACCTCATACTGATTGATATAAAGGCTGTCGTTCTCCGGCATTTCATAGAAGACGTTTGTGCTCATCATGGAGGACATCAGACTGTTGGAACCGGAAGAGGATCCCAGACCCAGAGATTCAAAAGAGCGGTCCGGGTGGACCTGGCGGATGGAATCACCGTTTTGTTTATAAATCTGGGGTGATATATTATAGGAGTATTCAATGGCATTTATATATGGTTCGATGCCGCTGTTTCCGCTTTCCAGATATTTTTTCAGAGAAGCCAGATCGTTGGAATCCAGTGTGGAAAACATATCGGTAATCATACTGAGAACCTGCACTTCCCCTTCCTGGTCTGAGCTGCGCTCACCGGTTCCCACGTTCATCATGGATGCCATATCGAAACCGGTACTTTGGATCTGAAGCGGATATTCGGACAGTGTTTCTTCTTCCACCGTCTCGATATATGCGTTTACGCCGGTGGAGAGGGCCAGTATCAAAGCTATTCCGATGATGCCGATGGAGCCGGCAAAGGAAGTCAGAATAGTCCGAGCTTTTTTCGTCTTCAGATTGTTAAAGCTCAGGGACAGAGCCGTCAAAAAAGACATGGAGGATTTTCCCATGTTTTTATGTTGGGGTTTCTCCCGGGAGCTTTCATCGATGAGAAGCGGGTCTGAATCAGAACGGATTTTTCCGTCCCTGAGATTTACGATACGTGTGGCATACTGTTGTGCCAGTTCCGGATTGTGGGTTACCATAACCACCAGACGATCCCGCGCCACTTCCCTTAATAAATCCATGACCTGAACGCTGGTGTCACTGTCCAGTGCGCCGGTGGGTTCGTCCGCCAGCAGTATGTCGGGATTATTTACCAGAGCGCGGGCAATGGCCACACGCTGCATCTGACCGCCGGACAGCTGGTTCGGTTTTTTGTGAACCTGGTCGCCAAGCCCAACCTCTTCCAGCGCTTTTCTGGCTCTTCGGGTTCTCTCGGCTTTTCCTATTCCGGAAATGGTAAGAGCCAGTTCCACATTGGATAAAATCGTCTGATGAGGGATCAGATTATAGCTCTGGAATACAAATCCTATGGTGTGATTCCGGTAAGAATCCCAGTCTCTGTCTTTGTACTGTCTTGTGGATATGCCGTTGATAATCAAATCGCCGCTGTCGTAACGGTCAAGACCTCCGATAATGTTCAGAAGAGTTGTCTTTCCGGAACCGCTGGGACCTAAAATTGCCACAAATTCACTGTCCCGGAGATTCAGACTGACATCGTCCAGTGCTTTCTGTACAAATTTTCCGGTGGTATATTCTTTTTTGATGTGATGGATTTGAAGCACCTGAATTCATCTCCCTTTTTAATGCATGAAAAATTGAGTGTATGACATAAAGTATAGATGATTTTTCTGAATTTCACAACAGATGTTTTTTGTATATTCTTTTGGGATATTGAGGTGAATTCAGGAAATGATAAATAAAAAGAATTTTCTGCTGAAAAATTGGATAAAAGTGGAATAAATCCTGTTAATTTATTGACAAACAAGAAAGGCGTATGTTATATTTTTGACTATAAGAAGGGTGGTGAAGCTGTGTTAGATGCGACAATAAAAGCAGTAAAAGACGCAGAGAGGAAATCAGATGTGATTGTCCAGGAAGCTCAGGCGAAAGCGGAACAGATTATAATCCAGGCACAGAAAGAGGCATCTGAATGGAAAGAACAGCAGCTTCAGCAAGCGAGGGCTGAAGCGGAAAGGCTTCTGAAAGAAGAGAAAAAAAGAGGAGATGAACAACTTGTCCAAGCTGCCAGAGAAGCCGAAGAGCAGATTGCGGAAGTGAGAAGAATGGCATCCCGGAAAGAAGAAGAGGCAGTCAGACTTTTGATTGCGCAGATTATATGAAAGTAGGAGGGATGCGGCTATGGCAGTATTGAAAATGCAGCGGATCACAGTCTGCGCGTTAAAAAAGAACCGGAAGGCTATTCTGGAACGGCTGCAGGCGCTGGGCAGAGTAGAAATTGATATCAGTCTGCCGCAAGAGGAAGAGGACGGACTGATAAAGATGGATACGGCCGGCGCCCGGGCCAGTTTTCTGAAATATACGCAGGCAGCGGAACGGGGACTGGAGATTCTGCAGTCGTACTGGCCGGAAAAACAGTCCCTGTTTTCCAGTCTGGAAGGGAAACCTCTGGTGGAGAAAGCAGAGTATGAATCAGTTATTCAGGCAAAAGACGATCTGCTGGCAAACATAAAAAAACTTACGGAACTGGATAAAGAAATCAGTGAAAACACGGGAAAAATGCAGAAGCTGGAGGTTCAGATGGAAAGTCTGATTCCCTGGATGCCTTTAAGCGTGCCCATGAATTATCAGGGCACCATGCAGACGGCCATGATGATTGGCACGGTACCGGGAGCCCAAAGCCAGGAAGACATTTACCGTACATTTGTGGAAAATGCGCCGGAAGTTGAAGCGGTGGATATGGAGATTATTTCTGCAGATAAAGATTATACTTATCTGGCAGTGCTGTGTATGAAGTCTGACAAAGTTCGGGTGGAAAACGCTCTGCGCAGCATTGGATTTGCAGCTCCGTCTCAGATGCCGGCGAAAAGACCGGAGGAAATCAGAGAAGAATTACTTAGAGAACAGAAGAGACTTTGCCAGGCAAACAGGGAACTGGAACAGAAAATCGGAGAGTTCCGTAAGGAAAAGGCATCGTATCGACTGCTGGCGGACTATTTCAGAATACGGGCGGAAAAGTATGAAATTCTGGGGAAACTGCCCCAGACGGAACATGTGTTTTTTGTCAGCGGGTATATTCCGGAAAAATACGCATCAGCCGTTGAAAAGGATCTTGTCTCCCGTTATGAAGCTATGGTGGAGATTGAGGAACCGTCGGAGGAGGAAGAGATGCCGGTTTTGCTGGAAAACAACAGTTTTGCCGCATCAGTGGAAGGTGTTCTGTCCGCCTTTGGGCTGCCTGGAAAAGATGATGTGGATCCTTCCATGATTATGGCCGTCTGCTATGTGTTCTTATTCGGACTGATGCTTTCGGACGCGGCTTACGGTCTGCTGGTGTCTATCGTCTGTGGCGTTTTGCTGTATCGGTTCCCGAGAATGGGTGACAGTATGAGAAAGTCTCTTCAGTTGTTTTTCTGGTGCGGCCTGTCTACGCTGTTCTGGGGAATCATGTTTGGCGGTTATTTCGGCGATCTGGTTGATGTGGTCTCGGGAACGTTTTTTGGCCGCGAGGTGAGTATACCGGCCGCATGGTTTGTGCCGCTGAACGAGCCGATGAAGATGCTGGTATTTTCCATGCTGTTTGGGGTCATTCATTTGTTTCTGGGGTTGGGAATCAAAGGGTATATCTGTCTGAAAGACAGAAAATATATGGATTTTATCTGTGATGTGGCGCTGTGGTTCAGTCTTCTGATCGGCCTGATCCTGATACTGCTTCCCACAAGCCTGTTCGCTTCCATATCACAGATCACCTTTGTGTTTCCGGGATGGCTGAATCAGTTGGCGAAGATATTGGCCATAATAGGGGCCATCGGTATTCTGCTGATGTCCGGCCGGTCATCGAAAAATCCGGGGATCAGAATCGCGCTGGGCGCATATGACTTATACAACATCACGGGATGGGTCAGTGATGTGCTTTCCTATTCCCGTCTGCTGGCGCTGGGGCTGGCCACGGGAGTCATTGCATCCGTGGTAAATCAGATGGGAAGTATGCTCGGTGGTGGAATTGCAGGAGCGATTCTTTTTATCGTAGTGTTCCTCATCGGACATACATTTAATATAGGTATCAATCTTTTAGGTGCTTATGTGCACACCTGCCGTCTGCAGTACGTGGAATTTTTCGGGAAATTTTATGAAGGCGGCGGAAGGGCATTTCATCCTTTTAAGGAAAATACAAAATATGTGGATATCAAGGAGGAAAACATATTATGAGTGGTATTGTTTGGGCGTTATTGGGAGCTGCAGTTGCGGTAATTTTTTCAGGAATGGGTTCCGCATACGGAGTAGGCGTGGCCGGTCAGGCTGCCTCGGGGGTAGTGACGGAAGATCCCAGCAAATTTGCAAAGGTACTGGTTATTCAGCTGCTTCCCGGTACACAGGGTATTTACGGACTTCTGGTGGCCTTTTTAACCCTGTCCAAGATCGGAGTTCTGGGAGGGCAGATTGCCGATATTTCTCTGGCGACAGGACTTCTGATTTTCACAGCCTGCCTTCCCGTAGGACTGGTAGGTCTGATTTCAGCCAGACATCAGGGGACTACGGCCGCTGCTGCTATCGGTATTGTGGCAAAGAAACCGGAGCAGTTCGGTAAAGCTATGCTGTTTCCGGCCATGGTTGAAACCTATGCGATTCTTTCTCTTCTGGTTTCTATCCTGGCAGTGACAGGAATTCCGATGTAACGGCAGGATCATTGATAAAGGAGAGCGGAAAGAATGACTGGATTGGATAAGATTTTAGACAGGATCGGAGAAGAAGCCAGCAGTGTCGCTCAGCAGAAAATAAAGGCAGCTCAGATACAGGCAGAATCCATCAGGGAAGATGCACGGCTGGAAACACAGCACAAAAAACAGGAGATTCTGGATAAAGCGCAGACAGATTGCCGGAATTATCGGGAAAAGATGCGTTCCAGAGCTGATTTTCAGAAAAGAAATGCTCTTTTGAAAGCGAAACAGGAGATTATTTCCGGAATAATGGAAAAGGCCTATCAGGCAATGTGCAGTGCCGATACCGAAACCTATTTCTCCTATATGGAGCAGCTGCTGGAGAAGTATGCGCTCCCTCAATCCGGAGAAATCTGTTTTTCAGCTGCGGATATGAAGCGGATGCCTCTGGCATTCAAGGCTAAAATTAAGATGACAGCAATGAAAAAGGGAGGCAGTCTGAAACTGTCGGAGACGGAGATGTCCATAGAAGGCGGTTTTGTTCTGATATACGGAGGAATAGAGGAAAACTGTACTCTGCGTGCGATTTTTGATGAGAAAAAAGAGCAGCTGCAGGACAAAGCGCGGGATTTTCTTTTCCCGCAGTAGACAGACATCCGGGAGGTCATTGATATGTCAGATAAAAGTTATACTTATGCGGTTGCCAGAATACGGGCACTGGAGTTGTCTTTGTTTTCCTCTTCCCAGCTGGAACAGATGATTGCCTGTTCTGACTATGACAGTGCAGTGGCATTTTTAATTGAGCATGGCTGGGGAGATCCTCAGGGAGAAAACGATGGGGACTCCATATTGAAAAAGGAAAGGGAAAAGACCTGGGATATCATACGGGAGATGGTACCGGATATGACGCCTTTTGCCGTACTGTCATATCAGAATCTGTTTCATAATCTGAAAGCGGCAATTAAGGGCGTATGTACGAATGGAGTGGATTCTGGCCTTTTTTATGAGGGATGTTCCATTCCGGCAGAGGAAATGGTACGAATCGTAAAAGAAAAAGATTTTGAAAGTCTGCCGGAATTTATGCGTGAGGCTGCAAGGGAAGCTTATGAAAGCCTTCTTCATGGAAGAGACGGACAGCTTTGTGACATAATTCTGGACAGAGCAGCTTTGGAAGCGGTTTCGCAGGCAGGAGAAAACTCCAAAGTGGAGATTATCAGAGATTACGCAAGATCACTGGTGACAGTTTCTGATATTAAAATTGCGGTGCGTTCCTGCAGAACAGGGAAAACACTGGAATTTATGAGACGCGCCATGGCGGAGTGTCAGGATCTGGATGTGGAAAAGCTTATGAAAGCTGCCCTTCAGGGAGAAGGAGCCATAAGGGATTACTTAAATGAGTCGGGACTTAAAGATGCGGCAGATGCGCTGGAGCAGTCTTCATCAGCTTTTGAGTGCTGGTGTGACAACCGGCTGATAGAGACAATCCGTCCTCAGAAATATAATCCATTTTCTGTAGGGCCTCTGATTGCTTACATTCTGGCACGGGAAAACGAGATAAAGTCGGTACGTATTATCCTGACGGGAAAACAGAATAATTTTCCCGACAGTGCGATCCGGGAAAGAATGAGGGAAATGTATGTATAGAATTGCAGTGATGGGTGCTTATGACAGCATTTTTGGATTTGCCGCCCTGGGGCTGGAGACATTTCCGATATCCAACCGGGAAGAGGGAGAAAAAATTCTGAAACAGCTGGCAGCGGGAGGAAAGTACGGAGTGATCTACATTACGGAAGCGCTGGCGGCTTTGCTGGAAGAACAGATTGAAAAGTATAAAATGCAGATGCTTCCGGCCATTATTCTGATACCGGGAGTTTCCGGAAATACGGGCGCCGGGATACAGGGCGTGAAAAAGTCGGTTGAGCAGGCGGTTGGTTCGGATATCCTGTTCGGCAGTGAGTGAAAATAATAGAAAGGCGGGTGGCGGTGCTGATGAGTAAAGGCACAATAAAAAAAGTGGCAGGTCCGCTGGTTATCGCTGAAGGGATGCGGGATGCCAATATGTTTGACGTGGTGCGCGTCAGCAGTCAGCGGTTGATCGGCGAAATTATAGAGATACATGGTGATGAGGCTTCCATACAGGTATATGAGGAGACTTCCGGTCTGGGACCGGGAGAGCCGGTGGAATCCATGGACGTTCCACTTTCCGTAGAGTTGGGGCCCGGGCTTATCTCCAGTATTTACGATGGTATTCAGCGGCCTCTTGATGATATTATGAAAATATCAGGCAACAATCTGAAGCGCGGAGTAGAGGTGCCTTCCCTGAAACGGGATAAAAAGTGGAAATTTGTTCCGGCAGTGCAGCCGGGAGATGAGGTGCAGCCGGGAGATATTATCGGTACGGTGCAGGAAACTTCTGTGGTGCAGCAGAAGATTATGGTTCCCTATTCAGTGAAAGGCCGGGTAAAAAGTATTGAAGAGGGAGAATTTACGGTGGAAGAAACCGTGGCTGTGATAGAGACGGGGACGAAAGACTGTCCTCTGACTCTGATGCAGCGCTGGCCGGTAAGGCAGGGGCGGCCATATAAAAAGAAACTGGCGCCCAATGTTCCGCTGATAACGGGACAGCGGGTAATTGACACTTTCTTCCCCCTGGCCAAGGGGGGAGTTGCTGCGGTTCCCGGGCCATTCGGAAGCGGAAAAACGGTAATCCAGCACCAGCTGGCTAAATGGGCGGAGGCTGATATCGTAGTTTATATCGGATGCGGTGAACGTGGAAATGAGATGACGGATGTATTGAATGAATTTCCTGAGCTTAAAGATCCGAAAACGGGACGCTCCCTGATGGAGAGAACCGTGTTGATTGCCAATACTTCTGATATGCCGGTGGCGGCCAGAGAGGCATCCATATACACGGGGATTACTATTGCGGAATATTTCCGGGATATGGGTTATTCGGTTGCGTTGATGGCAGATTCTACTTCACGGTGGGCGGAAGCGCTGCGTGAGATGTCAGGGCGCCTGGAAGAGATGCCCGGCGAGGAAGGATACCCCGCATATCTTGGCAGCCGCCTGGCTCAGTTTTATGAAAGAGCTGGTCATGTGATCTCTCTGGGAAAAGAGGGAAGAGAAGGCGCTCTGTCTGTGATCGGAGCCGTTTCTCCTCCGGGAGGCGATATATCGGAGCCGGTGTCTCAGGCAACGCTGCGGATTGTCAAAGTGTTCTGGGGTTTGGATTCTTCCCTTGCTTATAAACGGCATTTCCCTGCCATCAACTGGCTGACCAGCTATTCCCAGTATCTGGACAGTTTGGGGAACTGGTTTGATGATCATGTGTCCGATGACTGGATGGAAAACCGGCAGAAACTGATGAGTCTGCTTCAGGATGAAGCGGAGCTGGAGGAAATCGTAAAAATGGTGGGTATGGATGCGCTGTCCCCCACGGATCGTCTGAAAATGGAAGCGGCGCGTTCTGTGAGAGAAGATTTTCTGCATCAGAATTCTTTTCATGAGACAGATACCTATACATCGCTGGAAAAGCAGTTGCTCTTAATGCGGCTGGTGATTGCGTATTATGAAAAGTCCAAAGAAGCTCTGAACCAGGGAGCGCCGGTGCATGGACTGCTGAATATGGCGGTCCGGGAAAGAATCGGCCGGTATAAATATACACCGGAAAAGGACATCGAAAAAGAATACAGAGCCATCAGTGATGAACTGACGGCTGAGGTGGCAGGACAGATTGGAAAGGGGGATGACTGATGCCAAAAGAATACAGAACGATACAGGAAGTGGCAGGCCCTCTGATGCTGATCCGGGGAGTGGAACACGTAACTTATGATGAACTGGGAGAAATTCAGCTGGCCAACGGAGAAGTGCGCCGGTGTAAAGTATTGGAAGTCAATGGAAGTGACGTCCTGGTACAGCTTTTTGAAAGCTCCACAGGCATTAATCTGTCCAACAGTAAAGTAAGATTTCTGGGAAGAAGTATGGAACTGGGCGTTTCAGAAGACATGCTTGGCCGGGTATTTGACGGATTAGGAAGACCGATTGATGATGGGCCTGAGATTCTTCCGGAAGCTCGCAGGGATATCAATGGCCTGCCCATGAATCCGGCGGCCAGAAGTTATCCGGAAGAGTTTATTCAGACAGGCATATCCGCCATTGATGGATTGAATACGTTGGTCCGCGGCCAGAAGCTGCCGATTTTTTCTGCTTCCGGTCTGCCCCACGCCAATCTGGCGGCGCAGATTGCCCGGCAGGCAAGAGTTCGGGGAACGCAGGAACCTTTTGCCGTTGTTTTTGCTGCTATGGGTATTACTTTTGAGGAATCCAATTTCTTTGTGGAAAGCTTCCGTGAGACGGGAGCCATTGACCGGACGGTGCTGTTTATCAATCTGGCCAATGATCCTGCTATTGAGAGAATCGCAACACCTCAGATGGCGCTGACAGCGGCGGAATATCTGGCCTTTGAAAAAGATATGCATGTACTGGTTATTTTGACGGATATCACCAATTATGCCGATGCTCTGCGGGAGGTATCGGCGGCTCGTAAAGAGGTGCCGGGACGGAGGGGATATCCGGGATATATGTATACCAGTCTGGCTTCCATATATGAAAGAGCGGGACGTCAGAAAGGAAAGAACGGCAGTATCACAATGATTCCCATTTTAACTATGCCGGAGGATGATAAAACCCATCCGATTCCCGACCTGACCGGATATATCACAGAAGGTCAGATTATCTTAAGCCGGGAGCTCTACCGGAAGGGTGTAAGACCGCCCATCGATGTGCTGCCTTCCCTGTCCAGGCTGAAGGATAAGGGAATCGGGGAAGGAAAGACAAGGGCGGATCATTCCAATACGATGAATCAGTTGTTTGCAGCTTACGCCAGAGGGAAAGACGCCAAAGAGCTGATGGTGATACTGGGAGAAGCGGCTTTGTCGGATATTGACCTGATTTATGCCAGATTTGCCGATGCTTTTGAAGAAAAGTACGTTTCCCAGGGATATGATGCTAACCGGGATATCGAGGAAACGCTGGATATCGGATGGGAACTTCTGTCCATGCTGCCCAGAAGCGAACTGAAGCGTATTGATGACAGATTCCTGGATCAGTACTATCAGACGGGAAAGGAGTGATGCCCTTTGGCACAGACACAGGTAAATCCTACCCGGATGGAGCTGACCAGACTGAAAAAGAAGCTGGTTACTGCCACGCGGGGCCATAAGCTTCTGAAAGATAAAAGAGACGAACTGATGCGTCAGTTTATGGATCTGGTGAAGGAGAATATGAGACTTCGGGAACGGGTGGAAAAGGGAATCCTTTCCGCTAATCAGAATTTTGTCATTGCCAGGGCGACTATGACGGGGGAAGCCATGCACACGGCCCTGCTGTCACCCAAACAGGAAGTTTATCTGGAACCGGAGCGGAAGAATGTCATGAGTGTGGATATTCCGGTTTTTGATTACAGAACCCGAACGCCGGACGACAATGACATTTACTCCTATGGTTTTGCGTTTACTTCCAGTGATCTGGATGATGCGGTAAAATCCCTGGCGGATATTCTGCCGGATATGATTCGTCTTGCGGAATGTGAAAAATCCTGTCAGCTGATGGCGGCGGAGATTGAGAAAACCCGAAGGAGAGTAAATGCTCTGGAACATGTGATCATTCCGGAAACTCAGAGAAATATCAAATACATTACTATGAAGCTGGATGAAAATGAGAGAAGCACGCAAATCCGGCTGATGAAAGTAAAAGATATGATGCTGGAAGAGGCCCATGGCTACAGTCAGCGGGAATATTAAATAAAAAGGACTGAATCTGAAATGGATCCAGTCCTTTTATCGTATCCGGGAGAGAAGGCAGACATACTAATCTTTATCAGAAATGTTCAGAAAACTGCCCCGCCGGACGGCGTCTTTTCCGTATCGTTTTCGTATAGAGTCCAGCGCTTCTTCCAGTTTCCGCTGTTTGGCGGTATCCATGGGAGCAGAATTCATTGTCTTTTTCTGAGATAAATCCTGCTGATAATCGAAGATGGACATCTGTATGGGGGTATCCTCGGATACCAGTTTTGAGGTTCTTATTCCCAGAAGACGGATGGGAGTCTGATTCCACAGTTCGTCGAACAGAATACAGGACAGGCGGTAAAGAGTATCTGTGGTATTGGCCGGTGATGGCATGCTCATCTGATGGGAGCAGGTTTCAAAGGTATGGTATTTGATTTCCACGCAGATGCTTCCGGCCATCATTTCAGCCTTTCGTAAACGGCTGGAGACACTTTCCGACAGGGACAGAAGGATCTGGAAAGCCTCTTTCCTGGAAGACACATCTCTGGATAAAGTGATGGAATTACCGATTCCCTTGGCTTTTTCCGGATGGAACTGAAAGGGTCTCAGGTCAATGCCGTTGGCAAATTCCCACATCTGTCTGCCATGGCTTTTGAAATGGGAAACGAGAAATTCCGGATCGGCAGCGGCCAGATCCCCGATGGTATGGATTCCCAGCTGATTCAGACGCGCTGCGCTGGACCTGCCTACGGTATAAAGTTCGCCTACGGGCAACGGCCACATTTTTTCAGGAATTTCTTCCATATAAAGTGTATGTATCCGGTCAGGTTTCTGAAAATCGCTGGCCATCTTCGCCAACAGCTTGTTGGGAGCGATTCCTATATTTACTGTGAATCCCAGCTCCCGGAAAATATGATCCTTTATAACGGAAGCGGCGGCCGCAGGTGAGGGAAAGCGATGGGCGATAGGTGAATAATAGAGGAAACATTCATCCACAGACAGCTGTTCCAGATCGGAAGTGTAAGTTTCCAGCAAGTTCATCAGACGTCGGCTGTACTGACGGTACAGATGGTGGTCGGGAGGAGCCATAATGAGCGTCGGGCATTTCTTCAGTGCAGA
Source organism: Ruminococcus sp. (assembly GCA_050944415.1). Classification (GTDB taxonomy): domain Bacteria; phylum Bacillota; class Clostridia; order Lachnospirales; family Lachnospiraceae; genus Ruminococcus_G. Next base: position 30,100 of record JBMNRA010000035.1, read on the forward strand.
CACCACGGGCTCTCCGGTGACGATACCGAAAGCTTTGGCTGGTGTGGATTTGGCCAGAACCACACCGTGACGTTTCTTTTCATCACCGCCGATAATTGCAGGAACAGTCCGTAGATCGGGTCCGCTGCCGTTTTTCAGGTTTTCCACAGAGGTCCAGCTTAAATAGGCGGAATTTACATCGATGTGGAAAATTATTTCGGACATGGAATTTCCTCCTTTCCTCTTTTATGGTATTATATCAGGGAAACCGATAAAAGAAAAGCACCCAGGATGATAGCGTCAAGATACTTTAAGTTGAAAAAATATAGAAGTATCCCTTTGCGTTTCATCATTTATATATTTCCTAGGTGTGCATTAAACCAGATTACCTTCTTAGCTGTATATCCAGGG
>JBMNRA010000036.1:0-29530 GCA_050944415.1 Ruminococcus sp.
GCCTTTCAAGGCACGCACACCTGGAAATTCTTTTACGATATCATGCATTTCCAGTACGTATTCTTCGCTCAAACTTTTCACCCCTTATTATTCTCTTTTAACCGAATGCAGGTGCCGGCCGTTGGCCGGCACCTGTCAGAATATCAACATGTCCTGTCCGCTGATTATCTGTTGTCATAATCTGCAACATTGTCAGCAGTAACCGGTTCGAATGGTACCCAGAGAACATATCCGGTTTCATCCAAATCATAATCGGTACCCTCATTCAATGTATTGCCCTGAATCAGGTTTACAGCTGCCTGTACGGCGCCGCGTCCCTGTCCGTCAGCATCCTGGAATACACTCATGGCTAACGTACCGTCTTTGATTGCCTGACGTCCGTCTACCGTCGCATCGATGCCGACAATCGGAACACTGGAAGGATCCAGACCGGCTGCATTCATTGCTTCAATAGCGCCCAGAGCCATAGCATCATTATTGGAAATAATACAATCATATTCGATCGTTGTCAGCAACGGAGAAATCATATCCTGAGCTGTCGCACGGTCAAAGTCAGCTGCCAGGGGAGCTGTTGCTTCTTCAGCGGTAATGCCGTTGTCTTCCAGACCTTTCAGTACAGATTCTGTACGAAGTGTGGTGGAAGTCTGACCCAGTGTACCATTTAACAGAATATATTTGATATCTGTTTTACCCTGTCCGTTAAAGTATTCTGCGAGGAATTCACCCTGATAGTAACCAGATGTATTTTCATCAGAACCTACATAAACAACATTTTCATTCAGAACGCTGTCATCAGACGGATATCTGTTTACAAATACCACTTTCATATCGCCAGCCGCTTCTACAACCTGTGCAGCAGTTTCAGGGTCTACCATGTTAACAATGATTGCCTTCTGTCCGGCATTTCTTGCTGTCTCTACGAACTGAAGCAGTTTACTGGTATCAGACTGTGCATCCTGTGTTGTCAGATTCACGCCCAGCTCTTCCGCTGCTTCCAGAGCACCTGCTTCCAGTGTGGAAAGGAACTCATCACGCAGAGCCATAATCATCGTAATATCACCGACATCCCCACTGGCATCAGAACTTGCACTGTCGTCTGTACTTTCAGCATCCGTACTTGCGCTGTCATCCGTTGTTTCACTTCCAGCAGATGTGGAAGTATCTCCTCCTCCGCCGCAGCCGGCCAATGTACCGAGAGCCAATACGCCTGCTAATAATCCTGCTAATACTCTTCTCTTCATTCTCAACTTTCCTCCTACATTCTCTCTACTCTACTACTTATGGTATACCATTGCTGCAACCTTTCAAATCAGTTATTTTTTCTGTCTTATGAAAAATCAGAAAAACCCGGGTTCTGATTCAGGTTACTCCTTGTGTCTCTCTCATTATATTTGTTTTTGTCTATTTTGTCAATTTTATTTTCATATTTTCCTCAATAATTATACATATTTTATTCATACTTTTTTTCTATAACTGTCCTTTTTTTAAAAACGACAATTTTTTATAAGCATTTTTCACTTTTTATGTGCTTTTTGTTTTTTTAACATTTTATTACGTCATTCACAATTCATTCACAACATAAAAGCTAAAAATATTCCGGGCGCTGACATACGCCAACGCCCGGAATATTACAGCATATCCCTGTTTTTTCATTTCCATGGATTTGCTTTACATGTAATCTGCCACATTGTCAATTGTTACCGGTTCAAAAGGCACCCAAAGTACATTTCCAGTTTCATCCAGCGTAAAGTTCGTACCTTCATTCAAAGCTTTTCCAGCATCAACCCCCACAATCGGAATAGTGGAAGGATCAATTCCAGCCGCTTTAAGGGCTTCAATAGCTCCCAGTGCCATAGCGTCATTATTGGAAATAATACAGTCATACTCAATGGTTGTCACCAGCGGAGTAATCATATCCTGAGCTGTCGCACGATCCCAGTCTGCCGCCAGAGGAGCTGTAGCCTCTTCTGCGTTGATACCGGCATCCGCCAGTGCCTGCAGACAGGATTCTGTACGCTGTGCGGTGGAGGTCTGTCCTATCATACCGTTCAGCAGAATATATTTGATATCTGTTTTTCCCTCCGCCTTAAAATGTTCCGCCAACCATTCACCCTGATATTTTCCTGATTCCATCTCATCAGAACCGGCATAAACAGCATTTTCATTCAGCACATTATCCTCTGTGGGAAAACGGTTGATAAAAACGATTTACCTTACGAAAAATTTTTCCAGCAATTTCTTCTGCCGCCGACTTCAGACACTCTGCGAAAGCACCCGGGTACTGGACAAAATCCGTCAAGTGATGGTCATATTGTATCTATATCCGTACAATTTGTCAATAAAATACCGGGATTCAGTTTTTTTGATATATCGTCACGCTACTCGCAGAAAATAGCAAAACCCTGCCGGAAACATTTCCAGCAGGGTCAATTTTATGATCAATCATATATTTTCCGGATAAAGCCGGGTGCACAGCTCCATCGTATGTCTGTCAAAAATCACCAGATAAATCTCCATCTCCTCTCTACGCAGGAACTCTTTTATGGCAGACACTGCCGTCTCAAGAGCTTCCTCTACCGGATATCCATAGATTCCTGAAGAAATCAGCGGAAAAGCAATGGATCCACATCTCTTTTCCTTTACCAGGGCGAGAGCGTTTTGATAAGCAGATGAAAGCAGTTCCTTTTCCCCAAAACCGCCTCCCTGCCAGACAGGTCCCACTGCGTGAACCACATATTTCGCCGGAAGATCAAATCCCTCCGTAATCACCGCCTGGCCTGTGGAACATCTGCCGATGGCATCGCAGGCTTTCTTAAGTTTTGCCGGACCGGCAGCCGAAAATATGGCTCCGCAGACGCCTCCTCCCATCGCCAGGCAGGAATTGGCGGCATTAACAATGGCATCTGTCTTCATTTCTGTAATATCTCCCTGCACAATCCGAAAGGGCATCATCTTCTCCTTTTCTTTATGATAAATGTTCTACAAATTTCTGTATATTGGAAGCATTCACATATTTTTTCATTTCGTCCCCTTCCAGCACCACAAGGGTGGGTGCCTGCATAATCCCAAACCGGGCAGCCATATCCGGGTGTGCCTCCGCATCGATTACCTCATATTCTTCCCCTTCCAGCATCTGCTTTGCGATTTTGCAGTTGGGGCAGGTGCTGGTAGTAAACAGATATTTCATACTGTTTTCTTCCTGAGACAGCCGCGCTTTCTCAGACTGCCGGCCGGAACTTTCCTGTACTTTCTCCTTTTTCAGTACCGAGGTCTCCGGCTGATAAACTGTTCTGTTTTTATATTCCTGGATCTTTCCGTCATTCCAGTTCTGAACCGGTCGATAATAACCGGTAATACGACTGTATACCTCTGCCGGATGGCCACATACCGGGCAAGTGAAATGTTCTCCCGAAATATATCCGTGATCGCTGCATACCGAATAAGTGGGAGACAGAGTATAATAGGGCAGTCTGTAATTTTCCGCAATTTTCCGCACCAGAGAGGCCGCCGCTTTCCAGTCAGGCAGTTTCTCGCCCAGGAATGCATGGAATACAGTTCCTGAAGTATACAGAGTCTGCAGTTCATCCTGAATATCCAGCGCATCAAAAATATCTGAAGTATAATCCACCGGAAGATGAGAGCTATTAGTATAGTATGGCGTATCGCCTTCTTTTCCTGCCGTCTTGATGTCCGGCCATTTCGCTTTATCGTGTTTCGCCAGTCGATAGGTAGTGGATTCCGCCGGAGTCGCCTCCAGATTATAGAGATCTCCGTACTCTTCCTGATAGTCGGAAAGCTTCTCCCGCATATGATTCAGCACATCTTTCGTAAACTGCTGCGTGCGTACATCCGTCATGTCTCCACCCAGCCAGTTAGCGTTCAGCCCTACTTCATTCATGCCGATCAGTCCGATAGTGGAGAAATGGTTATCAAAACTTCCCAGATATCGCTTTGTATATGGGTACAGTCCCTCGTTAAGAAGCTTTGTGATAACTTCTCTCTTCACGTGAAGAGAACGGGCGGAAATATCCATCAGACGGTCCAGACGCCGGTAAAAGTCCTTCTCATCTTTTGCAAGATAGGCAATCCTGGGCATATTGATTGTCACAACTCCCACAGATCCTGTACTTTCTCCCGATCCGAAGAAACCGCCTGTTTTCTTTCGCAGCTCCCGCAGATCCAGCCGGAGCCGGCAGCACATGCTGCGTACATCACTGGGTTTCATATCGCTGTTAATATAATTGGAAAAATACGGCGTACCGTATTTGGCAGTCATCTCAAAAAGCAGACGGTTATTTTCTGTATCGGACCAGTCAAAATCCGAAGTGATAGAATACGTGGGAATGGGATACTGGAAGCCCCGTCCGTTAGCGTCACCCTCGATCATCGTCTCGATAAAAGCTTTGTTAATCATGTCCATTTCTTTTTTGCAGTCTTTATATTTAAAGTCCATCTCTTTGCCGCCTACAATAGCCGGAAGCTCTGCCAGATCATCGGGAACTGTCCAGTCCAGGGTAATATTGGAAAAAGGCGCCTGGGTTCCCCAGCGGCTGGGCGTATTAACTCCGTAAATAAATGATTCTATACACTTTTTCACTTCAGGATAACTCAGATGGTCAGCCTTCACAAAGGGAGCCAGGTAGGTATCAAAAGAAGAAAAGGCCTGCGCTCCTGCCCACTCATTCTGCATAATACCGAGGAAATTTACCATCTGGTTGCACAAAACGCTCAAGTGTTTCGCCGGAGAGGAGGTAATCTTTCCCTTAATTCCTCCCAGTCCTTCCTGTATCAGCTGTTTCAGCGACCAGCCGGCACAGTATCCCGTCAGCATGGAAAGATCGTGAATATGAATATCCGCATTTCTGTGAGCATCGGCAATCTCAGGGTCATAAACCTCCGACAGCCAGTAATTGGCCGTAACAGCGCCGCTGTTGCTTAAAATCAGGCCTCCCACGGAATAAGTAACCGTGGAATTCTCCTTCACTCTCCAGTCTTCCACCTTAACATAACTGTCCACAATTTCTTTATAATCCAGAATGGTGGATTTCATATTTCTGATTTTTTCTCTCTGCTTCCTGTACAATATATAGGCTTTTGCCACATCGGCATAGCCGCACTGAATCAGAACATTTTCCACACTGTCCTGAATATCTTCCACATTTATCTTGTTGTTTTTTATTTTCTCCTGAAAATCAGAAGTCACACGCAGACTGATCATCTCCAGCATATCCATACTGTACTGTTTTTCCATGGCTTCAAAAGCTTTGCGCACCGCTTCTGTAATTTTAGACAATTCAAAATCAACAACTGCTCCGTCCCGTTTTTCCACTTTAAACATCCGTATTCTGCCTCCTCCATATTATTATCGCCGCTATGATTAATCATAACAGAGCCTGCACTTTCCGTCAACAGCAAAATACTATATGTTGTGTAGGAAAAGAAGAAAACCCCCAGCAATTGGGGATTTTCTAAACTTTTCCAAATATTTCCACAGGCACATACGCCTTCACTGCAATGCCCTCCGGAAGGAATTCTTCTTCCACCACCTGGCCGCTTGAACGGATCAGCTGGATAATTCCCGCTTTATCGTATCCATAAATTCTCTCAATATAGATCTGCTCTTCCTGCAGAATATGGGCCAGCTCATCTTTCAATTTATCCAGACCCAGTCCCGTTTTCGCCGACGTACGGATGATCACATCCGCCCTTTCATCCCGCAAAACCTCTGGACAGTCCACCTGATCCTGCTTGTTAAACAGTGTGATCATCTTCTTGCCGTCCACGCCCAGCTGACGCAGCGTTTCATACACAATATCCATCTGCTCTTCCATCTGAGGATTGGAAGCATCCACCACATGGATAATCACATCGGCATATTTCGCCTCTTCCAGCGTGCTCTTAAAAGCCTCCACCAGATGGTGAGGAAGTTTTCGGATAAATCCAACGGTATCGGTCAGAAGCATCTGCTGGCCGCCGGGAAGCTCCAGCATTCTGGTGGTAGGATCCAGTGTGGCAAACAGCTTATCCTCCTCCATCACCTCGGAACCGGTCAGGGCATTCAAAAGCGTGGATTTCCCCGCATTGGTATACCCCACGATGGCAGCCACTTTATTATTTCCTTTCAGTCTGCGCCCTCGCAGAAGTTCCCTGTGACGCTGCACCTGTGAAAGCTCCTGCTTCAGCTGCGAAATGCGGCTCCTGATCAGACGCCGGTCCAACTCCAGTTTCTTCTCTCCCGGCCCCCTGGTTCCGATTCCGCCGCCGAGACGGGAAAGCGAACTGCGCAGTCCCACAAGCCTGGCCGCCCGGTATTTCAGCTGAGCCAGCTCTACCTGCAGCTTTCCTTCCTTAGTAGTGGCGCGGCCCGCAAAGATGTCCAGTATCACCAGCGTTCTGTCCATTACCTTGCATTGAAGTTCCTGCTCCAGGTTCGTATACTGGGCAGGCGACAGTTCATCATCACAGACAATACCGGTAGCATCCAGCGTATAAAGAAGTTCTTTTATCTCCTCCAGTTTTCCGGGTCCCACGTAACTGGCCGGATGAATGCTGTCCCTTTTCTGCAGCACGACTCCCACCGTTACGGCGCCTGCCGTATCCACCAGCTCTTCCAGTTCCCGCAATGATTTCGCTTCATCTTCCTGGTTGTCCTGCACTCCCACAAGGATCACCCGTTCTTCCACACTTTTTGATTCGAACAGCTGCATTTTCCTACCCCCTGCATTCCATTCATTTTTCTATGCGTTCTGCTGCTACCGACTGCTCAAGAACTTATTTTCACGCAGCGCTTCTTCGTCATCCGGGTATTTTTCCAGATACTCCTCCATCTTGGTTTTTGCGGTCTCAAAATCCAGCTTATATTCATAGGCCACGATTTCGTTGAACAATAGACTTTTCCGTGTCTCATCATCTTCACATGTTTCCAGACCGCTTTCAATATTGGTTATGGCATCATCGTAATTTTTTTCAGAAATTTCACAGAGAGCCAGGCCATTGTAAGCTTTTGCCTCCTCCCCGCCTTCTTTTAAATATTCCTGATACATATTTCTGGCGCTGGCGGCATCTTCCATGGCAATATACACCCTGCCCATCAGCAGAAGAGCGTCCTGGCTTCCTTCATTAACCGCCTGTGTCAGTTCTTCTCTGGCGCTTTCATAATCTTCCATCTCATAATATACTCTTCCCCGGTAGCAGTAATCTTCTGCATCCCGAGGATTGATCGCAAGAGCCCGATCCAGATATTCTTCCCCGGCCATCTCCTGATCCCTGTCCCGGTACAGCTGCCAGATATTCAGGTACATTCCGTAATCCCGGCTGTCTTCCAAAGCCGCATCAAAATCTGCCGCTGCTTTCTCGTCTTCGCCCAACTCCAGATATACGCTGCCTCTGCGAAAATATATGTCCGGATCTTTCTGCAGATTCAGCATGTCGGTATAAACCTGGGCAGCCTCCTCGTACTCACCATAATCTTTTCGGGCTTCTGCCAGATAATACATGACATCCGTTTCAAATTCCACATTTGTATTGTCCAGAGCATTCAGGCTGCGGGAAAAAGCTGCAATAGCCGCCGCTTCATCGCCCAGATTCAGCTGACTGATTCCCAGCCCCCGGTAAGATTCCGGAAGACGTTCTTCCGCCTCTATGGCCTGACTGAAGGTCTCTGCAGCTTCCTCATAATTGCCCTGTTCCAGAAGCGCTGCGCCTTCTCCGTAATAGTTTGATCCGGAAGCATTGCCACATCCCGTCAGTATCAATACGCCAAGCAGCATCCAACATCCTTTTTTCATTCGCTGTCCCTCTTTATCATCCTGCAATCAGGCCTTCCTGATCCATAACCGCTATTACACGGTCCGCACATTCCCTGCAGATTTCATCCCGTTCCGCTTCCACCATCACACGGATTACCGGCTCCGTTCCGCTTTCTCTTACCAGAATTCTGCCGTCATCTCCCAGCTGCTGTTCCACTTCACGTATCATCTCCTGCACGGCCGCATTCTCCCTGGCTTCCTTTTTGCTGGCTACGCGAACATTTTTCAGAACCTGAGGGTAAATCACCACTTCTGACGCCAGCACGCCCAGCGGCTGTTTCTGCTCCAGCATCGCTTCCATAATCATCAGCGACGTTAAAATTCCATCTCCCGTAGTGGCATGCTTTCCGAAAATAATGTGACCGGACTGTTCTCCTCCCAGACTGTGGCCGCCAGCCATCATATTTTCACAGACATATTTATCTCCCACCGCCGTCTTTTCATAATGGATACCTTCCCTGTCACAGGCTTTATACAGGCCCAGATTGGACATAACGGTAGTCACAATGGTATTGTTGTCCAGCTTTCCCTGCTCCTTCATATACTTTCCACAGACATAGAGAATCAAATCCCCATTTACGACTTTCCCGTTTTCATCCACCGCAATACACCGGTCTGCATCTCCGTCATAGGCAAATCCCACATCCAGATGCTTTTCCCTGACGAATTTCTGCAGTTCTTCTATATGGGTAGAACCACAATTTTCATTGATATTAACTCCGTTGGGTTCATTGTGAATCACATAGGTTTTTGCCCCCAGCGCGTCAAAAACACTTTTTGCGATAGCCGATGCACTTCCGTTGGAACAGTCCAGGCCCACTCTTTTGCTTTTAAAAGACCGTGTGGCAATGGAAATCAGATAGCCGATGTAACGGTTTCTGCCTGCCGAAAAATCTACCGTACGGCCGATATTTTCCCGTACCGCCAGAGGAATTCTGGGCATCTCATCGTCAATGTAAGTTTCGATCTGTTCCTCTACCGATGCTTCTAATTTCTGTCCCATACCGTTGATAATCTTGATTCCATTGTCATAAAAGGGATTATGACTGGCAGAAATCATGATGCCGCAGTCGAAATTTTCCGTCCTGACCACATAGGAAACACTGGGCGTAGTGGTCACATGAAGCAGATAAACATCTGCCCCGGAAGCCGTAAGGCCGGCTACCAGCGAATACTCGAACATATAACTGCTTCTTCTGGTGTCCTTTCCAATAACAACCTGCGCCTTGTGGTCCTGACCGAAATACCAGCCCAGAAATCTCCCTACTTTATATGCATGCTCTACTGTCAGATCAATGTTGGCTTCTCCCCGAAACCCGTCCGTTCCAAAATATTTACCCATTTCTCTCTCCTCACTGCTGAAATAATTTTTCCCGATAAACCCCCTGCGCAATCAGCTGTCTGAAAGCCTCCACGACAGCCGCTTTGTCTTCCTGGTATGTGACGCCAAACCACTGGGCATTGGTATCGATCACCTTTACCTCAGCCTTCCCTTCTCTCAGCAAACCGTCTATAATAGTGGGAAGCAGATATTCCGCTTTCTCTTTTTCCTCATCCCGGGAGAGATTTTCCAGGAATTCCCGGAATCCCCTTTCCAGCACTTCAAGGAACGCAGGAGTCAGCCCCCACATATTCATAGACACCTTTGCTTCAAGTTCCACCGGAACCATCCCTTCCGGACCATCCACTGCAGCGCCGGTTTTTGTTTTTACGATATTTTTCGTCTCTTCAATCCCCGCCAGACATCCGTTGTCATCCAGTCTGCAGATGCCTCTGGTAACGCCGCCGTTGTCACTTAAAGTATTTCCCAGCGTAAAGCCGGCCATACAGATGGAAAGCTTTGCCGATTTTTCCTCCATATCATGGACCAGATAGTCATGAAGTCTGACAAAAGGCTCTTTCCCGTAATAATCATCCGCATTGATCACCACAAAAGGTTCCTGAAGAATATCTTTACAGCAAAGCACCGCCTGTCCCGTTCCCCAGGGTTTCTTCCTGCCCTCCGGTTTCGTAAATCCTTCCGGCAGATCATCCAGCTCCTGAAAGGCATACTGCACTTCCATCAGTTTCTCAATACGGTTACCGATAATCTCTCTGAAGTCTTTTTCCAGGTCTTTTCGTATGATAAACACAACCTTGTCAAATCCGGCTTCCAGGGCGTCATGGATGGAATAATCCATAATAATCTCCCCGCTCGGTCCCACAGGCTCCAGCTGTTTGATCCCTTTTCCGAAACGGCTTCCAATTCCTGCCGCCATGATTACCAGTGCTGTTTTTTTCATCCCCTTGTATCCTCCGATATCTTTTTTCAGACTGTCAGCTTGCCTCCTGCAGTCTGCTCAGTTTCGCCGCCTGATCTGCAGCGATCAGGTTATCAATAATTTCGTCCAGATCTCCGTTCAGAATATCATCCAGCTTATGAAGAGTAAGCTTGATTCTGTGATCCGTTACCCGCCCCTGGGGGAAATTGTAAGTACGGATCTTTTCTGAACGATCTCCCGTTCCCACCTGGCTTCTTCTGATTTCCGCCTCAGCGTCATGCTGTTTTTCCAGCTCCATCTCATAAAGTCTCGCCCGCAGTACCTTCAGCGCTTTTTCTTTATTTTTCAACTGGGATTTTTCATCCTGGCAGGAAATCACAATCCCCGTGGGAATATGGGTCAGACGTACCGCTGAATCGGTGGTATTGACACACTGTCCTCCATTTCCGGAAGCACGGAACACATCAAATTTGCAGTCATTTAAATCCAGCTGAAAATCAATCTCTTCTGCCTCCGGCATAATGGCCACGGTGATTGTAGATGTGTGAATTCTGCCGCTGGATTCCGTCTCCGGCACTCTCTGCACCCGGTGGACGCCGCTCTCATATTTCAGGCGGGAGTATGCTCCATGACCGTTAATCATAAAAGTGACTTCTTTGAAGCCTCCGTTGCCGTTTTCATTCAGACTGATCAGCTCCGTCTTCCAGCGGTGAGACTCCGCATATTTTACATACATGCGGTAAATATCCGCCGCAAAAAGAGCCGCCTCATCTCCGCCGGCTCCTCCCCGGATCTCCACAATTACATTTTTATTATCATTGGGATCTTTAGGCAGCAGAAGAATCTTCAGTTCATGCTCCAGCTCCTCAATCCGTTTTTTGGCCGAAGACAGCTCTTCTTTGAGCATTTCACGCATCTCTTCATCAGATTCCCCTTCCAGCATGGAAAGGCTGTCCTCCACCGTCTGTTTACAGCTTTTATATTCCTTATAAGCATCTACAATCGGCTGCAGATCACTTTGTTCTTTCATCAGTTTCTGAAATCTTCCCGGATTACCGGTCACCGACGGTTCGTTCAATTCATTCAGAATTTCGTCAAAACGAACCAGAAGATCTTCCAGTTTGTCAAACATGAGTTATTTCCTCCTTCCGCTGCGGCCTCCTGCCCCAGACTGTTCTGTCCAGGCCCGCCAGATCCCGCACTGTTTCAATTTCAATGTATCCGCCGACGTTCAGAATACTTTCCACCGCTTCTTTCTGATCCCAGCCTATTTCGAATCCCAGCCATCCTCCCGGCTTCAGATATCTGCAGCTGTCTGACACAATCTTCCGGTAAAAAGAAAGGCCGTCTTTTCCTCCGTCCAGCGCCTGCAGCGGTTCAAACAGCCGGACCTCTTCCATCAGACCTTCGATATTCTCCGAGGGGATATAGGGTGGATTGGATACAATCATATCAAAAGTTCCTTCCACTTTTTCAAAGAGATCGCTCTGGTAAAATCTGGTCTTAAGCCCCAGGTTATTCCTGTTCTTTTCCGCCATCTCCAGAGCTTCCCGTGAAATATCCGTTCCCTCCGTTTTTACTGGCGGTCCCAGCTTTTCCAGACTTAAAATAATGCACCCGGATCCGGTACACATATCCAATACCCGGTCTCCCGGTTTCAGACGTGCAAGCCCGGTCTCCACCAGAGTTTCCGTATCCTGCCGGGGAATCAGCACCCGATCGTTCACCTGGAAAGAAAGTCCCATAAACTCACATTCCCCCGTCAGATACTGAAGCGGAACGTGAGAGCCCCGCTTTCTGAGCAGTTCCCGGTATTTCTTTTCCTTATCTGCTTCTATTATATCATCTGAATGAAGAAAATAACAGTTCCTGTCAATCCCCCATACAAACTCCATCAGATACCAGGCATCTCCCTGGCTGTTATCAATCTTATGCTCTGCAAGATATTCTTTTCCATATTTTAACATCGATGCCAGTGTGCTCATGAAGCTTTCTCCCGCCGGCTGTTTCCGAAGTTTTCTCTCAGATACTCTTTCCAGTCAAAGACCGCCTCTACAGCGGCAATGGCCACTTCTACCATGGATTCATCCGGTTCCCTGGTGGTCAGCCGCTGCAGGGCCATCCCAGGCCTGCTCAGAAGATTGACAAATTTATTGTCACTGCTGCCTGCCAGCCGTATAATTTCATAGGACACTCCCGCTATTACCGGCACCAGAAGCAGTCTCACCACCACCCGCAGCCAGGGAGATGACACTCTGATAAACAAAAAGAAAATAATGCTGACAATCATCACAAAAAGCAGAAAACTGGTGCCGCATCTCTTATGTTCTCTGGAGCTTTTCATCACGTTCTCCACCGTCAGATCCATTCCATGTTCTACACAATTGATGCACTTATGCTCCGCTCCATGATACATAAATACCCGTTGAATGTCTTTCATCTTTGAAATCAGAAAAATATATCCCAGGAAAATCACCAGTCTGACACAGGCCTCAGCTATGGCTATCAGTGATTCCGAATCTGTCACATTTCTTAAGATGCTGGCGATAAAATAGGGCAGCATGATAAAAATAGCTACCGACAGGACAACGGAAACCGCCACGGTAATTCCCATGAGGAGTTTATCCTGCTTCTCTCTCTTTATATCCTCCCGTTTCTGCTCTTCCTCCGTCAGAACCGGCGTCTCTTTCTCTTCTTCTTCCTCATCCTCAAAAAAACTGGCTGAATACGTCAGGCATTTCATCCCTACTACCAGGGATTCGATAAAATTAAAGACACCGCGCACAACAGGCGTATTTTTAAGCACTTTGCTTTTTACAAGACTCCTATAGGGCTCTGTTTTCACTTCAATTTCCCCGTCCGGTCTGCGCACCGCCACCGAATATACATCCTGATGACGCATCATAATTCCTTCCAGTACAGCCTGTCCGCCAATATTCGATGATTTCATATACTTCATCCTTTTTTGATTAGAAAAATAGGTTGAGATTGTATCAATCTCAACCTGTTTTCATGCTTCCTATTAGTTGTTGCCAATTCCGTACTTCTTGTTGAACTTATCGATACGTCCACGTGCTGCTGCCGCCTTCTGCTGTCCGGTATAGAACGGATGGCATTTTGAACAGATTTCCACATGAATATCACTCTTTGTAGAACCTGTAGTAAACGTATTTCCGCAGTTGCAGGTCACAGTTGCCTGATAATAATTCGGATGGATTCCTTCTTTCATCTTTTTCACCTCTTCTATCTTTTATTCATCAATATTAAATCAATTTAAGATTTCCCTTTTAAACAGCTTTTGAATTATATCATATTTCCTATATAAATGCAAGCTCTTTACAGGAATTTTTGCTTTTTCACTATATGAACAAATTCCTGGTTATTTTTTGTCCTTGAAAACATATTCAGTATATTCTCTACTGCCTCATCGGATTTCATGCCGTTTAAAGCTTTTCTCATAATATAAGTAGCTTCCTGCTCTTCCTCCGTCAGCAGCAGATCATCCCGTCTTGTCCCGGATTTTCCGATATCAATAGCCGGGAACACCCTTTTCTCCTGCAGTTTCCGATCCAACACCAGTTCCATATTGCCGGTACCCTTAAATTCCTCATAAACTACATCGTCCATTTTACTTCCGGTATCTACCAGTGCAGTGGCAAGAATCGTCAGGCTGCCGCCCTCCCGCATGTTCCGGGCAGCGCCGAAAAAACGTTTGGGCATGTGAAGAGCAGCAGGATCCAGACCGCCGGAAAGAGTCCGCCCGCTGGGTGGCACCGTCAGATTATAAGCCCTTGCCAGACGGGTAATGCTGTCGATGAATATCGTTACATCCTTTTTATGCTCCACCAGTCTCTTGGCACGCTCAATCACCATCTCGGACACACGTTTATGATGCTCCGGAAGTTCATCAAAAGTGGAATAAATCACTTCCACATTATCTCCCCGGATGGCTTCCTTAATATCTGTCACCTCTTCCGGACGCTCATCAATCAGCAGAATGATCAGATGCATCTCCGGATTGTTTTTCAGAATTGATTTGGCCGCATCCTTCAAAAGAGTAGTCTTTCCTGCTTTCGGCGGCGACACAATCATTCCTCTTTGTCCTTTGCCAATAGGACTTACCAGATCCACAATCCGCATGGCCAGACTTCCACCGGGCCGTTCCAGGCGCAGTCTTTCATTTGGAAAAATGGGCGTCATATCTTCAAAATTACATCTTTTAACACTTTCATTGGGGGAAAATCCATTGATCTTTGTCACATAAAGCAGTGCGCTGAACTTTTCGTTCTGAGATTTTATCCGGGTGTTGCCCTGCAGGATATCTCCTGTTTTCAGGTTGAACCGGCGTATTTGAGAAGGTGAAACATATACGTCATTCTCACCGGGAAGATAATTTTCACATCGAATAAATCCATATCCGTCGGCCATTACTTCCAGAATGCCACAGGCGGTCTCACCGCTGTCCAACTGACTGTAATCTGTTTTGACCTTTTCGTCCTTTTCTTCTTTTTCTTCCGGCTTTTCCTTTTCTGCCAGTTTCTCCTGACGCTCTTTTTCATCTTCCTTCAGCATCAGTTCAATCAGTTCACTTTTCTTCAGGGTTGAAATTCCTTTCAGCCCCCGCCGTTTCGCGGCATCCCGCAAAACGCCTACCTGTAACGTTTCATATTTTTCTCTCATCAATCCTATATACCTCATATTTCACAGTTCATCTGTATATACATGGATTAGTATACCAAATACTTTTCATTCAGACAATACGGAAATCAATCATAGGGCAGCGGTTCTTCCCAGATTACTTTTCTGTTTTCCAGTATTCTTCTGGGGTTCTCCTCCAGCAGAAGCCAGGGGCAGCCGCTGCCGTATCTGACTGCCAGCTTTTTTTTCAGTCCTTCCATGGATACGGTGCGGATAAAAGAACCGTGGGCATCGGATGCAGCAGCCGCCACCAGACGGTGACGCAGCATGGAATCAGCCGTCCGCTGCACTCTCTCCCCGAACCGTCCCAACAGGCTTCCCTTATTCATCTGAATCACCACGCCCATCCGATACCATTCATAGACATGTTCCGGAACCCGCTGCACACAGTGATACCTCTCCGGATGGGCAAGGACTGGCACGTATCCCGCATCCAGCAGGCGGTCCATCACCCGGTAGATATAGTAGGCTCCCGTATCCATGGCAAACTCAATCAGCGGATACCGGCTCTGATTGACCGTCATCAGTTCTCCCCTTTTCAGACGATCCGCCACATCGTCGCCTGCGAATATTTCCATACCGCTTACCAGCTTCAGATCCACCTTCTCCCGCTCCAGAAGCCTCTCAAACCGGGAAAATCTTTTTCTGTATTCTAAATTCCAGTTCCGATTGTTCTGTCCCGGAAAATTACCATGGGAAGTGGCTGCCAGTATTTCCGTTCCGGAATCCGCCGCTGTCTGCGCCATCTCAAGAGCCTCCTCCCAGGAAGAGGCTCCGTCATCCATCCCCGGAAGAATATGGGTATGTATATCAATCATTGTGTTCCTCCTGTTACCGTAACCTGCAAAACAGCCTGAGCCCTCTGTGTGCCGTCCAGGGAAACCGCTGTGTAAACCACAGAATAACTGCCAGGTACCGCTGTATTCACCATACTCTGAATCTGGACCCGATCCGCGATACTTCCGAAGGAAGGATCATTGACCGCTTCCAGATAATCCCAGGGCGAAAACTCACTTCCCGCGGGAATTTCAATTTTGTTTTCCAGCAGGGAAATCGTCAGATCCTGCACCTCCCCTGAAATGTGCGCCTGCACCTGACATTCCGCATGATCCAGGAACACATTGTCCAGAGAAAAGGTCAGCTGATACCGGCCGTCGGAAATTTTCTCCCTGTACCATGTGATCTGATCCGTGATATCCCTGCCGTACCCGTCACTGCCTTCTATTTCTCCCCGTTCTTTCAGAACCGCAATCAGGTCATTCAGATTCTCCGCCTCCAGTTCCAGATGATCGGATACCGTGATTTCAGGGCCCTGATAATTTTCCAGCACCAGAGTGCGCTTTTCGGTAACCGCCTGCCCTGAAGGTGAAAATACGGTATAGCGGATCTGTTTCCGATTTCCGCTTCCGTCACCGGTAAGCAAAGCATTTACCTGGGAAGTCAAATCTCTGCCGTCAGATGATCTGGCCGTCACGCCCTCCATCAGATCCAGACCGCCGCTGCCGTCATAAAACAGTTCCTCCGTTGCCACAAAGAGCGCCGCGTCCACTTCTTCCCCGGCGCTTTCCTTCCGACTGTTTTCGTTGTCCTGATATATTGAGAAAAGGAAAAGAGCGGCCAGAAGAATTACTCCCGTCAAACCAACGCCTCTGAAAATATTCCGTCTCATCACTGCCTTTCCCGCTCTTCGTAGCCGTACCCATAATTTCCGTAATACCCATATCCATACCGCCCGTAGCCGTAATATCCGTATTTTCCTTTATGCAGAGGGACTCCGTTAAAAGCGTAGCCGAAAATCGGCGTCTGGCTCTCCTCTAATCCCGCAATACTGTCCAGAATTCTTCTTTTCTGTACAAAATCATGGCGGATCACATAGAGAATTCCATCAGCGTATTCGGCCAGAAGGGCCGCATCCTCGAACATTTCCGCCGGCGGCGTGTCCAGGATAATCAATTCATACTCTTTCCTTACTTCTTTTAACAGTTCCTGAAATCCGGGGTGATTGAGAACTGACGCAGGATTTCTGGCCGGAAGGTTTCCGCAGAGAAAGCAGATGCCGCTGCGGCTTTCCTTCTCCACTGCCTGACTCAGTTCCGTCTTTCCCTTCACCACACTGTACAGACCGTGGCCGCTTTGCTGGGTCAGCATCTTCCGGGCCGCCTGCTTTCTTAAATCCCCGTCGATGAACAGCACCTTTTTCCCATGGGATGCCGCCGCGTAGGCCAGGTTCAGAGCCAGCGTGGATTTTCCCTCGCCGGGAATAGTGCTGGTGACCAGCAGAATCTTTCCGCCCATTGTTTCCAGCTCCTGTTCCGCTTTCAGTTCAATACTCAGAATATTTTCCTTAAACCGTGCGGAGAGATTCTCATTTAAAATAGAAAGCTCCTGTTTCTTTTTCCGTTTCCCAGCTTTCGCTTTCAATTCCGGAATATTTCCGACGCAGGGCAGATTCATCACGCTTTTCAGTTCATCCGGCGTCTGAACCGTTTTCCGGAAAAAGGCATACAGGGCAATCAGGAAAAGACCTGCCGCCGCCCCGAAAAGGGCGCCTTTTAACACTTTCCGGGTATAATTAGGCCGATTGTAGGGTTCCGTCGGTTCTGTGGGAACATTAATCATATTAAATTTCGTATCTCCGATGACAAACCGGGATACTTCCGGATAAACCCGGATAGCCGATTCCAGAATTGCCTGAGCATCCTGAGGATCGCTGCTGATCACCGTCATGGTAATCAGGTTGGAATCCGACACCGCCTGGGCGGAAATACTGCCGTTGATGGAATCCACTCCCAGATCTTCCTCTATGGCGTCTGTCAGCAGACTGCTGCTTAAAATGTAGGGAAAGGTTTTCGCCAGCTGTCCGGCCGTGGTAGTATCGTAATAGAAATTGTAGCTTTCCGTCCCGGAACTGCTGTCGCTGCCGCCGGTCATAACGGTAAAAGAAGCTTCCGAACGGTACATGGGGGTATAAAACCTGGAATTTTTCACATAGAGAACCGCGCTTCCCAGAAAGGCAAGGAGAATAACCAGCCACCAGAACCTTGCCAGCCCTTTCAGAAAGTTCCAGAGCAAAATCCCCAGATCAATTTCCAGCTCTTCCTGGTTTTCCATTCTGTCTTCCATCTGCTACTCCTCTCCTTCCATCTGTCTGTGTCCGTGATATCCGTAGTAACGATATGCATGACTCTGCTGAAACAGCTGTTCCCGGTGAAACGCGTTGAGCACGAATCCGGAAAAGTCCGTGCCGGACTGCCGGATATTATCCACTGCGTCGTTGACCGCCCGGATATCCGTCCAGTCCTGACGTACCACCATGAGAACCGAGTCGGACATTTTCATCAGCAGCTGGGTATCGCTGGCCAGCGACATGGGGGAGGAGTCCAGCACCAGATAGTCGATGACTCTTTTCCCGCTGGCGATCAGTCTGCGCATATTGTCGGAATCCAGATATTTCACCGAATTATGTACGCCGCCTTTCTGAAAGACCCGATAGATCCCGTACTTCTTTTCATGGAACATGACTTCTTTTAAGGGAACCTTGCCTTCCAGATAATCCGTCAGACTGCTGCGTGTATCCGGCTTGTCGAATATTTTATACTGGGCGGGCTTTTTTAAGTCCGTATCGATCAGCATGACCTTTTTCCCCTTTTCGGCCAGCGCCAGGGCGATATTGGCGGCAATGGAAGATTTTCCTTCATTTTCCGCCACGCTGCTGACCATGATTACTTTCTGTTTCTTCCTTCTCATTCTGTGATCCAGATGGGTGGCCAGCTTCCGTATGGATTCCACATATCCGGAACTTACCAGCGTGGATGTGATCAAAATGGATTTATGCCTTTTCCGGAACAGTCCCTTCAGGGTTTTGCTCTTTCGCTCATAGGGAATGGTTTCCAGTACGCGGCCGTCCAGATTTCTTCTGGCCCCCGCCTTCGTCTTCACCGTGAAGCGCAGGACAGACGCCAGTACAATCAGGCCGCCGGAAAGAACTGCTGCGCCCGCCATGCCCAGAAGACGGATTCTGCTCAGGTTCAATATGTTGGAGGGGCTGACCGGAACTGTGGGTTCCTGCACCATTCGAAGCACGGCATTGGAAAAGAGATAATCCGACACCGTATCGTAATTGTCTATGGCAGACTGAATGATCAGATAGGCCTGTCTGGGATTGACTGAGGTCACGCTTAAGGTAATCAGGTTTGTCTCCTCGATAATAGTGGAGGATATCTCCGCGTCTATGGTATCCTGCCCCAGTTCCTCCGCGATCCTTTCCCGCAGCACGTTGCTGTCAAAGACCTCGCTGAAAACTCCCGCCATCTGATTGGTTAAAGTCAGAGAGGAATAGGCGTTGCTGTTGTTTCCCCGGGCGCTGACCGCCAGTGTGGCCGTGGCCGTATATTCCGGCACGTAAAGAAGCCCTTCCACTCCGGTAACGGCAAACCAGGCAGTCACCGCCGCCAGCAGAATCACCCAGATGTTTTTTATCACATCCCGGATAATGCTGAACAGGCTGATTTCATCCAGATTGAATTCTCTCATTTCTCCCATCGCGTCTCTCCTTTTAATCCCGAACAACTACCGTGAGATAGGTTTCTCCCGTCAGTCCCTGATCGTTTGCCGCCTGATAATGGATCTCATAACAGCCTTCCTGCTGAGCGTTCACCCCGGATTCCGCCGAAAGCTCCGGATTGTCCACCACGTTGCCGTCCGCGTCCGTCACCTGTTCTACATAGGAATCGGGATCGATCTCCTCCCCCACACCGATATAGGTGATGGGAGTGGTCAGCTGAATATCCAGGGCCGCATTAGATCCTTCGATAATATGTACCGGCAGCTGCCGGCTTTCCACATCCCCGAAACTGTTGGTCACCTCAACGGTAATGGCATAATCCCCGGCCGTCTGGTAATCCACATCGCTCTCCACCAGCCGGACCAGAGAAGATATGTTTCCGTCCAGAATATCATCGGCTCCCACATAATCGATGGCGCTCTCTCCTGCCGCCTCCCGGAATACCAGGGGCCGACTTAAGATAAACCGCGGGGAACGGTAATCGGAAAACCGCACCTTTCTGGTCAGAGTAGCCGGCTGATTGGAAGAATCAAAGACCACATACGTCAGATTACACTCCCCCGGATTTATAAACTGAGAAAAACTTCCCACGATAATCTGATCCGTCAAATCTCCATCTTTTTCATCGTAAGCCGTCAGCCCCTCCAGAAGCTGGGATTCTTCATACTGGGAAGGTACTTCCAGAACTTCCCGGTCGCTGGTTATCTGAGGCAGCGTGGAATCTTCGTTCTGCCTTTCCCGGATCCAGGAAAAGCCGTACAGCCCCAGACTGGCGATAAACAGCACAATCACTGCAATTCTGACATATTTCATCTTTACCTCTTTCCTTCAGGCTTAAAAAGCCTCTAAAAATTTCTGTATTCCTTCCTCATCCACTTCCTGTATACTGCCCTCCTGAATCTTATAGACCCGGCTGCACATGGAAAATACGCTGGGACGGTGAGCAGCTACGATAACGGTCCGGTGGGGTTCTTTTCTGATGATCCTGCGCAGCACCCGCCGCTCCGTTCCCACATCCAGGGCGCTGGTAGCTTCGTCCAGGATCATCACCGGCGCATCCGCCAGCAGAGCCCTGGCAATGGACAGCCGCTGCTTCTGGCCTTCGGAAAAACGGGTACCCCGTTCCCGCACCTGAGTTTCCAGACCGTCCTCCAGTTTCTGCACAAACTCCCAGGCGCAGGCGGCTTCCAGAGCCCCGATGATCTCCTCGTCAGTGGCCTCCGGCTTCACCATCCGCATATTTTCCGCTATGGTCCCGGAAAACAGAGTGTTCCCCTGGGGGATATAGCTGAAGAGACAGCGGGTGGAGGAAGAGGCTTCCAGAAAGTCACCTCCCGGATTTCCCACCTGTATCCGTCCTTTCTGGGGATGATAAAGACCCAGCAGAAGATTCAAAGTGGTCGTTTTTCCCTGACCGGAGGGTCCGATCAGCGCCACAATTTCTCCGGGATCCGCCCGGAAGGAGGAATTCTGATAGACCCATTTTTCTTCCTCATAGGCAAAATCCACATCTTCCATGTAGACATAAACTCCCTTTTCCTTCGCCTCTTTTTTAATGGCTTCCGCCTCTTTCTCATCATCCAGTGATTCCCGGGGCAGATCCACCACCTCCATGATACGCTCGGCGCTGACGCAGGCCCGCACCGCCGAAGGCATCAGACTTAATATAGAACTGAAAGACCCCCTCAGAGATCCGGCCATGGATACGAACATGGTCATGGTTCCGTAACTGATTTCTCCCTGCCACAGCCGGTAAACGGCAAAGCCGTAGCAGGCGTAACCGATGGCCTGTCCGATCAGAGATGTGAGGATGGTGCTGATGGATTGGAATTTATTCTGCCGGGAAGATATTTCCATGGTTTCTTCCTGTATCCGGTGAAACTTCTCCGTCACCTGCTCCAGCATGCCAAAGGCCTTGATAAACTGAAGATTCTGAAAAGTTTCCTGATCAAATACCGTCCGGTCGCTGGACAACTCCTGGTTCTCCCGCTGGAACTGGCGCATCTTCCGGGTGGTATAGCGGGAAGTAAAAAAAGAAACAGGCGCTCCCGCCAGCGCGATCACCGCCATAGCAGGATCGTTGCGGATCATCACGATAAAAGCTCCCCCGAAACTGACGAGAGCCGTCACCGCATTGGGAAGAAAAGTGAGCACGCTGTTGGCCACCGATCCTGCATCGCCATTCACCCGGTAGAGGAGGTCACCGGAACGATATCCCGCCAGGGAAGCCCAGTCCGTGTGCAGCACCTGCTCATAGATATCCGCCCGTATCTCATTGGTCACCTTCAGCCGGATGCGAAAAGAAATACGCATCTTGACCGCATTAACAAAAATCTGTCCCACACCCACGCCCACATAGAGGGCGATCACCTGAACGATCCGCTGAGAATTCACACCAGTCACCGCATCCACCAGATCCCGGCTGACCATGGATGTGCCCAGACTCAGCACAGAACCGGAAGCCCCAAGCAGCACATAGATGGTAATCATCAGCCAGTACCGGCGCACATACACGTACATCCACAGCATTTCCGCAATCAGCTGCTTTAATCTTCCCTCTTTAATTCGCTGAATGATATGCTTCACCGAAGCCATTTTCTTACGTAACTCCCCTTAACAAAAGAAAACCCCATTCCCCTATCCCCCGCGACAGGAATACGGGAATGAGTTTTCCCCCTTCTTTTTTTTTCATAATAAAAATACGTGTAACGCTGCGTCTAAGATCTGCCGAATACGGTTTCCTCCGTCAGTTTAACCGCATCTTCATCGGGACGGCAGCACAGTTCATAGACGGGCACAGCCCGCAGAAGATGATCCAGTGTTTCCAGGCATAATTCCATACCGTTTTCCAGCCATTGGGGATAAAAAACACTGTTGGACACCGCCGACACCTTCTCAAAGCCCGTCAGCTCCCGGATGGAATTCTCCGGCGCCTGCTTCAGCACAATCATGGCATGAACCGGCACACTGGTATTTTCACAGTAAGGCGACGACCCGTGCCAGGGTGTCCCCCAGCCAAGGAACGCTTCCTCTGTTTCCTGGACGAAGACAATATCCCCGTTGATAATCAGCGCATCCCGGTATTTATTCCACAGTTCCGCCTGGGTAGTCTTTCCGATACCGGAAGGGCCAAGAAACATAAGGCCGCGGCCATTATGTTCAATGATGGAGCTGTGAAGTTGAATCATGTGACGTTGGACTGCGTGGGTATAAAATGCTTGGATTAAAAAAGTTTGTAAATTACATACATTCTCTAGCGGCAATATTTGAAAAATAGTCTTGTTTTTAGAAATAAGCATTATGTCTGACTCAACACGGAAAATGTTCTCTACGCCACCTCCCATTTTATATAAATCATATTTTTGTACACCGTAATAAATGTTTTGATCATGTGGCAATAGAGTAACTTTTAATTCTGTCATTGATTTATACCGATTTCCTAAAAACTTAAGCCAGTTTTTATTCTTCACACTTTGTTCAAATTCCAAACAAATTCTAATACATATTATATCATATACTTCCGTCATAATTAGCTTGGTGTAGTACAATCCATCCAAATATTCGGATATTCGTCATGAGCAAATGCATACTTTTGATCATTTGTCCACCCGGCTCCATCTAGCCACTGTGTTAAATCAATTGATCCACTGGAAGTAACATATGTTATGAATCCATCATACGTGTTTGAATAATGCTCTGCTGGACTTTGACTCCATTCTTTTTGAAGTGGAACATTGGAGCTATTCCATGCTCCAAGCCAACCTTGCCCAGTAAAACCGCCTGTTCCCGTCCAGTTAATCCGATATGTACCGCCTGACCCGCCTTCTGGATCACTTCCAGAAAGAGTCATTATACCATTATTAGCTACTTCTCCAGTTACCTCTACATATACTTCTCCCATATATTCAATCCCCTTTCTCTTCATCATAATATAATTGTTTCACTTTGTTACAAAACTCCTCCGTCACCTGATGCAGGCTTCCGCATTCGGCCGCAAGAGTTCCGGCGCATTTCATACACACCGTATTTGCTTCGCAGGTCTTACATTCCTCGGGCCAGTCCAGAGACTCCTCATATTCGATCAGCTCTTTCCATGCCTGGGGAAACGCCCGGTTCAGAACGGAGATATCCGGTTCATTCATAAAACTGCAGAACCGCATCATTCCGTTCCATGTCACCCAGTATCCCAGCCGGTAATCCTTGCAGTAGGTACAGGGCTTTCTTTCTATATTTACCGGCGCCTTTTCCAGGCGGTACCGGATTTCTTCTTTTTTCTGCTGGTCCAGTTTTTCCTGCACCCGTACTTCTCTGGCTTCACTGTCCGGAACACGGCCGGAAGCTTTTACCCCGCCGGTGGCCATCCAGGGCAGCTTATGTGTAAAAGCATAGAAAGCCATCTTCTGTACATCTTCCTCATTCTGCCGGATTACGGTGCTGATCAGTTGCACCGGGATCTTCATTTCTTTTAACGTCTGAATTCCCCGGTCCACCCTGGTAAAACCGTCTTCGACCCGGCATACTTTTTCGTATATTTCATCATCGGAACCATACAAAGTGATCTTAACGCCCCTTGGCGGATATTCTTCCAGAAGCTTTGCCATCTTCCCATCAATCAGAGAAGCATTGGTCTGCAGCGTGATGAAGAATCCCATCTGTGTCAGTTCCCGCCAGATCGTCTCGAATTCCGGATGCATCAGCGGTTCTCCTCCCGTAATGCACAGCCAGGTGGTGCCTGCTTTTTTCGCCTCTTCAGCAACGGCGATCCATTCCTTTGCCGTCAGTTCTCTTCCGTATCGGGGAATCTGTTCCGGCTTTAAATGAACATAACACATCCGGCAGCTGAAATTGCACCGGGGCGTCAGCTCAAAAGTTCCGGATATGGGAATGGCGTCGGCGAAAGCCTTTTCCCAGACCGCCTTGTAAAAAGGATCCAGCCATTCCATCCTGCGGCAGGCCGGTTCAAACTCATAGGCCATTATTTCTCACCCTTTCCGGGCATACGTACAAAGACCCTTCCCCGCACGATTCCGTCATCCAGGATGTTGTTGTCCGTCAGCGTTTTTAAAAACTTTTCGATATCCTCCGATGCTTTCTCCTCCGTCACACCATCATAGTGCTCCAGAATCCGTTTCACCAGATCTTCCTTTTCAAATTCATGGTCTTTCATATAGTCCCACAGATAGGCCGCCGATGAAGAGATATAAACAATGGAAGTCACCTCCCGGACCCGCTTCCCTGTGGGGACAATCACATACTGTCCCGCTACCTCCCGCAGAATCAGTCCGTCCTTTAGTTTCACATTTCTTCCTCCTCTGAAATATACAGAATTACCCGCAGAATAAATCTGTCCTTTTCCCTTCTGGCTTCCATGGCTCCCTGATACTTTCTGGCTATCAGATCAATGCTGTCCATTCCGTATCCTTTCTTCGCCTCAGGACCTTTTGCCCTGTATTCACCGGAAGGTATGCTGTTTTCTATTTTTATAAGAAGACTCTTTTTCAGCTGACGGATCATTACCTGAATATCCGGGGTTCCCTCCCGGTACCTTTCGCAGGCATTCAGCGCGTTTTCCAGGGCATTCCCCAGAAGCACCGTCATATCCGCCAGATTAAGAATCAGATTTTCTTTTATTTCTATATG
This sequence comes from Ruminococcus sp., assembly GCA_050944415.1. Taxonomy (GTDB): domain Bacteria; phylum Bacillota; class Clostridia; order Lachnospirales; family Lachnospiraceae; genus Ruminococcus_G. Next base: position 24,972 of record JBMNRA010000036.1, read on the forward strand.
ATACGTTAAGTTTACTTTTTTCTCCTGCGCCTGTACCACATAATAACTCATCACTTCGTTCAGAACAGGATTCCCGGAAATCTTCTGCAGCTCTATCTCTTTTATCTCCGACAGATAATTTCCGATATACTCCTGCAGCTTCTCTGTCTGTCCTTCCCTGGCCAGGAGATCCATGGTACGCAGATGATGCCGTAAATTATGCCGGTTTTTCTTTTCCTTTTCGCTTCTCTCATTCATCCATTTATACTGATGCTGGTAAGATACCAGCCTGGACTGCATTTCCTGTTTTTCTTTTCCCAGGATAAGGCATCCGAAATAAATGAAATACGTCAGAACATCTCCCGCCATCAGGCACAGCATCCATATGCTCAGATAAATCCGGCCCGAAGAGGTAACCCCCTGCATGGTAAGGTTTGCTTCCATCTGCAGAGATATACCCATCAATACAAGAATCGCGGCCGAACAGCCGGTCACCAGTTTTAACTCTTTCTGGTTAATCTGAACCAGCTCCTGCACATTTCTGCTCCGGAGAAAATGGCAGATAAAGGGAATTGTAATCCCTGTAACAACTGCGTAAGTAATCAGAGAACCCGGCGAATAGGGAAAAACATCGTAAATATAAGGTTCGTCAAAGAACTTGGCCGCTATCTTATTGATCACATAGACCAGAACTCCATACTGGATGACTACCATGTACAGCAGCAGCTGACCTCTGACGCCTTCACGGAAACTGAAAAAGTAAACAAGGCTTCCCAGCACCAGAAATGCGGAAAAAATCAGATTGGCATGTGTCATAATCGCCGCTTCACCGGCGCCCCGGGAATACAGCAGTCCCAGATATACGGCAGCTCCGGCGGCCGCGGCTATATATGCCTCAAACAGAATCAACAGCAGCTTTTTCTTTGAAAAGCGGAGGCTTTCCTGGCGGAAAGGAGCATAAAACAGAAACAGAAAAGGAAGCGTCTGAAGCAGGTATCCCAGAAACTGCACCAGGATATATCCGCAGATAACTTTTCCTTCCACCTCAGTAATCCTGCCCTTCCATATAATGCTGAAACAGAAAATCGTTATACTTTCTTCTGTTTTCCACCCGCTGCCGTCTGCTCAGCATAAAGACCACCCCGTCCACCTCGCAGGAATCGGCATCCATTTTTTCCACCGCTTCCATGTTGACAATCACACCCCGGTTAATTTTCAAAAACCGTTCATCCAGCCGTTCCATAAAACTCTGAAGGCTTTCTCTCAGTTTTACAGCCGGCCCTGCGTCCATATGTACATACAGATAATTGCGCATGCTTTCTATATATGTAATTTTCCGGTAAGGAATCCTCTGTTTCTGTCTGCTGTTTACATCATAAACCTCAATTCGGGAATCATTGATTTTCTGAAACCGCTCCTTTACCTTGCGAAGAAGTTTCTCCTGATAAGGTTTCACCAGATAGTAAAAGGCATTCAGTTCAAATGCCTCCGGACCAAATTCTCTGCTAACACTGACCAGAACGACTTCGATTCTGGGGTAACGGCTTCGGATTATCCGGCCGGCTTCCATGCCGCCCACTCTGTCCATAAAGATATCCAGAAATACCAGATCATACGTCTCTCCTGCTTCCAGAAGATTCAGCAGATCCTGTCCGTCACTTCCTTCCGTGATCCTGACATCCTTCCAGATCTTTTCCAGCATATTCCGCAATTCTTTCCGCTCTTCCTTATTGTCATCACAGATTGCGATATCCATAATTTACCTCTTTTATTATATATTGATACATCTGCCGTCACCAGTACCACTTATCCCTGTTTGCAACCGTTTGTCCCTCTGTTTCCAGCTTTAATTGCAGACTCCTATAAGTTGATAGAAAGAATCCAATATAAAACATATTACATCTTTTTTCCCTGTTGGCAATGTACTGAGACGGGAAAAGCAAAAAAACAGAAGGCCTGCAGCAAAATCAATTCAATTTTGCCGCAGACCCTTTGTCATTCATTTATTGACTGATTTATGCTCCGGCAAGAGCAATAAAAGTACCCTCTCCCGCCGTGCCGTTAATGATCCAGCCTTTCTTTTCTTTATAAGTAATAACTGCCTTTTCCAGATTCTCACCGAATACGCCAGGACTCTCCACGCCGCCGCACTCATAGCCTCGCAACATAAAAAGGATCTCTAATGCGGTAACCATATACTGGGACTCGCCTTTTCTGACCGAATGGCCTTTCAGCGCCGCTGCTGATTTCGCCCCCCAGATGCCGTCTTCCTCCAGTCCTGCATTGTAGTCCAGATTCATAGCGTGCTGCAGAACTTTAACCGCCCCTTTTTTCGTCTCATTTCCCCATACTCCGTCAATCACCAGATTGCATCCGGCAAAATTGTCCGCATGGATCTGTCCTGCGGCTACGATTTCATTTGTCACGCTTTGCGCAGGTTTCTGGCGAATGTAGTCTGCCGACACAAACCCGTACTTTCCATTATATAAAATGTAATACCAGGGACTGCCATCCGCAGCCAGTACCGTATCACAGACGCCCACCGCAGCGCCGGTTGGCAGGGGACTGAAAGAACACAGGGCATTTCCTGTGCCGGCCCACCGGCGAACGTTTAATGCGGCAGTCGCCACGCCGTTCCATTTTACCGTTTCATTCAGTTTGCCTCCGTTTCCGGTATCTGCCGAAGCTCCCGCTTTACTTCCGGTAGTCAGATTAATGGCTACGTGATGGCCCTCATACAGCAGGATATCCCCGCGAAGCAGATAATCCAGAGAGGTAAGATATTTAGACGCAGCCAGCACCGTAAATCCCGCCGTTTTCAGCGCGGAACGCAGGTTGCCGGTATAGCAGTAAATACTCACGTTTTTCAGCTTTGCAATATTCAGCCGATAACCCACGGCTTTTACAATAGCCGCTACACCGCTGGAACAGTCGGCCTCGCACCTGACAGTAATCTGCGAGGGATCATAGCTGCTGGCTTTCAGATGCTGCCAGAAAGTATATCTGTCGCTCTGGTCATAACCGATCAGATTATTCCTCGCGGCAGCTTCCGCCATAGCCGCAATCAATTCCCGGACTTTGGCATCCGGATAACGCAGTACGTAATTCCAGGGGCGATTGTACCAGGAACGGATTTCCCACTCGCCTCCTGTCTGATCGCCGGCAGCGCCGCCAGAGTATCTTCCGTTTTCGTCATGTCCACAGTTGCTGATCATAGATACAGCCTCCTTTTTCAGATGTGGTTAATATTATGATATTCCGAAAACTCCGGCAGGTTCCTTTCTATTGCTTTTATATGCGGCCGAAGTTCCTATGATTTCAGGCAGCAATACCGCAGTCGTACGATTCCGAACAAACCAATCAGTAAATATCAGAACGCCCGAAAAGAAACTGCCTTCTGCCCCTTCTCTGCCGCATAAACACTGGATTCTTTTCTTTTTATATTCTGTCTATCAACAAAGATTATAACAAAAATACAATCCTATGCAACACGAAGATGATACAATACTTACCTAGCTTTCCGGCTTCCCGCAGCCGCTTTTCGCAAAGATTTTCCAGGTTGTTGGGCTTCAGCGCGGATTCCGCATACAGGTTTCCCATCATGCCGGCGGCTCCGGCCAAAGTCATCCCGGCGCTGACCAGCCGATTCCATATCGTTTGTTCCATAATACATTCCTCCAAACGCAAAAAGAGAACCCTTTCGGATTCTCCTAAATGACAAAATATGCTATAATGTTTTCGTTGCCACTCCTATACCGGCACGGGAGGGAGGGTTGATTTATAGAGACACTTATAACTTTTCTTCTTTCTGTCATGGCAGGCGTGGTTTGCCACCTCATCTGCAAATGGCTGGACAAAAAGAAGTAATCGGCAACCAGCCTAGGGCATAAGCCACCCTGCAAAAACGGAATAGAAAACCCCAGAGGATGCCGCCTCCGGGGTTTTTGTTGACTTATAGAAGTCACTTATAACTTTTGCCTACTGGCATTATAGCATATGCAGTTTCTTATTTCAAGATTCCTTATCGGATTCTTTATCCGAATCTTTATTCACAATCTTATCTGCCGCTTCCAGGCCATTAATAAGTATTTTGGGTACGTTAAATCCAGCCTCCACAAAATTCTCAAGAATAGAACGAATTTCATTAATAATCAGTGACGCCAGCCAGGGTCTTCCCGATTGTTGCAATAGCGGACTTCGCCATACTGTTCAGCTTGGAGATTCCCTGATTAAATCCGTTTTCATTTATTCTTGTGTCAAAATTCAAATAGCCGTGTATGAAATGTGAGCAATGCGGAGAAACCTGGAATACGATAAAGTCGCATAATCTTGTCGATATATATGGTGATTTAGCAAACATTCCATGAGAAATTAAAAAAGGCTTTCCTACTTTAATGAAATCTGCTATTATTGCTGATTTCACACATATATTATTACATTTTTCTCTCTTATTCTATCCGGGAATATTTCTATACTTAGTCAAAATAGCGTAAAATTACTTTAAGTTAAAAGCAAAAAAATAAATGTAGAGAATATCACTTTGTGTTATCATTAAGTTGATGAGACAAAAAAATAAACAA
>JBMNRA010000037.1:0-29203 GCA_050944415.1 Ruminococcus sp.
TCTTATTCTCCGATTTCATTAAAAAGTGCCGCAGACCGGAATCGAACCGGTACGAAGTTTAACCCTCGCAGGATTTTAAGTCCTGTGCGTCTGCCAGTTCCGCCACTGCGGCATGTGATGAATGAATGAATGGATGGAGAAGGATTCGAACCTTCGAAGGCGTTGCCAACAGATTTACAGTCTGCCCCCTTTGGCCACTCGGGAATCCATCCATAAATATCCTGTCAGAACACATAAAATGTTCTGACAAGATATATTTATACCATATTTTCGCGCAGAATGCAAGCTATTCTTTCCGATGCAGAATCACTGCAGACTGGGGTTTTATCTTAATCCGCAGAATACCCGCGATTACCGTATGAAAAACTTTTTCTTCAGTAAATCCGTCCTGATCCGTACAGAAAATCTGCTCCATAATTTTATTCCGCACGTTATCCATTCCCAGCTCCCATACCGGTACTTCCACTTCCGCCTCTTCATGGCGGTTGTTAATCACTACCGCTATCTGTTCGTCCATGGAAAAACGGCCATATGCCAGAATATTATGCTCATACATCAGCTGCCGCAGAGAACCTCTGCGCAGCACTTCGTATCGTTTGTGAAGAGCAATAATACTTTTATAGAAAGCCAGAAGTTCTTTATCTTCCCTTCCCCAGGGATAAGTTCTTCGATTGTCGGGATCTGTAAAACCGCAGACTCCCGCCTCATCTCCGTAATAAAGCGTCGGCGCTCCCGGCCAGGTCATCTGAATAACCACGGCTTCTCTCAGCACCGCTTTATCGATCCCTTCAGATGCCGCTTCTGAGCCCAGATGAGCTACTCTTCCCACTTTGTGATTAGTTCTGGTCAGAAATCTGGAGTGGTCATGGTTATCCAGCTCGTTCATAGCTGTATAAAGGGATGGTCCGTAGAAACGTGCCATATGATAACGCATGGCATCAGTAAAAGACTGACCGTTTCCTAGGAGATCTCCTCTGTATTCATCACTGTGCTTTTCCATGCCCGTTAAGAACCAGGACACCGGCTCCATAAAAGCGTCATAATTCATTACCGTATCCCATTCATCTCCCTGCAGCCAGGAATGAGCATCACCGTAATGTTCCGCCAGAATAATAGCTTCCGGATTCGCTTCCTTTACCGCCTTTCGGAATTTTTTCCAGAACCGGTGATTATAGTCGGGACTGTGTCCCAGATCGGCAGCCACATCCAATCGCCAGCCGTCTGCATTATAAGGCGGTGAAACCCACTTTTTCGCAATATAGAGGATATAGGCTTCCAGCATGGGAGAAGCTTCATAATTCAGCTTCGGCAGTGTATCATGGCCCCACCATCCGTCATAAAATTCATTATACGGCCAAGCATGTTCATTGTTAAATTTAAAAAAGGTGTGGTAGGGACTGTCAGAAGAAATATACGCGCCTTTCTGATAATAGCTTTCATTTTCATAAATTCTTTCCCTGTCCAGCCATTTATTGAAAGAGCCGCAGTGATTGAAAACGCCGTCCAGTATCAGCTTCATGCCTCTTTCATGAAGTTTTTCAATCAGCTCAATCAATACCTGATTGCTGGCTTCCAGGTTAGCCAGACCGGTTACTCTCCTGATATATCTGCCGGCCTTTGTGTTATCAAGCTCCCCTTCCTCCAGAAGCCTTCCTTCGTCTTCTACGATCTTTCCGTAATGGGGATCCACATAATCATAATCCTGTATGTCGTATTTATGATTGGAAGGTGATACAAATATGGGATTCAGATACAACACCTCTACCCCCAGATCCTGCAGGTAATCCAGTTTGTCAATCACTCCCTGCAGATCTCCCCCATAGAAAATGCCGACGTCCATAGCTTTCGGCAGAGCATCCCATCGGTTTTCTCTCTGTACCTGCTCACCGATATAAGCGTACTCTCCCGTCAGTACATCGTTGCTTCTGTCGCCATTATAAAAGCGATCTACAAATATCTGATACATGACCGCTCCCTTGGCCCAGTCCGGCGTGGAAAACCCGGGAACAATTCCGAAAGAATACTGTTCGTTCAGATCCCTTGTCACACCCAGCTCATTATAATAGCAGGTCAGTTTCCCCGCCTGTATTTCAAAAAAATAATGCAGTGTCTCATTTCCCAACACAATATCTGTTTCGTAATAGTCAAATCCGTTCTTTGTGCTGGCCACTTCCATTTTTTTCCGAAGTGAACCGCTGATCAAATACACTGCATCCACGTTATTCTTTTTTGCCCTGAATCGAATCGTTACCCTGTCGCCTGCTCCGGCGCCGCTGGGAAACTGATAATACTCCGATTCATCACTGTGAAGAGCACTTTTTATCAAAAGCGGTCTTACTTTATGAATATAATTTAACCGATTTTCCAGTTCGCTGTAATATTTCAAATCCATCCGATTACTACCCTTCTCATTTTCCGCTTTTCTACATTTTATGCCCGGATCAGAAAATCTGCTGACCCTGGTAACATTCTAGCCCAATATTCGAACATAATCAACTCTTCTTTTCCTTCCCCTGACCGCGCTGCCCTCCAAATGTCTGCCCGTGCAAGCACGGCAGCCGCTTGTCGGGCTTATCGCGCAAAAAAGACAGCTCTGTACGGCTGTCTTTTAAGAGAAGGTATTTCTTCTTTTGGGGTGTAGCAAAAACTATATAATGTATTGGGGGGGTGTTACATTTTGTATTATAGCTCATGTCTACGAAAAAGTGTGCACAAATCTTACAATTTTTTAATTTATTTTTTATTAGTTTTGCACAATTTCTCTTTCCTGAAACAGGGCTTCAAATTCTTCACGCCCTACTTTTTCCTTTTCCAGCAGCAGTTTCGTACAGCTGTGAAGGACATCCTCATGTTCCTGAAGGATTTTCTTTGCTTTTTCATAGCACATATCAATCAGCTTTTTCACTTCGCTGTCGATCTTTGCGGATACATTCTCACTGTATCCTCTGGCATGGGCCAGATCCCTGCCGATGAATACCTCATCCTGATCATCACCGTAGGAAACGAGGCCAACTTCCGACGACATACCATATTTAGTCACCATGGCCTTGGCAATCGCCGTAGCCTGTTTGATATCCTGAGAAGCTCCCGTGGTGATATCATCAAAAATCAGTTCTTCCGCAATGCGCCCGCCCAGACAAACTTCTATATTCTGAAGCATCTGTCCCCGGGTATTAAACATCTCATCTTTTTCCGGAAGGCGCATGGTATAGCCTGCCGCCCCCATTCCCGTAGGAATAATCGAGATCGTATATACCGGATCAATATCCGGAAGCACATAACAGAGAATCGCGTGACCCGCTTCATGGTAGGCGGTAATCTTCTTCTCCTTATCGGAGATTACTCTGCTTCTCTTTTCTTTTCCAACTCCTACCTTGATGAAAGCCTCTTTAATATCATTCTGAATCAGATACGGCCGCTTTTCCTTTGCCGCCAGAATTGCAGCTTCATTAAGAAGATTTTCCAGCTCCGCTCCGGTAAAGCCCGCAGTCGTCTGGGCAATCTGTTTGAAATCAATGTCATCGCCCAAAGGCTTGCCGGCCGCATGCACCTTCAGAATTTCCTCCCGTCCTTTAACATCAGGAGCGCCGACCACAACACGGCGGTCAAAACGGCCAGGTCTCAAGATCGCCGGGTCCAAAATATCTACCCTGTTGGTAGCTGCCATTACGATAATCCCTTCATTAACGCCGAAACCATCCATCTCAACCAGAAGCTGGTTCAGTGTCTGCTCTCTCTCGTCATGACCGCCGCCCATTCCGGTTCCTCTTCTCCTGGCTACCGCATCAATCTCATCAATAAAAATAATACAAGGGCTGTGCCTTTTTCCTTCTTCAAACAGGTCGCGGACACGGGAAGCACCGACTCCGACGAACATTTCCACAAAATCAGAACCTGAAATACTGAAAAACGGAACTCCGGCTTCTCCTGCTACTGCTTTGGCCATCAGAGTTTTTCCGGTACCGGGAGGTCCCACCAAAAGAACACCTTTGGGAATTCTGGCTCCTACTTTCGTATACTTCTGAGGTTCTTTCAAAAAATCCACAATTTCTTCCAGATCTTCCTTCTCCTCATCCAGACCTGCCACTTCTTTAAACGTTACTTTTTTATCATTTTCTCCTGACATTCTGGCACGACTTTTTCCAAAATTCATCATTTTGGCATTGCTTCCGCCGCCCCCGTTCATAGAACGGGTCATAAACATCATCAGCACCAGCACCAGACCTACGGAAATCAGAATGGGAAGAATGGTATTCATAAATGCGCTGTCCTGAGGCACATCCTGTACCATAACCGATACATTCTCATACTCCTCCAGCCGCTCCTGTTCAGCCACAACATCGCTGACATTCAGAACTCTGCTGGTTCCGTCTTTCAGCACTACCGTCAGCTGACCTGTAGGCGTCTGCCGGTTTTGAGATACCGTTACCGATACCACCTGCCCGTCTTCCAGCGCCTGCTCATACTGACCGTTGGTATACCCATTCTGCTGGTCAATTCTCCCCGAAAGATACATAAAACTGCTTACCAAAACCACTGCCACAAGGATATACAGCAGCAGTCCTCTTGATTGTCTGTTCAATGATGAATTCTCCTTTCAGCTTCTATTCTTCCACTTCAATAACTCCAATATATGGAAGGTTTCTGTATTTTTGCGCATAGTCCAGTCCGTATCCTACTACGAATTTATCCGGAATTTCAAAGCCAGTATAGTCTACCGTCACATTTTCCACCACCCGGCGCTCCGGTTTATCCAGCAGGGTACAGAGTCTTAAACTATCCGGATTTCTCTTTTTAAGAATTTCAATCAGATAACTGAGTGTCCTCCCGGAATCAATAATATCTTCCACAATCAACGCATGCTTTCCTTCCAGCGGCTCATCCAGATCTTTCGTTATCCTTACCACTCCGCTGGAGGAAGTTCCTGACCCATAGCTGGAAACAGACATAAAATCCAGACTCACAGGAACTGTAATTCGTTTCGCCAGTTCACAGGCAAAGAAAACACTTCCTTTCAGAACACAGATCAGATGGACACTTTTTCCGGCATAATCCCGGCTGATAGCCTCTCCCATCTCCCGAATCCGCTGATCTACCACATTCTCAGCCAGCAGAACGCTGATTTTCTCCTTCATGTACTGTTCCTCCCTTTATCTCCATACGTAAAATATGTCTGGTATGTTCTTCCACCATATAATTCTGGCTGAGCCGGTATCCCACAATCCACACAATTTCCGACCCGTCCGCCACCAGAAGCACACGGTCTCTTTCTTCCCTCGGAATCTTCTGATCAATAAAATAATCTTTCAGTTTTTTCCTTCCGCCGGATTCATTAATAACAATGTAGTCCCCTGGAAGTCTGGTGCGAACCACCAAAGTATCCTTTATTTTATCATAATCAATCCATTTCGTATATGTTTTTTGCGGAATTAATTTCCCGGTTTTTTCCAGAAGGACTGTTTCCAGCCGTTTTCCATCCAGTTGTGTGCACCCCGGAATCGAAATTTTACGAACCCGGAAAGACTCTTCTTCCCTCCGTTTATCCCGAATATCCTTCTTTCTCAGCTGTACGCCACGGTAAGTCCGCACCGCTGCCAGTTCATAAGGCAGATCCAGGCTTTTTCCAGTATCCTTATCCCATAATGCCATAACATCCTGAAAATGTATTCTGGTAAAATCTCTGCTGGTTCCGGCCGCTTCTTCCAGACATCTTTTTATCACCAGTTTCCAGAACAGAGGTTTTTCCAGCGCCAGCTCATTCGCCATCAGCAGACTGTCTCCCTGCCTCTTCACCAGTCTTTCTTTCCGTTCATCAATGCACCCTTCCAGATAATCCCATATCTCTGCCAGGTCAGCGGCGGCAGAAGACATATGTTCCACTGCTCTTTCATTAATGTGTTCCTGAAGCCCCGGCAGAATACGGCGGCGGATATAATTTCTGGCATAAGCGGTATCCTGATTGGTACTGTCCGTACAGTAGGGAATCTGTCTTTCTTCTAAATACTGCTCAATTTCCGCCCGGTTCATACACAAAAGCGGCCGAATCAGTGAATTTCTCACCGGCCGCAGACTGCAGAGCCCGCTGATGCCGGTCCCCCTGGCCAGATTATACAGCATGGTTTCCGCGCAGTCGTTGCGGTGATGGGCCAGCGCGATTTTATTGCCGCCCCACTTTTGGGCAAATTCTTCAAAGGCCTGATACCGTCTGATACGCCCTGCCTCCTCCAGCGAAAGCTTCTCCTCCCTGGCAATGGTCTCTATGGGAAAGGCAAAGACCTGGCAGGAAACGCTATGATCTTTGCACAGCTGCCGGACAAACCTCTCATCTTCATCCGCTTCCTGTCCCCTCAGCATATGGTTGACATGGACAGCCGCAAATTCAATTTTTCCTTTTCTTCTCAGCTCCAGCAGCAGAAAAAACAGATAAACGGAATCCGCACCTCCTGATATTCCTGCCACAATCCTGTCGCCTTTCTGAATTATGTCATACTGCCGGATATACTCCCAGATCTTCCTTTGCATTATTTCTCTCCTATTTTCTCCAGACGCCTGCAACCAGCACCGTCATATCATCGATGGCCCGGTATCCGCAGAAACTCATAACTTTTTCCAGAATACAGCGGCCCACTTCCTGTGGCTTGGAAGCGTGTATCTGCATAATGATCTCTTTCATGGTTTCTTCTTCTTTTTCCCGTGGCAGTGCATCCAACACTCCGTCCGTTACCATAATCAGATAATCACCGTCATATATTTTTTTAGCTGTAGTCTCAAAATCCATCTGCTGCACCAGACCCGCCGCCAGACTTGAGGAAGAAATCGCTTCCACCCACTGATCTCTCCTGATAAAGGTGGCTGCCGCACCGGCCTTCAGAAATTCACACATACCTGTGTACAGATTCAGCGCACAGATATCCACTGTGGAATACATGCCGTCCCTTCTCTGCAGTACCAGCGCCGAGTTCAGAAGTCTTGCGGATGTTTCCCGTGAAAAACCCGTGGTGAGAAACTGCTCCAGCAGTTCCACAACCGTTTCGCTTTCCCTGGACGCCTCCAGTCCGCTTCCCATACCGTCGGAAAGACACATGACAAATTGCTCCTCGCCCTGGGTAAAAGCATAATTGTCACCGGAAACCGTCTCTCTTTCCTTGGTCACTCTGGCCACACCGTAAAGTACTTTATAATTGGTATCTTCAACAAACAGAATGGTTCTGTTCTCACTGTTTATAATAGATCGGCTGTCTCTGGCAGGCACCATTCTCCGCTCGCACAGCTCCGAGAGAATTCCCGCAATCTCTGTGACAGCCACGCATTGCCCCGACCGCACTCTCATATTAATAAAAATCCGGAACTTTTCCTCAGGCGACTGCAGCATCCACATCTGTCGAACCAGAATATGGCGCTTACCCAGAATCTTCTTTATCCGCTGCTCCAGCTCTCCCGGTACTGTTGTAATATCATACAGATCAGAAGCCACTTTCTGTATGGTTCGGGCAACTTCATTGAGTTCTTCTGCTACCGCCAACCGGTTTTCCGTCTGACGATTATTCCAGATCAGATTCTGTCTGGCCTTCTGGAAAGCTTCCTGCAGACAGTCCATAAATTTTCCTGCATTGAGACAGTCCCCATACCAGTCTGCCTGGGCACGCAGCAGTTTTTCCCGATCTCCCTCTTCAATCAGACACAGGAGTTCACATACTTTTTTATATGTAAGCGCTTCCTGCAAGCTCCAGCATTGTGCCTTCCCCGGACAGCGGCTGCATAATTTTTCTCTGACTTCTTCAAAAATTCCGTCGGTTTCGCTTTCGCTTAAATGCTCTCTTCGATAAGGCATCCGGTAAAACGTGTCCGCCAGTTTCTGCAGTGACTGCGCGTACTGCTCCATCCTCTCTTTCTGCGGATGGCAGTCGTACACTGGATTTTTTCTTTTTCTCCCCCAAAATACAATTTTTGCCATGTCCCGGATAATCAGTATGGCACTGATTGCGAGCATGGCAATGATTAAATCCTGCATCCCAGCTTAAACCCCCTTAATTATTATACTCTCAGGGATTTATTATAGATGCTTTACTATAAGAAACTTGTCAAATACACACTGGCATATCAAAGAACTTTTAGACAAAACAGAGCTTAATCTGCTTCTTTAAATATAATTTCGTTTTCCTTCACAAGACCGATTTTCTCTTTCGCTATTTTCTCTATATATTCATCACTCTGCACATATTCCTGCATATCCTTAATTTCTTCCGTTCTCGCCTTTTCATCGTCAATCTGGTCCTCCAGCTCCTGCTGTCTCTGAGTATTATCCGCTATTCTCTGCTGTACGGATCTGCCTTCCACATACAGAAGAACCAACATCATACATACGACAAGAGTAATCCCCATCATGGCAATTTTATTATACCTGCGGTTTCTTTTCGCTGTTTTTTTACCGGATACTTTTCTTTTACTCATAGAACCTCACGACTTTCCAAAAAATCTGCAAAAACATTTATACAAGGAAATTTTACATCGTAAAAGTAAAAATTTCAACCTTTTTGTAAAAAATGATATGGTATTTTCTATAAGCAGCAGAAATTTCACAGCAAAATACACCAGATGACGGCTGAGTGTATAATGCCACAAAATCATCCCCAATATCAGTCCCGTAAAAAAATATCCCCTGAGTATTCCGCTGTTCTCCGCATAAATCCGTGAAAACAAAAAGAATCCGCTGCCAATCCAATAGCAGAGATCCTCCAGAATGACCCAAAAGGGTCGGTGACGTATCACACGGCGAAGGATACGAAAAATATCATATCCTGCCATCATAACAACTCCATACCAGATGGATTTTGCAAAAAGCAGCAGTTCGCCGCTCATATACTCGCTCATAATCGTTACCGGAACAGCCGCTGCATCAGGCTGCCCTTCTTTTTCTTTCCATACTCACCGTCCTCCGAGTATTCAAGTATACGGAATTTTCCTTCCACATCAACCTCCCCTTTTTCCAGGCACAGCCGGCTCACATGAAGCTCTTCGCCTTTGATGGTCAGCATTCCCCGGGTTGTTTCCAGCAGGATCATGTCCATGTCAAAGGACACTACATCCACAACACCCGTGATATTTCCGGTTCTGCGGTCATCGAGTTTCAGTCCATGCCTTCCCTCTGCTTCTTCCATACGTCCGCCTCCTTACTGTGTCTCTTTTTATTATATGGAAGATAGCCATCTGCTAGAACCGCAATTCCGGTTACAGATAACGGTACAGGCTCTCCGCCTCTTCTTTTTTTACCGTTTCCTTTACATTCAGAACCTCCACTTTCACGCTTTTGGATCCGAACTGAATCTCCAGCTGGTCTCCTTCCTTCACCTGGACGGAAGCCTTAGCCGGTTTTCCATTGACCAGTACCCGTCCCGCATCACAGGCTTCATTGGCAACCGTCCGCCTTTTTATCAAGCGGGATACTTTTAAATATTTATCCAGTCTCATATTTTCCTCCTGTATACAAAAGCGGGAGACAATTGCTTGTCTCCCTGCATCATACTTATTTTTCGTTTACCAGATCTTTTAAAGCTTTTCCTGCTTTGAACTTCGGCGCTTTGGACGCCTGAATTGTCATGGTTTGTCCTGTCTGAGGATTTCTTCCTTCTCTTGCAGCTCTTTCTGATACTTCAAATGTACCAAATCCGACCAGCTGAACTTTTCCTCCATTTTTTAACTCGGCGGCTACTACATCTACAAATGCTTTCAAAGCAGCTTCCGCATCCTTTTTTGATAATTCTGCCTGATCAGCCATAGCTGCAATTAATTCTGTTTTGTTCATGAGTGTTCCTCCTCTGATCCTTTCCTGTTCTTACTTTGTCGAGTACGGGATTTTCCGCTAACCCAAATAAACCCTACCCAATATTTATATAACGTTTACCGCAGTTTGTCAAGAATATCTGCAAGTGCCTGCTCGGCATTGACGTTTCTTTTTCTGGAAATGCGGCATATCTCCATCAGAAGCTGTCCAACCAGCTCTTCGTCCCTCTGAACGCTGTCATTTTTTTCCAGTTTCTCCAGAAGTTCCCGGGCCTGCCGGAAACACGCCTTCTCCTCTTTCTGATCTCTTCCCTGGCTCTCCAGTTTCTTCAGTACCTTGGAAGTTCTCAGAAGAGCCGGCAGGCTTCTGGGGATTCCCTCAAGCCCTTTCTGATCCTTCTTTCCTTTTTCCTGCCTTTTGATTTCTTCCCAGCTTGCCGGTACCTGTCCTGCCTCTATTGCCTCTTTATTTCCGAAAACATGAGGGTGACGCCGCACCATCTTTTCGCTGATTCCCTGTACGACATCCTCCAGGGTAAACAGCTTTTCTTCCTCTGCAATCTGACTGTGCATCACCACCTGAAGCAGGACATCTCCCAGTTCCTCACAGAGATTGTCCCAGGATCCGCTCTCTTCCAGTATACGGATTCCATCAACTACCTCATAGGCTTCTTCTACCATGCAGGTGCGCAGACTCCCGTGAGTCTGTCTGCGATCCCAGGGGCAGCCGTCTTCGCCTCGCAAGGCAGCCACGATTCTTACCAAGTCCTCAAATGTGTAGGCCTTTTCCATGGTGTTCTCCCGTTCCTTACATCATTGCATCGATCATCGCCAGTACTTCTTTTCCCATTGCTTCTGACTTTGTGTCCGCATCTTCCAGAGAAGTTCCCTTGACACCGTAATAGAATTTTACTTTCGGCTCTGTTCCCGAAGGCCGTACGCACAGCCATGCGTCATCTGTCAGATCATAGTACAGCACATTAGATGAAGGAAGGCCGGTAGAGGTTACCTTGCCCGTTGCCAGATCTGTAATGGTATCCTTCTTATAATCCCTTGCCGCCACCACATCATAGCTTCCGATTTTTGCCGGAGGATTCTGACGCAGATGCTCCATGATCTGCTGAATCTTTTCCAGACCTTCAATTCCTTTCATGGTAATGGACTGAATATCATCCTTGTAATATCCATATTTTTCATACATGTCAATCATAGCATCCCAGAGCGTCTTGCCCTGCGTCTTATAATAAGCTGCCGCCTCACATAAGGCCATAGTAGCCACAATTGCATCTTTATCTCTGGCATGGGTACCGATCAGACAGCCGTAACTTTCTTCAAATCCGAAAAGATAAGTACCTGAATGATTCTGTTCAAATCCCAGTATCTGCTGTCCGATATATTTAAAGCCTGTCAGCACCTCGATCAGACGGACACCGTAGGCTCTTGCGATGGCGTCCGCCATGTTGGTGGTCACAATAGTTTTAATCAGCGCACCGTCTTCCGGCAGTCCTTTTAATGCTTTTCTCTGTCCAATCTCATAATCCGCCAGCAGGCATCCGGACATATTTCCTGTCAGGGAATGATATTCCCCTTCTTTGTCTTTTACATATACGCCCAGGCGGTCAGCATCGGGATCTGTAGCCAGTACCAGATCGGCATCCACTTCTTTCGCCAAGGCCAGACCGAGAGCAAATGCCTCCTTGGCTTCAGGATTCGGATAGCTGACTGTGGGGAAATTGCCATCCGGAAGTTCCTGTTCTTTCACCACATACACATTCTTAAAGCCCAGTTCTTTGAGAACGCGGCGTGCCGGAATATTTCCGGTCCCGTGAAGCGGACTATAGACAATCTTCAGCTCCCCGGCCATCTCCTGAATGGCATCCATATGGATCACCTGGCTTTTCAGTCTCTCAATATAAGCGTCATCTATTTTCTGTCCGATAATTTCATACAGTCCGGAAGCTTCCGCTTCCGCTTTTCCCATGGTCTTTACCTGATCGTAATTCGTTACCTTTTCCACTTCGTCCATGATACCGCTGTCATGAGGAGGTGTAATCTGCGCGCCGTCTTCCCAGTATACTTTATATCCGTTATATTCCGGCGGGTTATGACTGGCTGTGATATTGATGCCGGCAATACAGCCCAGTTCTCTTACCGCAAAAGAAAGTTCCGGCGTAGGACGCAGCGATTCAAAAATATAGGCTTTAATTCCATTGGCAGCCAGACACAGGGCCGCTTCATTGGCAAATTCCGGAGACATCCTGCGGGAGTCAAAAGCAATTGCTACCCCTTTCTTCTGTCCTCCCTGGCTGATAATATAATTGGCAAGTCCCTGAGTCGTTTTACGAACCACATAAATGTTCATGCGATTTGTGCCCGCTCCGATAATGCCCCGCAGACCGGCCGTACCAAATTCCAGATCTTTATAAAACCGTTCCCGGATCTCCTGATCATTGTCAGCAATGCTTCTAAGCTCTGCCCTTGTCTCCTCATCAAAGTATGAAGAATTCACCCATGACTCGTACGTTTCTTTATAACTCATAACAAACGGTACCTCCTACCTAAATCTTTTCCTATATTATAGCGTAAAGTGCCTGAAAAAGGAATCAGAAAAACAGTTTTTTATAAAAGCAAGCCACTCTTCCTCCTGCTTTATCAGAATTTCCAGTTTCTCCATATTACGCTCAGAAATCCAGGGTTTTGAACTCCCAGCATAATGATTAATCAGTTTCCAGAATTTCCAGGGATAAGAAAGTCTTAATTTCAGATTGATCACTTCTTCCTCTGTCAGTGCCTTTTCTCTGTGATAAGCCAGTATCATATCCTGTCCCAGCTGCACATTCCAATTATGTTTCTCAAGAATTTTTCTCATAAACTGGTAAAGATCCGCAACCTGACAGTCAAAATTCCATTTTTCATAATTTACCAGCATAAACCCCTGATCTGTTCTGAGAAAATTATGCTGATTACATTCTCCATGACAAATGCTGCCTCTGTTTGTCTCCCTTTCGTAGAGCTGCATATAGCTGGAGCCGCCCAGATACTCCACGGTCTTCTCCCCCTGATCCAGAAACTCGTTTAAGCAACCCTGCAGACGCCTCTCAAACTCGTTTTTCGCCTTTTTCTTTCTGATATAGGTACCTGTTTTTCGGATTTCGCGGTTGTGTCGGGAGCATTCTTCCAGAAGAGATTCTCTCCGGTAATTTTCTGACAGAGGCAGGCACATCACACTATGTAACCGGGCCAGCGTTTTTGTACTTTCCAGAATATCTTTTCTGGATTTTGTATCGCATTCCCGCCCTCCAAACCAGTCTCTTACTATATAGGCAATACCGTCTTTATCCTGCGAAACCAGCTCTCCTTCCAGATTCTTTTTCACACAGTCCACCAGGATACTGCTGCTCTGCCTGATATGCATCTGAAGATCATGGAGCTGCTCCAGCTTCTTTTGGGACCCTTTAAATTCTTTGATAATCACCATCCCCTCTTTTGTCTCGCAGATGAGAGCTCCTCTTCCCCGATGGGAAGCTTCCGCTTCCAGACCGTACTGTTCCAGTACGCTCAACCCAAAATCATACATCCGTTATCCCCCTTACCATGCTCTCTCTATCTTATGTAAAGGGATAGAAAATTATACTCAGGAAAGCCCCGTTCAATTTTTCCCGGTTTTATTGAATTTAATTTTTAAATGTGCTATGGTACTAAATAGAAAATTGTCAAATTTTGGAAATTCCAATCAGGCAGAAGGTGATGAAATGGTACGTGAATATTCTGAACAGAATGTATATGAAGCGCTGCAGGATCGTTTAAAGCTGATCTTTGAAGAATTTGATAATATTTTTATCTCTTTTTCCGGTGGCAAAGACAGCGGCCTTCTTCTGAATCTTTTTATGGATTACAGAAGGAAATACTATCCGGACAAAACAGTAGGAATTTTCCACCAGGATTTTGAAGCCCAGTATACCGTCACCACTGAATATATCGAACGGACGATGGAACGGTACAAGGAGGAAGCGGAATTGTACTGGGTCTGCCTCCCCATGGCTACAAGGACGGCCTTAAGCAGTTACGAAATGTACTGGTATCCCTGGGATGATACAAAAAAAGACGCCTGGGTCAGACCTATGCCGGACAAAGAGTACGTAATCAATCTGGACAATAACCCCATAACTACCTACCATTATCGGATGCATCAGGAAGATCTGGCTCACCAGTTCGCCCGCTGGTACAGAATCTCTCATGAAAACAAAAAAACCGTCTGTCTGCTGGGAATGCGTGCCGATGAATCTCTTCAAAGGTACAGTGGGTTTCTAAACAAACAGTACGGCTATAAAGGGGAATGCTGGATCACCAAACAGTTCAAAGATGTCTGGTGTGCCTCTCCTCTTTATGACTGGTCCCTGGATGATATCTGGCATGCCAATTATCTGTTTCATTATGATTACAACAAGCTGTATGATCTATATTATAAAGCCGGCCTGAAGCCTTCTCAGATGCGGGTAGCTTCTCCCTTTAACGATTATTCCAAAGATGCCCTTAATATGTATCGAGTAATCGATCCGGAAATATGGGTAAAACTGGTAGGACGCGTCAGGGGCGCCAATTTCGGGGCGATCTACGGCAGGTCAAAGGCCATGGGATACCGCAGCGTGCGCCTTCCGGAAGGCCACACCTGGAAATCATATACCATGTTCCTTCTGGATACCCTTCCCGTTCGCCTGCGGAACAATTATGTGAAAAAATTCAACTCATCCATTCAGTTCTGGCATAAAACCGGGGGCGGGCTGGACGAGGAAACCATACAGGAGCTGATCGACCACGGTTACCGGATCAAACGGAACGGAGTTTCCAATTATACTTTAAACAAAAAATCCAGGATTATATTCGTGGAAAAGATTCCCGATAACACCGATGACATCAAAACATCCAAAGATATCCCCAGCTGGAAACGCATGTGCTGCTGTATTTTGAAAAATGATCACATCTGCCGCTCCATGGGATTTGGAATGACGCGGCAGCAGCAGAAACGTATCGATGCTATCCGCAGAAAATACCAGAGCATTGAGGAGATGAATTATGGAGTTTAAAAGTCCCGTCTACCAGGTTATAGCAGTTCCTGTGGAAAAAATCAAACCGAATACATATAATCCCAACGCCGTGGCGCCTCCTGAGATGCGCCTTCTTTATGACAGTATAAAATCCGACGGCTATACCATGCCCATTGTATGTTACTACGACAAAACCGAAGATCTCTATATTATCGTGGACGGATTTCACCGCTACAGGATTATGCTGGAGTACCCGGATATCTATGAACGCGAGAAAGGGATGCTGCCGGTTTCCGTTATTCAGAAGCCCCTGGACCAGAGAATGGCCAGCACCATCCGCCACAACCGGGCCCGCGGTAATCACAATGTGGATCTGATGAGCAATATCATCAAAGAGCTGCACGAGCTGGGCCGCTCTGATGCATGGATTTCAAAACATCTGGGCATGGAAAAAGATGAAATTCTCCGTCTGAAACAGATTACCGGCCTGGCAGCCCTTTTTAAAGATGTGAAGTTTGGAAAGGCCTGGCAGCCTGCCGAGGAAGAGGAGTAGATTCTACCACTGGTTCCGACAATGGCGGTAAACTCCTCTCTTTCGCCATACTTTTCCCCTCTCCGTAATATTTGACCAGTCCCTTTACTTCTTACAGAAAAAAACTGCCGCAAAGTATTTCTACTTTGCAGCAGTTTCACGTTTTCTAGTATGCTTTTCCCCAGTATACCATTTTCACCGCCGGTTTTCCGCAGCAGACACAGGTATCCGCCAGGCGCTCCTGCTCAAAAGGCATGCAGCGGGAGGTTGCCTGAGTCTCTTCTTTAATCTTGTCCTCGCATTCCTGGCATCCGCACCACATGGCTTTCACAAAACCGGGCTTTTCTTCAATAGTCTTTTTAAATTCATCGTAATTCGTGGCAACATAAGTATGGGAATCTCTGTGTTTCCTTGCTCTCTCCAGCATATCATGCTGAATAGTATCCAGCAGTTCCCGGGCCTTTTCGGCTGCCTGATCCAGAGAAACCACTGTTTTTTCTCTCGTATCACGGCGAACCAATACAGCCTGATTCTGTTCAATATCTTTAGGTCCCAGCTCTACTCTCAGCGGAATACCGCGCATTTCCTGCTCGGAGAATTTCCATCCGGGACTCTTGTCAGAATCATCCAGTTTTGTCCGGATACCCAGTGCCTTCAGACTGTCCGCCACTTTACCGGCAGCCTCCAGAACACCCTCTTTCTTTTGCTGGATCGGAATTACCATTGCCTGCACCGGTGCGATTCTGGGCGGAAGCACCAGACCGCTGTTATCACCGTGTACCATGATAATGGCTCCGATCATACGCGTCGTCATTCCCCATGAAGTCTGATGTACATATTTCAGTGTATTATCCCTGTCTGTGTACTGAATGTTAAAGGCCTTTGCAAAACCGTCGCCAAAATTGTGGCTGGTTCCGGACTGAAGCGCCTTGCCGTCATGCATCAGAGACTCGATGGTGTAAGTGGACTCGGCCCCTGCAAATTTTTCTTTATCCGTTTTTTTGCCTTTAATAACCGGAATCGCCAGCACTTCTTCACAGAAATCCGCATAAAGATTCAACATCATAATGGTACGCTCTTCCGCTTCTTCGGCAGTGGCATGGGCCGTATGGCCTTCCTGCCACAGAAATTCCCGGGAACGCAGAAACGGTCTTGTGGTCTTCTCCCAGCGAACCACAGAACACCACTGATTGTATACCTTCGGCAGATCTCTGTGTGAATGGATATCTTTTGCGTAAAGATCGCAGAACAGTGTCTCAGAAGTAGGTCTGACACACAGTCTTTCCTGCAGGGGCTCCATGCCGCCATGCGTTACCCATGCAACCTCCGGCGCAAAGCCTTCCACATGATCTTTCTCTTTCTGCAGCAGGCTTTCCGGAATAAACAGGGGCAGATAAACATTTTCCACCCCGGTTTCCTTGAATCTGGCATCCAGTTCTTTCTGAATATTTTCCCAGATCGCATATCCGGCCGGCTTAATCACCATACATCCTTTTACACTGGTATAATCAATCAGTTCCGCTTTTCTGACAATATCTGTATACCATTGAGCGAAATCCTCCTCCATGGAAGTAATCGCCTCTACCAGTTTCTTTTCCTTTGCCATAACTTCTCCTCTTTCACCGTTTTTACACCCGGAAGGTAATCTCCCGGTTTGTTCTGTTATATTTATAATACCGGACTCCTGCTGCATCCATCATTCTTTTGGAGGCTATTACAGAATCCGTATCTTCATATTTGTCGCAGTCATAGATCACCGTCTTGATTCCGGCCTGAATAATTGCCTTGGCGCATTCATTACATGGGAAAAGAGAAACATACAGTTTCGCTCCCTCCAGACTGCCTCCCCGATAATTCAAAATTGCATTCAGCTCGCTGTGGGTGGAGTACAGATACTTCGTCTCCAGTGGTTCGCCTTCCCTTGTCCAGGGAAACTCATCATCAGAACAACCGGTAGGAAAGCCATTATATCCCATGGAAAGTATCTTATTGTCCGCACTGACGATGCAGGCTCCAACCTGAGTATTTGGATCTTTAGACCGCATGCCGGACAGAATGGCCACTCCCATGAAATATTCATCCCATGTGATATAATCCTTTCTTTTTGTATCCATCCTTCTCACCTCATCCTTTCTTAGTCCGAAAGCAGCTCTTCTTCATTGAGCTGCACAACCAGACTGTCCAACAGTTTTTCCAGAATCTCATAACATTTTCCGTATTCTTTCAAAGGTTCCCCGTAAAGAGGGGAAAGTTCTCCCCGAAGACGGATATATTCTGTAAGCGTGTGAACATTCCTGGCACTTTCATAGTTTTCCCAGATTTTTGCTTTCTGAGCATCTTCCATCGTCAGAATCAGTACATCATCTCCGATATCCTGCTGCGTAAGCTGTCTGGCTGTATGGTCGGCCACGCTGTATCCGTTGCTGATCAGGACTGCTTCCGCCTTCTGATTCATCGGTTCCGGAAACAGTACCACCAGTCCTCTGGATTCTATCTCCAGGGGGCCCAGCAGAAATTTGCTCCTCATGATGATTTTCGCCATCGGCGCTCTGCTGTTGTCATCATCGTCCACAAAAATCAACTTATTATAATGTTTCATTCTGTGCTCCCCTAAACTTTAATCACCTGATGTCCTGCCGCTTTCAGCAGGCGATTCATAATTGCCTGTCCCATTTTCGGCGTGTCGAAAGACTCTGAAAATATGTACGATGCATTACATTCGTCAAACTCTCTCAGCACACTGTATAGATGGCGGCCGATACTTTCCTCATCAGAACGGGCGCCGATACTCTTTATAATTCCTCTGGTGTATCGTCCCACTGATTCGTCCGTTCCAATGATTCCCACCGTGTACCCTTCCGCTATCTTTTCCTCCGCCAGTTCTTCTATCCGGGCAGCCACCTTCTCAGGCATGCCTTCCACAATAAACAATGTCCCTTTCGGCGCATAATGGCGGTATTTCATACCCGGCGCTTTCGGATGCACGCCGGAATCCTCTGCAATCAGTCCCTGATCCATCCGGACTTCCCCGAGAATATCCCTCAACATCTGTTCATTGATATATCCCGGGCGCAGAATCGTGGGAATATCTTCCGTAAAATCCACAATGGTAGATTCCAGGCCGATTCCTACGCTTCCACCGTCTATGATCATCTCGATTTTTCCGCTCAGATCTTCAATGACATGTCCCGCCAGCGTAGGGCTGGGCCGTCCTGAAGTGTTGGCACTTGGCGCGGCCACATAACCTCCCGCCTCACGTATCAGCGCCCGGGCAATAGGATGATCCGGCATCCGGACTGCCACACTGTCAAGCCCTCCGGTCGTCTCATAAGGCACAATGCTGCTTTTTTGAAAAATCATAGTAAGCGGCCCCGGCCAGCAGACATCCGCCAGCTTCTGTGCTCCTTCCGGAATCTCTGTCACCAGCGCCGGAAGACTTTCCATATCCGCTATATGAACAATCAACGGATTATCCGACGGTCGCCCTTTGGCCGCGTAAATCCGATGAGAGGCTTTAACATCCAGCGCATTTCCGCCCAGTCCGTATACCGTTTCCGTAGGAAATGCCACCAGACCTCCCTCTTTTATGATTTTCCCTGCCGCCCGAATATCATCCATCCGAAGCTGTCCGGGACTCATCTTTACAATTTTCGTATTCATCGCTCATCTTCCTTTGCATAATCCATATTATTATACCACTACACTATGTAAAATGGAACTCTATTTTTTCAGATACTCTATAACCCCGGCACAGACTGCTGCCGCCACCTGTTCCTGATATTCTGATGCCGAAAGATTTGCAGCCTCATCCGGGCTGGACAGAAAGCCGCATTCCACAATAACCGTTGGAATTCCTGTTTTTCTCAGCATATAATAGGATTCATTTCCTCTCGCCTCTCGGGGACTGGCCGGTTCCAGCTGCTGATTCATTGTGCTCTGGATCAGATCGGCAAGTTTTCTTCCTTCTTCCGATGGCTGATAATAAAAAACCTGAGGCCCCTCTACCGTTTCATCCGAATAACTGTTCTGATGTATGCTGATGACACAGACTGCCTGACTTTCATCAATAAGAGCGCACCGGTTCTCCATATCCTGAACTTTTTTGTTTTCACTGTCCTCATCACACAGCATGATATCCTCTGTTCTTGTCATAACGACACGTATTCCTTCACTTTCCAGCCGGTCTTTTACTTTTTCAGCAATAGCCAGATTGATATCTTTCTCCAGCACACCGCCTTTTCCCACTTTTCCGGGATCTCTTCCCCCATGCCCGGGATCTACTACCACGGTCTGCCTTCCCGACATAGTCTGGGATACCAGGCGCGCTCCTTCCTGCGATAACAAATATACGCCGAACAGCAGCAGACATCCCAGAACAATTTCTGCCGCTTTCTTTTTCATTTCTCTTTCCATACCGGTCCTGTTTTATTCTTTTATAGTAAATATATGATTTTCACCAGTCCGGTATGCAAATCCAAAGAAAAGCTGTACAAACAGAACAAAATCTGTTATTCTTAATATAATAGTTAATGGCAGAGACGCCGCAGAAACTTATGGTTTTTGCGGCGTTTTTTGTTTTATTTTCAACCGGAAAGGAGTTTTCATATGGCCGCATTTGACAAAGTATTAAGCGGATTTCCCAGTATAGATCATCTGCTGGATTATATCCGTATTGGCGACAACGTAGTCTGGCGTGTAACTGATCTGGAAGAATTCAGGTTCTTTGCCGAACCCTTTGTTGACCAGGCAATCGCAGACGGAAGAAATTTGATTTACATGCGTTTTGCAAAACACGAGCCTCTGCTCGCACCACGACCCGGTCTGAAAATCTGTGAATTTGACTCCGACAAAGGCTTTGAAGCATTTACCGTTGATATTTACAATCGTATCACCCAGGAAGGACGCGAAGCCTTTTACGTGTTTGACAGTCTGTCTTCCCTTCAGTCTGCCTGGTATACTGATCTGATGATGGGGAATTTTTTCAGAGTCACCTGTCCCTACCTGTTCCGTCTGGATACCGTCGCCTATTTCCCCATCCTGAAAGGACGCCACTCCTTTGATGCCCTGGCCAGAATAAGGGACACCACTCAGCTGCTCCTTGATGTTCATAGGGGCGAGGAGCAGATTTATCTGCATCCTCTGAAGGTTTGGAACCGTTATTCCACCAAGATGTTTCTTCCTCATTTCTGCCGCTTCCAGTCACGGATTTTTTCACCGCTGGAAGATGGTGTGGCGCTGAGCCGCTATTATCAGCTTCTGGAAGAAGAAGAGGCGGAAACGCAGGACCAGAATTTTGACAGTCATGACCGCTTTTTCTCCATGGCAAAACTTGAGTATCAGCAGGGAAATTTCCGTCCCGAAACGGAACAGCAGATTCTGGAAAGCACTATGACCCGGGATAAACGGCTTCAGGAAATGCTGAAACGTTTTTTTAAACCCCGCGACTATTTTTCTCTGAGAGATCGGATGATAGGCAGCGGCTCCATCGGCGGAAAAGCTTGCGGCATGCTGCTGGCAAGAAAAATTGCCCGGACTTTGCTTCCCGATTATCAGATGCATCAGGAACCTCACGATTCTTACTATATCGGTTCTGACGTTTTTTACACGTATATCGTATCCAACAACTGCTGGGAAACCAGAATTTCCCAGCGGACGGAAGAAGGATATTTTAAAAAGGCAGGAGCTCTGAAGGAAGCCCTGCTGAACGGCCAGTTCCCCCCGAAAATCAGAGAAAAGTTTCGTTCCATGCTGGAATATTTCGGCCAGAGTCCGATTATCGTCCGGTCATCCAGTTTCCTGGAAGATGGCTTCGGCAATGCTTTCGCCGGAAAGTATGAATCCGTATTCTGTACCAATCAGGGATCTCCCGAGAATCGTCTGACCGCCTTTGAAAATGCTGTCCGCACCGTCTATGCCAGCACTATGGATATCTCCGCCCTGGAATACAGAAAGCAACGTGGATTGGAGCATCACGATGAACAGATGGCCATCCTCGTACAGCGCGTATCCGGTTCCTATCATGGAGATCTGTTTTTCCCCGCCGCTGCCGGCGTAGGTTATAGTTACAGCATTTACAAATGGACAAAAGATATGAACCCTTCGGCCGGGCTGCTCAGAATTGTCGCAGGACTGGGAACCCGGGCTGTTGACCGCACGGAAAATGATTATCCCCGGCTGGTGGATCTGGACCGTCCTACAGTCTCCATGCAGACCACGCTGGCTGATAAACACCGGTTCTCCCAGAGATATCTGGACGTCCTTGACACGAAAGCCGACTGCTTTACTACTGTTGCGGCGGACACCATTATGGAGCAGCTCCCCCTCTGGTTTAAAAAAGCCCTGATGGAGCGGGATTACGAAGCAGAAGCAGCCCTCCAGCGAATGAACCGCTACCGTCAGGTATGGTTTATTACCTGTCAGGCTCTGCTGGAAAACAAAGAGTTTACCGGCCTGATGCAGCGCCTTCTCCAGACGCTGGAAAAAACATATGAAAATCCCGTTGACATCGAATACACCATAAACCTGAATGAAAATGGAAAATTTGTTGTCAATCTGCTTCAATGCCGTCCTCTGTATACCGGTAATCATAACGGAAAAATCATTATTCCTGCTCTTCCGGATTCCGACACTTTTTTCCGACTGAAGGATTCCACCATGGGAAATCCCATGAAAAAACAAATCCACGTAGTCATACAGATCGATGCCAAAGCCTACTATGAATATCCTTACAGCCTGAAATTTCAGGCTGCTGAAGCTGTGGGGCGGATCAACCGCCATTATCAGAATCAGGGAAAGAATATTCTCCTGCTGGCTCCCGGACGACTGGGAACCTCCTCACCTGAACTGGGGGTTCCCGTCACCTTTGCCCAGATATCCGGTTTCTGCGGAATCTGCGAAGTTTCAGATTCCCGGGCGGGATATATGCCCGAATTGAGCTACGGCAGTCACATGTTTCAGGATCTGGTGGAAGCAGATATCCTCTACAGCGCTGTCTGGAACGATGAACGGACGTTGATTTTCCATCCCGAACTGTTCAAAAACCTTCCGGATCTTTTCCCATCCATCTGCCCGGATATGGAATCACTGTTTTCCATGTTCCGTGTGACAGAACCGAAGGAACTGTATTACTGGAACGATGCAATGACAGGCAAAGCCCTCTGCGGATATCAGCAGAAAAATTAAGGCCTGTCAATGACAGATTCCTCAGGTGATGATATAATGATGATACAAGCGTCGGCACGAAGCAATCCGTGTATCATGAATTTTAACCCTGAGGAGGAAACCAAATGAAACCATCTGATGATTCCAAATTGCTGGCAGGTATTCTGGCCGCTGCTACAACGATTCTGTTTTTCGCAGCCTGCCTGTCAATACCTGCCCTTTCTGCCCGGATATCCAGCCTGGGTAATCTGAATCTCATGACCTACGCGGGAGGCGTACTCCTTTTCTGTCTCTCCTGCCTGCTGTACTGTCGTCTTCTGTCCCGCAGACAGTTTTCTTTTCTCAGTAATAAGAAGACCCAGTATATTTTTGCCCTGCTGTTTCTGGCGGGAAGTTTTCTTTTTCTGGCCGCTTCTTTCCTGCTGGAAGGAAATCTGACCGGCGGTGTATCCTATAAATATGTCTGGCATAATCTGCCCTTTCTTCTGGTTGCACTGGTTACAGTAACGGGACTGCTGCTTTTTTTCAAACTTTGGAAATTCCGTGAAATTCCTCTCTCCCGTCCTCTGTATATTCTTTACTACGGCTGCCTGACCCTGCTGATCGGCTACACGTTCTATACACCGAACGTATTCGGCCGTTATGATGTATCCGACACAGCCCACGGTCACGCTTACTTCAATTCCATATATAATGTGTATCACGGATGTGCCTATACAGAGACTGCAACCAGTATTTACGGCCACTACGGTCTTTTTTATAAACTGCCCCTGAAAATTCTGGGCGGAAATTTTACTGATTTTATTCTGCTTACAGCCTGCATCGGAGCGCTCTGCTTCCTGAGTTCCTTTCTGGCTTTGCATATTATGACAGAAAACTCCATGATCCGAATTCTGGGCTGTCTGGCCATGACTTTCCCTGTTCTCTCCATGAGAGGCGGTTACTACTGGCAGCTATGGCCTCACCGCATTCTGTTTGCCAGTCTGATGACTTTATTTGCAGCTTTTTGTATCCGATACCGGAAAATGAATACTGCCATCTGGTTTACCGGTTATCTCATATCCATGGCCGGCGTGGTCTGGAATACGGAAAGCGGATTATTCTGTGCCTCTGCCTGGGCCGGAGTCTGGATGCTGAAATACTTTTCCGAAGACAGACGAAGCCCGCTGCGGCTTGCAAGAACTCTGCTGCTTCAACTGGCCGGAATACTGTTCTCATTTTTCGGAGCTTTCGCTCTGGTGAATCTTTATAATATCCTGCAGGATTCTCCGGCAAACTCACTAAAAGAATTTCTGTTTCCGCTGATGTCCTCCTCTTATATGACGGATCTGCTGAGACTGGACCTGCCCCTTTATCCCGCTGCCTATATGATGGTTCTTCTGCTTTTTTTAACAGGAATCGGATGGGGCATCTCTCACATGAAATGGTGCCGGACAAACGCAGGCAACGGCTCCTGCCCTACTGTCCCCCTGTTCTGCTTCTTTTTATCTGTGCTGGCGCTGGGACAAATCACATATTTTATCAATCGTCCCGCTTACCACAATCTGGATATCTGCCATATCCCGGCAGTCATCCTGATGTGCATCATGGCAGAGCTGGGACTTCCCCATCTCCGGGAACTGCCAGGCGGAAAAGTCTGCTGCCGGTCCTTCAGCCGGACAATGCGGCTGGCTTTTGCCATTTTGTCTCTGTGTATACTGCCTGTACTCTGTGCAGGCACTGTCATCCAGTACAGCTACAATGCAGATATTAAGAAGAATTACCACAATCTGTCAGAATTTCAGGAATTCGCTGACACCATTGCAGCTGAGATTCCGCCCAATACCTACGGCTTCGGAGTTTCCGTAGCGGAGGTCTACAGTCTTCTTGGCTGGGCAACCAACTGTTATACTCTGGATTTTACCGATTTGTCCGTAAGACCTCAGACTGTTGACTATGTAATCAACGATATCCGGAATAAAAATATTGATGCTGTATTCACCGGACAGGCTACCATAGAAAAAATGGAGTCCTTTGCTCCTGAAGACGCGGAATGGTTTCTGGAAAATTTTACTCTGAGTAAAGAATACGAATTCGGAGGATCCACATTCCGTTATTACATCCGCAGCTGAAAAGACAGTAATTGAGGGAGGCCTACCGCCTCCCTCAATTACTGTCTTTTTTTTCTTCCGATTCCATGTTTCTGAAGAAATTTCTCAATATCTTCTTCCGTCAGATCATCCTCTTCATCCAGGACCTCTTCCAGTTCCAGATCTCTTCTGATCTTGCGCTCAATATCGCGCAGAGTTTTTTCCGCATTACGAACCATCATATCCTCATCCGGTATTTCTTCTTTCTTTGGCTCCTCCGGAAGGATCTCTTCCTTTCTCAGTTCCAGAAGCTCAGAGGAATCATCCATCATTTGATGGATTTCCTTGTAAGCTGTCATAAAGCGCTTCTGCAGCTGATTCATCAACTCCACAATCTCACTCAATCTTTTCTGGACAATCTCATATTTTTTCTTTCCTTCTTCAATACGGCGGTCCACTTCTCCCTGCACAGCGTCAATCTTTTTCTGTGCTTCCGTTTCTGCCTGGGCAATCATTCGCTCCCCTTTGGCCCGGGCTTCATTGATGATGTTTTCTGCACGAATCTGTGACTCTACGACAAGCCGGGAAATACTGTCATAATGATCAATATATTTCTGATATTTGTTTTTTATTTCCTGTTCCAGATTTTCCTTCTGTTCTTCCTTGGAAACCAGACGATGAGTCAGCTCTTCAATACGGCTGTTTTTCTGCTGAATCTCTTTGGTAAGCCTTCCTACCTCTCCTGCATGAGCATCTTTCAGCTTTCGGATCTGCTCCATCACATCATCTTTGTCATAACCTCCCATTAACGTTGTCTTAAACATCTCATTGTCACCCATATAATGTACTCCCTTCTTCATTATTCGTTTAAATATTGATCCATAATTTTCCATACCGTATTTCTCTGATAACCCAGCTGCCAGGATGCCACTCCCGCCAGTTCATAAGACCGTATCAGCTTCATTTTCTCCTCAATGGATTCTTCATCCTCCAGCCATATCTGATACAATGCCGTATTATCTTCCTTTTCAGCTACATTCTGTCCCAGACTTCCGTCCCAGTAAACTTCCATATCGTTATCCTTCACATATTCAGAAGCTTCATCCATCGTCATGGTTTCACTGGTTATGTTGCTGGAACCGAAGGGCTGAGTCCATAGTCTTGTATAAAACGGGATGGCGTTTATCACCTTTTCCTTCGGCACATCCTCCAGCGCTCCCTGAATTCCGGCTTCCACATAGGGCAGAGACGCTACGGAACCTGCCTCTTCCGATCCGGCATAATGTTCATCATATCCCATGATAATTACATAATCTGCCATGATTCCCTGCTCTTTCAGGTTGTAAAACTCATTGTATGGCTGAGGCACCGGAAGATCAACAGACAACACCTTTTCCGCTTCCCGCATTGCCACAGACAGTTCCCGGACGAACTGAACGTAATGAGGCGCACTGTCTTCTGAAATATTTTCAAAATCCACATTAATACCGTCCATGCCGGTCTCATCCAGGGCG
This sequence comes from Ruminococcus sp., assembly GCA_050944415.1. GTDB lineage: Bacteria > Bacillota > Clostridia > Lachnospirales > Lachnospiraceae > Ruminococcus_G. The sequence goes on from JBMNRA010000037.1 coordinate 26,102, forward strand.
CTCATCAACTGACTGATAATATTTTCTCTGTTTTTCCGCACAGACAGAACATCATAAGTATCCACATCCGTATTGATATTCTCAATCAATCCCCACACTTCCAGTCCGGCCGCATGAGCCTGATCCACATACTCTCTGCTGGCAAGAGAGGTCAGTGTACCATTGGAATCTGCGAAAGTAAACCAGGTGGGCGAAATTGTATTCAGCCCTGTACAGCCCGCTATCTTATCCGCCAGTTCCTGGTTTCCCGCCTCATTTGTCATCAGATGCCAGGAAAGGTTGATTTTATAATCTTTCTGAATGCTGGTATATTCCGGCGCTTCCGATGTGAATTCCACATCTTCTTCCCGGACCTCACTGAGGTCTTTGTTTCTTACATACCCCACATATCCATCCTGTGTGGCTACCTTCGTCCAGTTCTCCATACCTTCCAGATAACGCAGATGATCACCTTCAACACCCTCTGTCAGAATCGGGCTTTTGATGCCGCCTTTCTCTCTTACCTGATAATCTTTATCAGCATCCACCATCTGTACGGCGCCTTCCTGTGTATTTATAACCACTCTGTTAGGATTTTCAAACACCTGACAGTTCATATCTGTATATCTGATCAGGAAATCCAGCGAAACGAAAAATTTCTCTCCATCTTCCACAATAATAGGATGTTCTTCCTCCTGCTTCTCTCCGCCTTCCGTATAACTGCTGCTGCCCGGTTCAAGCTCCAGAATTTCTTCCGGCAATGTGTAAAGCATCTCCTGATTCTGTTCATCCCAGTAAAATCTGGAATTAATGTACCGGCTTACCGTATCTTCATCAATATATATCTCACCATCGATCAGTCTGCCTTTGGCTTCCAGGATATCCTGATCCAGAATCAATGCGGCTTCGTCGTCTTCTGACAACCCGAAATACTGATTACTGTCCATTTTTTCTTTTCCCGGAAGATATCGGCTGATCACCAGACTTAAACCTCCTGCTATCGCCACCAGTATAATCAGCAGCAAAACGATCAATACCGGTGATATTCGTCTCTTCATTTATGCTAACCTCCTTGCTATGTTTCATTATAGCAATATATCAGATTTTCGTCATCAGGTATTTCGACATTTTTAGATTATTTTCACAAAAGCGAGGCGCCCGGAATCCGACTGTGCAATGGGACTTTACTTGTCTTCCGGGCGCCCTGTGTCATTCTTCTTTAATCAGATCAAACTCCAGTTTTTCCAATTCCCCCCTTTCATTCTGAATATAATCCCGCATATAGGTACCTTTTTCAGCCACACTGCACGCTTTTTCAATTTCTTTCGGCGTACTGGGCTGTCCGTCCAGACAGAGCAGAATTCCCTGCCGGGCATATGTATCCAGTTCCCGGCGCAGCGCATGATCCTTCTTTTTTTTCTTTTTACTCATGTTATAAATTGGCAGTTTTCCCTTGATGTACGTGATATATTATTCTTTCGTCTCTGCCCTCTCCTTTCTTCGCATAGTCTGAAGGGCAAAACCCAATTTTACGGAAAAGGACATAAAAGGCACAAAATAAGCGGGGATTACGCATTATAATATTTTTAAATTGTCAATAGTTGGAAATTTCGGCGAAATGCCTTAAGAATATAAGAATAATCCGGACAGTATCAGACGTCACTTTTCCGTAAAATTATTATACCGCAAAGACAAAAGGATGTAAACCATTTTTTTCCAATTGGCTGCTGTTCACGGTAACAAACCCCATTTGCCAGAATCTGAAAGTTTCGTGAATTACTTTACATATTCTTATGCTCTGGTATATAATATAGTAGGAGCAGAATAAATAATAAGCAGCGCATTTCTTGAAAAAATTCATCGTAAACGAATAGGATGTGAGAATATGAAGATTGAAAAAATTAACGACAACCAGATACGTTGCACACTTACCAGTGATGATTTGGCTAGCCGTGAAATAAAGCTCAGTGAGTTGGCATATGGCACTGACAAAGCCAAAAATCTGTTTCGCGATATGATGCAGAAAGCACACAACGAATTCGGATTTGAGGCCGATAATATTCCCCTGATGATTGAAGCAATACCGGTTACGCCGGACAGCATTGTTCTTATTATCACCAAGGTGGAAGATCCCGAAGAACTGGATACCCGTTTTTCAAATTTTTCCCAGTCAGAAGAAAATTCCGCAGACTCCGTGGAAACCCCACAGATTTCCGGCGCCGATGATATCATTGATATTTTCCAGAAAATTTATGAGGCAAAGGCGAAGGGACGAGCAGCCAAAAAAGAATCGGCCGCAAAAGAAGAAACCTCTTCTCAGGAACCGGCTGTCAATCTGATCCGGCTGTTTACCTTCTCAGCATTTGACGATGCTATTGAAGCGGCTCACGCATTAAACAGTTACTTCACTGGCAGCAACTCATTATACAAAAACCCGGAAGGATCTTATGCTCTTGTTCTTCATCAGTCTGACTGCACTCCGGAAGAGTTTAACCGCGTCTGCAACATGCTTTCCGAATACGGTCACGGGAAAGCTTTTTCTGCCGCTGGAGAGGCCTATCTGATGGAGCATGGAGACGCTGTGATTGCAGAATCCGCTCTGCAGCAGCTGTCTTTTATATAGGTTCATTTGTCCTTGCAAAAAACCCAGCCCGCTGAAAACGGACTGGGTTTTTTTCTTCTTATCTCTCAGAGAACTGTCTCACGCTTTTGCTGACAGAAAATCATTGATCTGTTTTTCCAACACATCTGCATCCATTCCATGTACCATGGCTGCCTCTTCCAGAGTTTCCCCCTGAGCTGAGGGGCATCCGATGCAGTGCATGCCGGCTCTCATCAAAATCACTGCAATGTTCTGATCTACATTTAACAGTTCACCAATGCGCATATCTTTAGAAATCTGTGCCATATAAAATTTCCTCCTTATAATAAATGCCCTTAGGGTTGTCTTCCCGTTGCTATTGCTCATTATAATACCTTTTTCACGGAAAAACAACTGGAAAGTTTAGAAAAATAGCGTAAAATTACTTTAAGTTAAAAGCAAAAAAATAAATGTAGAGAATATCACTTTGTGTTATCATTAAGTTGATGAGACAAAAAAATAAACAAAGGAGGATATTCTCT
>JBMNRA010000038.1:0-28613 GCA_050944415.1 Ruminococcus sp.
CATACTGACTGCCGCCGCATGTATCGTTCTGGTCATACTGACTGTTCTTTTCCTGCTTTTCGGCAGAGATGAGCCGGTATATCCTTCCATTCAGTATATGCCGCCGGATGATCTGGACAGTGCGGCAGTGGGATATGTTCTGGATGAAAACGTTTCCAGTCAGGATATGGTCTCGCTGATCGTATACTGGGCGGATAAAGGATTTCTGAAGATCCTGGAAGACAAGGGCGGCAGGATTACCTTTGAAAAAACAGGAGAACTTCCGGAAGACGCTCCAGAATATGAGAAAAAGATGTTTAACGGGATTTTCGGAAAGACAGCCCGGATCGGAAGCCAAAAGGAATTGTCTTCTCTGAAATACAGGTTTGCGGAAACACTGAATACAGCCAAAGGCCAGGTGAAAAAATTCATACAGAAAAACGGCGGTGTCTATACCTCTGCGTCAAAGCGGGCGCGGTGGATCGGGGGAATTCTTGCGGTGATTCCTTCGGGACTGTTTCTGCTGGCGGCTTCAGCCTGTTCCATAAACTTTGAGGCAGGTTATCTGATTCTGTGGATTCTGTATGCCGTTTCCGTGCTGCTGATGTGCGTAACGGTGGATATGTGGTATTCCAGAAAACAAAAATCCCGGAAGGTCTGGGTGATTGTCAGCCTGCTGTGTCTCGTGACCGGACTGGCGGGGATGGTATTGAGTTACCTTCATAATCTGAATGAAAACCGCGCCTTCCGTCTGATAGCGCCCATGATTGTCATAATGGCAGTTTCCGTGCTGGGAGCGGTACTGAGCGCTTTCATGAAAAAAAGGACACACAAATGTGCGGAGCGGATGGGGTATCTGATGGGCCTGCGGGAATTTATTGAAACGGCGGAGCTGGAACGGATTCAGATGCTTGCGGAAGATAACCCTCAGTGGTTCTATCATATTCTGCCCTACGCTTATGTATTTGGCCTTTCGGATGTGTGGATCGGAAAATTTGAACAAATCGCCGTTCCGGCGCCTCAGTGGTATGTGAACAGAACCGGCAGAATGGATATGTTTGATCTTTACGTTTTCCATCGCTGTATGTCCCACAATCTGAACCGGATAAATGAAACCATGTCCATTCCAAAACCGGAAAGCAGTTCCGGAGGCTTTTCCGGCGGAGGGGGCGGCTTTTCCGGAGGGGGAGGCGGCTTTTCCGGCGGAGGTTTTTCCGGAGGGGGAGGCGGAAGCTGGTAAAGGAGGCAGGGCTGCCTGTGGACTTGAAGCTTCTCTTTTGATATAATAAAGCTTATGAATTGCAGAATAACGATACAATATGATGGAAGCCGGTATAATGGCTGGCAGAAACAGGGAAATACGAAAAACACTATTCAGGGAAAACTGGAAGACATTCTGACCCGGATGACGGGAGAACCGGTGGAGGTTCACGGCGCCGGGCGCACCGATGCGGGAGTCCATGCCATCGGCCAGACAGCTAATTTTCATCTGAAAGGGAAATGGAACCCGGAGGAAGTCAGAGAATATTTAAATCGCTATCTGCCGGAAGATATTGAAGTGACTGCTCTTGGGGAGGTTTCCCCCAGATTTCACAGCCGGCTGAGTGCGGTGGAAAAGGTTTATGCCTATCGTATAGGCCTGGATGGCAGAAAATCTGTGTTCAGAAGAAAGTATCGGTACTGCTGTCCGGGAAAACTGAATGTGGAAGCTATGAAGGAAGGCGCCGGCTGGTGTGTTGGAACTCATGATTTCAGAAGTTTCTGTGCCAACCGGCATATGAAAAAATCTACGGTGAGGACAATCACCGATATCACCTTTTCGGAAAAGGAAGGTGATCTTATTATTACCTATACCGGAAATGGTTTCCTGTATCATATGGTCAGAATTCTGACAGGAACTTTGCTGGAGATAGGAGAAGGGAAACGGAAACCGGAAGAAATGAAAGAGATACTGGAGGGAAAGGACCGGACTCTGGCAGGCAGGACAGCGCCGGCGCAGGGGCTGATGCTGATGGAGGTTCGGTATGGAGACGAATATGAAGTATGATTATTTGATCGTGGGGGCCGGATTATTCGGCAGTGTTTTTGCCAGAGAAGCCTCCCGCAGAGGATATCGGTGTCTGGTGGTTGACAGACGCAGCCATATAGGAGGCAATGTTTATACGGAAGAGACGGAGGGAATTCAGGTTCATAAATACGGAGCTCACATATTCCATACGTCTAACCGGGAGATATGGGAATATATCCGGCAGTTTGGTGAATTCAACCATTTTGTCAATTCTCCCATTGCAGTATATCATGATGAACTGTATAATCTGCCCTTTAATATGAATACTTTCAGCCGGATGTGGAATATCAGAACGCCTGAGGAAGCCCAGAAAAAAATAAGGGAGCAAATTGCCAGTCTTTCCATTGAGAATCCCCGAAACCTGGAGGAGCAGGCGCTGTCTTTGGTGGGGCGGGATGTTTATGAAAAGCTGGTAAAGGAATATACGGAAAAGCAGTGGGGCAGGAAATGTACGGAGCTTCCCGCATTTATTATCCGCCGCCTTCCGCTGCGTTTTACCTATGATAACAATTATTTTAATGATCCTTATCAGGGTATTCCGAAAGAGGGATATACGAAGCTGGTGGAACGGATGCTGGAAGGCATACCGGTAAAGCTGAATACGGATTTCAAAAGTCTTGACCGGACAGAACTGGCAAAAAAGACGGTGTATACCGGTATGATTGATGAATACTTCGATTACCGGCTGGGAGTACTTGAATATCGTTCCCTTCGTTTTGAGGAGGAGAAGCTTCCCTGTGAGAATTATCAGGGCAATGCGGTGGTCAACTATACATCCCATGATGTTCCTTACACCAGGATCATCGAGCATAAACATTTTGATTTCGGCCATCAGCCTACTACGGTGATTACAAGGGAGTATCCCAAAACATGGAAGCAGGGGGATGAACCTTATTACCCCATTAATGATGAAAGAAATACCAGGTTGTATGAAAAGTATCAGAAACTGGCAGAAGAAGAGCAGAACGTTCTGTTTGGAGGACGGCTCGGCATGTACCGCTATTTTGATATGGATAAAGTGATTGAGGCGGCTCTTTCAATGGCAGACAGAGAATTAAGATAAGTTAGGAGAATGACAGATGGACTTTACAAAATTAAAAGCGCAGCAAAAGGAAAGGGAAGAGGAGAAAAAAAAGGCCGAAGAAAAGAAGGAGCTGAAATGGCCGGATGATTACTATGCGGTGACAGACGCAAAGAAGCGGAAAGAAATTCTTTTGCAGGCGATCGAGCAGGGAATTGAGCCGGAGGAAAATAAAATCAGACTTGCCATGTGGGAAAGACGGTATGGAAAAAAAGAAGGTGTGGATCAGCTTCTGGCCGCCTGGATTAACCTGATTTATTTTGCCAATGTGGTGAAAGGGAATAAGATATCCAGATGGCATAAAAAAGAAAAAAATCAGATTCTGGACAGTCTGTGTGTGGATATTCTTGAGGAAGGCGGAGAGACAGCCAGGGAACTGCTTTACCTGGAAATCTATCACATGCTGGATTTTTACATGGAGATTTGTCAGACAGATAAAAAGTACAGCGGTCTTATCCTGGGACTGGGATCAATGAGCAAAGAGAGAGTCATGCAGAAAATCGCCGCAGAGTTTTACCATGTCTGTTATCATGTGCCGGCAGAGCTGGGGGATATAGAAGCCTATGAAGTTTTAAGAAGGTCTGCAGTGGACAGCTATTCTGCAAAGTTTCCCAGCTACGCAAAAAATCTCCGTTATATGTTTGAACATGGAGGAGAGCTCCCAGCGGAATAAAAACAGATATATATTCATAAAAAAACAGGCAGTAAACATCTTCTGCCTGTTTTTTGTGTTTTATTCATGGCCATGGGCGTGTCCGTGTCTGTTTCCGTTTCCATGATGCCCGACGGAAGGCGCAGCGCTTTGAGCGGCATTCTGCTCATTTCCGGAAAGCTCATTGATAAGATCGTAGATCTCTCGCATGGTCATATTCTGTACTTCCTCCGGAGTTATATCCGGATCCAGAGATTGCAGTTCCAGGAAGGCCTGATACCTTCCGCAAGACAGCCCCAGTTCATGTGCCGCTTCCATTTCCTCTGAAGAGGCGGAATAGCAGTGTGTGTTTTCGTGTCCGTCTGTGCAGGATTCCAGATCTGACAGTATCCGTTCACACTGGCTGCCGTCGGAACCGGCAACGGCGATAGTCAGAATCTCATTTCTGGACAGAAGAGCGGTAATCTGGTCGTTCTCCATAAGACGAAGAACCGCATCATGGTAATCCATGAATTTCAGACTCAGCGAATCAGCCAGTTCCCTGCCGTCCTGATTATATCCGTTTACGGAAACCACCTGATCAAACCGGTTGATATCCAGTTCAACGGAAGGATTGATATCAATGCTGATGGATGCTGTTGGAGTCAGAAACAGAAAATTACCGCACAGCAGCAGGAACAACAGGCAGAGTGCAGCGGGAACCAGACGAATCACTCCCGGCAGAGGAGTTCTGGAGTAACCTTTCGTTTTCCTGAACAGAAAAGCCTTTGTGTCCGCTTTGAGTTTCTCTTCGGCATGAATTTTGTCAAAAGTATCTTTAATGATCTTGTCATTCATACGCTTCACCTCCCAGCTTTTCTTTCAACATCTGTTTGGAACGGGTCAGAAGCGTATAGACAGTATTTGTGTTTTTATTAAGAATCTGACCGATTTGCGGGGCTGTGTAGCCCTCATAGTAATGCAGATATATGACCTCCTTGTATTTTTGCGGGAGGGCAAGTACGGCCTCCAGAACTTCTTTGTTATCCTCAGGCAGCAGTCCGGGCTGTTCCATCACCTGATCCAGAGACACAGTTCGGCTGCGGAAAAAGCTTTTCAGCAAATCCTTACATGCATTGAGTGTAACACGGATAAACCAGGCTCTTTCATGTTCCTCGTTTTCAAAAGTAAGAGAACTGAGAGTATATTTCAGAAAGACCGTCTGAAAGATATCCTCTGTATCCGCATAGTTTTTCAAATGAATCATACAGAGACGCCGGACAGTGTCGGCATACTGTTCGATGGCTCTGGTTACCTCTTGTTCGCTCCGCATTGTACCTCATCCATTATCTGCAGAATCTTCCGTGGCAGCCGTGGCCCGATTCGGCATAGTGATGCAGACTGGAACTGTGCTGATAATCATGATTGTAATGATGGTAATTTTCATAATTATCACAATTGTCACAGATACCGTCATCGTCTGCATCCACATAGCGGCAGATGCCGCCAGCGTCTGCATTCATATAATTTCGGGCTGCTCTATGCCCGCCGGCGAAGACCATGCTTGTTCCGACAGTCATGATAATTGCTGCCGTTATGATTCCGGCTAATAATTTTTTCATACTGATTCCTCCTGTTCGTAAATCATATTTTTCCGTTTTCACTATTAATACGATTGAGAAAGGAGTATCCATTCATTATCTGATTTTTTTTTAAAGATCCAGTTTCATATCGCCTGGTTTAATCCATTTTTTCTTCCTCATAAATTCAGAGACAATCAGTGATACTGCCGCCGGCAGAAGAAAATGAAGAAGTATGATTTTGAAAAGAACCAGAGCCGGAGCCTCAGAGGCTGTCATAACCTGCCAGGTCATAATCTGGCCCACCAAGCCGGCCGTTCCCATTCCCGAACCGGTGGCATTGCCGGTCATGTGAAAGATTACAGTGCCCACGGGCCCTAAAATGGCGCTGGAAATAATGGCGGGAAGCCATATGAGAGGCTTTCTGACAATGTTTGGAACCTGAAGCATGGAGGTACCCAGACCCTGCGCCAGCAGTCCTCCGATTTTATTCTCACGATAGCTGGCTACGGCAAAACCGATCATATTGCAGCAGCAGCCGATAGTGGCAGCTCCGGCCGCCAGGCCGGACAGATCCATGATTATGCCCAGGGCAGCAGAGCTGATGGGAAGAGTCAGAACCATGCCCATAATGACAGAGACGACGACTCCCATTATGAGAGGCTGCTGTTCTGTGCCCCAGTTGACCAGGCTTCCCAGCCAGACCATGAAAGCTGATATGGGAGGGCCCACCAGAAGGCCGGCTGTGGAGCCGGTAATAATGGAAACCAGAGGCGTAACCAGAATGTCTATCTTGGTTTTGCCTGAAACCAGGTGCCCCACTTCGATTCCTACAAGAGCGGCTATAAAAGCGCCCAGAGGTTCTCCCGGTCCGGAAAGAATAACGGATGAATCGGTCAGAAACTGCCCGGACAATATCTGAGAAGCGAAAGATCCCATCATACCGGCGGTGGCAGCGGAAATAATGACCAGAGGACTCTCTTTAAATTTGACTGCCACACCGGTGCCGATGCCGGCTCCCGTCACGGCAGCGGCCATTTTACCCATAATAAACAGGTAATTTCCCACAGGACCGCCGATGAGACTGCCAATCTGCTGAATAATGGTGCCGATAATCAGTGTGGCAAAAAGACCCAGGGCCATTCCGCTCAACCCGTCAATGAATATATGATAGAATATTTTTTTTAATGTTTTCATGATGAAATCCCCCTCAAAATCTGTCAGACGGGATAAACCAGGCGATCCGGAGTGATATTTTCCAGGGTATTCACATATCTGCGCGCCCAGAATTTTGCCATATTCAGATTCATATCCAGGTAATTGCCGCAGTCCCGGGCACAGGCGCCAGGTATTTCGCCTTCAAAATTCATGACAAATTTAAAAGTGTCAATGACCAGCGGCAGAATATCTCCGGAGTCGTAATCACCGGCAACCAGCAGATAGAAACCTGTACGGCAGCCCATGGGCCCCACATAGACAATCTTGTCTCCCCAGGTTTCATGATTGCGCAGAAATGTAGCGGCCACGTGTTCCAAAGCGTGAACTTCAGCGGTATTCATAACCGGTTCCTCATTGGGAGAAGTCATGCGAAGATCGAAAGTGGTGACTGTTTCGGCGCCGATGTGATCCTTGCGTGATACGTAAACCCCGGGCTGAAGTTTGTTATGGTCGATAGAAAAACTGGGTATTTTTTTCATTGTTTTTTTCTCCTTTTCGTTTTTTCTGTTCCATTATATAAGGAAAGCCATGGTTTTTCAAGAAGGGGTTTCTTGACTTTCCAAATAGAGGGTGATAAACTTAATTCCATTGAAAATGTAAGCAAAAGGGGTACCGATATGATCAATGACAGAAAAGTTTTATTCAGCGGTATGCAGGCCACAGGAAATCTGACACTTGGGAACTACCTGGGCGCTCTGAAAAACTGGCTGACTTTAAGTGATGAATATGAATGCTTTTACAGTGTAGTGGATATGCATTCCATTACCATCAGACAGGATCCGTCTGTTCTGAGAAAGAGGGCCCGTGCCCTTCTGACTCTTTATATTGCTGCGGGACTGGACCCGAAGAAGAACTGTATTTATTACCAGTCCCATGTATCCGGTCACGCGGAACTGAGCTGGATTTTAAACTGCTTCACTTATATGGGAGAACTGAACCGCATGACCCAGTTTAAAGATAAAGCGGCGAAACATGCAGATAACATTAATGCGGGACTTTTTACATATCCCGTATTGATGGCAGCGGATATTCTGCTGTATCAGGCCGATGTGGTTCCGGTGGGAATCGATCAGATGCAGCATCTGGAGCTTACCCGGGATATTGCCGTGCGGTTTAATAATATCTATGGTGATGTATTTACTGTTCCGGAAGCATACGTAGGAAAAGTAGGTGCGAAAATCATGAGCCTTCAGGATCCGGAGAAAAAGATGTCCAAATCAGATGAAAATCCCAATGGAAGCATATATCTGATGGATGATCCGGATACTGTTATGCGCAAATGCAAACGGGCGGTGACGGATTCCGAAGCCTGTATTGCCTACAGGGATGAGCAGCCGGGGCTTAAGAATCTGATCAATATTTACTGTGCCTGTACGGGAAAAACCCCGGATGAGACTGTGAAGGAATTTGAAGGACGTGGATACGGAGATCTGAAAATGGCAGTGGGAGAATCTGTTGTCAGTATTTTAAAACCGCTTCAAAGCGAAGTGGCCCGTCTGGAGAAAGACAAGGGGTATATTGATTCCGTTATTAAGGAAAATGCGGAGAAGGCCAATTATTACGCTACGAAGACACTGCGGAAAGTTCAGAGAAAAGTAGGTTTTCCTGACAGGGTACGATAAAAGGAAGATTAAATCTTGAAATATAATCCGGAGTGAGATAAAATATAACTGTTAATGTATCAGAATGTGTATTGTAAAACATATATGAATTGCCAAGAAAAAAAGAAGTTTAGCTGGAAAGGATAAGTGGAGCAGCATGCACAAAAAAAGAATATTTCGGGCACTGGCTATTGTAATATCAGTGTCGATGCTGTTGCCTTTCTCCTCAGCGGTTGGAGCATCGTCAACGGATACTGTTGCTGAAACCGTGGTAGAAGGATCAGACGGAGAAACAGGGACAACAGCACCTGAGCCCACGACAACACCAGAGCCTACGGCGACGCCGGAACCGACGAAAGAGCCGGAACCCACGGCGACGCCGGAACCGACGGAAGAGCCTGAGCCCACGGCCACACCAGAACCTACAGCGACGCCGGAGCCTACGGCAACGCCGGAACCGACGAAAGAGCCGAAACCCACAGCGACACCGGAACCGACGGAAGAGCCGGAACCTACGGCGACACCGGAACCGACGGAAGAACCTGCGGCGACACCGGAACCTGAGGAAGAGGAGGAACAGTCTGTAACTTCCAGCCCCTATAATTCCAATGAAGAGCTGGTGGCTTCTCAGGATATTGTCATACCTCCGATGATTGCGGAGAATTTTCGGTTTACCACTGTGGATAAGGTATATGCCATTTGTAATACGGAAGAAATGAACGTATACGAGGAACAGTCGGAAGATGCACGGGTCGTTGGTACGATGAAAAAAGACGGCCTCTGTTACATACTGAAGGAAGATCCTGACAGCGAATGGGTTTATGTAGAGTCCGGCGTTGTGAGAGGCTTTGTAAAAAAAGCTGATCTGCTTACGGATGAAAAAGCGGAAACATTTGTGAGAGAACAGAAAGAGGAAAATCTCCTTCTGGCGGAATCCCTGGTGGATCCACTTGAAAATGCAGCCCTTACCTATACTAAGACGACGGTCAGAGAGACGGTTGTAGATAAAGTGTACGCACTGTCGAAAGAAGCGGATGTCAGCATTCTGGAAGAAAGGAAGGAAGATGCCAGAGTAATTGGTGTTTTGCCGCAGAATGGCCTTTGCTTTATTCTGGCTGATGATCTGGACGGCTGGGTATATGTAGAGTCCGGTGATGTGAGAGGCTTTGTGAAAGCTGAACAGCTTGTGGATGAGGAAGAATCCAAAAGTCAGGTGGCAGCTGCGGGAGACTGGACGGATGAGCTGGAAACCCAATTTCAGGATGCACTGGAAGCTTATCACACGGCCAGCAAGGCCTTAGATGAGAATGATGCAGATCCTGATAAGACAGATGAAAAGACAGAAGAACTGAATACGGTGTATACAGAAGCCAAAGAAGCCAGAGATAACGTCGTAGAGCAGAAAAAAGCGGCGCTGGAGTCGGGAGAAGCTTCCTATGCGCTGGCAGAGGAGAAGATTAAGCCGGCGGATAATGCAGCCTGCTATTATACGCTTACTTCAGTGAAGGATGCCAGTGTATCCAGTGCAATCGGCACAGCAATGGTGGAATTTGCCAAACAGTTTATCGGAAATCCCTACGTATGGGGAGGTACCAGTTTGACCAACGGAGCAGACTGTTCCGGCTTTGTACAGCAGATATATATGCGAATTTCGGATATTCTATCCCGCGTACATCGAGAGAGCAGTCCCAGTACGGTACTCAGATACCCCTTGAGGAGGCACAGCCGGGAGATCTGATTTTCTATGCCAATAACGGTACCGTGTACCACGTAGTAATGTATATGGGCAATGGACAGGTTATTCATGCCAGCTCCAGGAAAACAGGCATTAAGACCTCGGGAATCGATTATGCTCATGCAGTCTGGGCAACCCGGATCATTGCGGATACTGATTCTGATAAGATAGAAGCGGTGAATGCCAAGGCAGAAAGTCAGACAGCTTATACGCTGGCAACTGGCGATGAGTATGGAGAGCTTTTGGGAAGCTTTAAGCTGACGGCATATTGCAATTGTTCTATCTGCTGCGGCAAATGGTCAGGAGGACCTACGGCCAGCGGAACCATGCCGACCCAGGGAAGGACAGTAGCCATGGCAGGCGTTCCCTTTGGAACGAAGCTGATCATCAACGGAAAGATCTATACGGTGGAAGACAGAGGAACACCTTATGGTCACGTTGATATTTACATGAATGATCACAATGAGTGCAATCAGTTCGGCGTCCAGTACGCGCAGGTATATCTTGTAAAATAATAAAGAATTCAGAAGGATCGGTTTTTCCGATCCTTCTGTCGTTTCTGCCGTATACGCGGATATGGCTGAACTTTACAGTTCAGCCCGCGTCATGCATAAAACCGACTCCGTGCTTACTGTGGCTGCCGCCACAGTTCTACTCACTATTGGGCGTTTATCTCATGGGGCTGCACTGTTATATAAAAATTTATTGCCATCCTGCCGGGAATTGGTTATAATAAGTACGACCAGGATTTTGTTTAAAAGAAATCGTGGAACAAAAGAAAGGATGGTACTATTATGGCATTAGTTACAACAACAGAGATGTTTAAGAAAGCGTATGAAGGCGGATACGCAATCGGTGCTTTCAATGTAAACAACATGGAAATCGTTCAGGGTATTACAGAAGCAGCAGGTGAGCTGAATTCCCCGTTGATTCTTCAGGTTTCTGCAGGAGCCAGAAAATATGCAAATCATACCTACCTTGTAAAACTGGTGGAAGCAGCTCTGATCGAAAATGATATTCCGATCGCTCTTCATCTGGATCACGGTGCAGATTTCGATATCTGTAAATCATGTATCGACGGCGGATTCACATCTGTTATGATTGATGGTTCTCATCATCCCTTTGAAGAAAATATTGAGGTAACAAAGAGAGTAGTAGAATATGCTCACTCAAAAGGCGTCGTAGTAGAAGGTGAACTGGGACAGCTGGCCGGAGTGGAAGATGATGTAAATGTATCTGCAGAAGATGCAAAATATACACATCCTGATGAAGTAGAGGAATTTGTTGACCGTACGGGAGTTGACTCTCTGGCTATCGCAATCGGAACAAGCCACGGTGCATTCAAATTCAAACCGGGCCAGAAACCGATGCTGCGGTTCGATATTCTGGATGAAGTTTCCAAACGTCTTCCGAATTTCCCCATCGTTCTTCACGGAGCTTCCAGCGTATCTCAGGAATATGTTAAAATTATTCAGGAAAACGGCGGAAATCTGGCAGATGCAATCGGTATTCCGGAAGATATGCTGCGCCAGGCTGCAAGATCTGCTGTATGTAAGATCAATATCGATTCAGACCTTCGTCTGGCCATGACTGCAGGCGTTAGACAGGTTCTGTGGAATAATCCGGCTGTATTTGACCCGAGAGAATACCTGAAAGTTGGACGTGCTAATGTTAAGGCTGTAGTTGCTCATAAGATCAAAGAAGTTCTGGGAAGCGACGGAAAAGCCTGAGAAATAAGACCATAATATGTCAGAAAAAATCCGGTGAGGCTGTTTCAGATAGCCTGCACCGGATTTTTTTCTTGACTTTGGGGAAAAATTGAGATAAATTAATGCATGTATATGTAGAAAATGTGCCTGTCAGCAGGCGTTTTGGAGAACCGGAGGATATTAGTTGTGAAAAAAGTTGTAAAATTCGGAGGCAGTTCCCTGGCCAGTGCGGAACAGTTTCAAAAGGTAGGAGAAATTATTCGGGAAGATAAAAGCAGAAGATATGTGGTGCCTTCCGCACCGGGAAAACGTTATCCGGAAGATATCAAAGTGACGGATATGCTGTATGACTGTTACCATGCTGCTGAAGAGGGAAAAAGCTTTTCTTCCAAATTTAAAAGAATCAGAGAGCGTTATCAGGAGATCATTGACGGTCTGCACCTGGATCTGTCTCTGGAAGAAGAATTTCAGCTGATTGAACAGAATTTCAGAGAAAAAGCAGGTGAGGATTACGCCGCATCCCGAGGCGAGTATCTGAACGGTATTATCATGGCATGTTATCTGCAGATGGAGTTTATTGACGCCGCAGAGGTGATTTTCTTTAATGAAGAAGGGAATTTTGATGCAGAGAAAACAGACAAATGTCTGTCTGAGCGCCTGGAACATGTGGAATGCGCGGTTATTCCAGGCTTCTATGGGAAGAGCGCCACAGGAACCATTAAAACTTTTTCCAGAGGTGGTTCTGATATAACGGGTTCTATTGTGGCAAAAGCGGTGAATGCGGATATCTATGAAAACTGGACGGACGTGTCCGGATTTCTGGTAACAGATCCCAGGATTATCAAAGATCCTGAGACGATAGAAACCATTACTTACAAAGAGCTGCGGGAATTGTCATATATGGGGGCAACAGTGCTGCATGCCGATGCCATTCTTCCGCTCCGGAGCGCAGGAATCCCCATTAATATCCGGAATACCAACCGTCCCAAGGATAAGGGAACTATGATTGTGGAGAGTACCTGCAGCAGACCCAAATATACGATCACCGGCATTGCGGGAAAGAAAGGTTTTGCCAGCATCACGATTGAAAAAGATATGATGAATTCAGAAATCGGTTTTGGCAGAAAGGTCCTGCAGGTTTTTGAAGAAAACGGACTCAATTTTGAACATATGCCTTCCGGCATCGATACTTTGACGGTTTTTGTGCATCAGGATGAGTTTCAGGAGAAAGAGCAGAGCGTTATCGCCGGTCTGCACCGGGCGGTTAATCCGGATGCCATTGATCTGGAGTCGGATCTGGCGCTGATTGCGGTTGTAGGAAGGGGTATGAAAAGAAACCGCGGAACGGCGGGCCGTGTTTTTTCAGCCCTTGCCCATGCTCATGTCAATGTAAAGATGATTGATCAGGGTTCCAGTGAGCTGAATATTATCATTGGTGTGGAAAACCGGGATTTTGAAGCGGCTATTAAGGCCATCTACGATATTTTTGTAACAATATCCTTATAAAGAATAACGATACGGACTGCGGCAGTTCCCGAAAGAACTGCCGCAATTCTTTTCACGATCCGGTGGAAAAGAACTACACAAACGGGAAAAAAATTGTTATAATGGGGAATATAAAAATACAAGGAGTATATCCCTATGAAACGAGTATTGTTGAAACTAAGCGGAGAGGCTTTGGCCGGGGATAAAAAAACCGGATTTGATGAAGCCACGGTGACTGAAGTTGCCAGACAGGTAAAAGTATTATGTGACGAAGGCGTGCAGGTGGGAATTGTAATCGGCGGCGGTAATTTCTGGCGGGGGAGAAGCAGTGAGAATATCGACAGAACAAAAGCCGATCAGATTGGCATGCTGGCCACAGTTATGAACTGCATTTATGTATCGGAGATTTTCCGGTCACAGGGGATGAAAACGGGTGTGCTGACTCCCTTCGAGTGCGGTTCTTTTACGAAACTGTTTTCAAAAGACAGAGTGAATAAATATTTTGAACATCAGATGGTGGTTTTTCTGGCGGGAGGAACAGGTCATCCATACTTTTCGACGGACACAGCGACAGTTTTGAGAGCTGTTGAAATTGAAGCGGATACCATTTTGTTGGCGAAAGCGGTGGATGGCGTGTACGACAGCGATCCCAAAGAAAATCCGAACGCAGTGAAATATGATAAGGTCAGTATTCAGGAAGTGATTGACAGAAAGCTGGCGGTGGTGGATCTTACCGCTTCGATTCTCAGCATGGAGAATAAGATGCCGATGATTGTTTTCGGACTGAATGAAAAAGACAGTATTATCAATGCGGCCCATGGAATTATCACGGGGACGGAAGTGACAGTATAGAAATAACAGGAGGAAGAAAAGATGGATGAGAGAATTCAGGTATATGAGACAAAGATGGGGAAAACATTAGCAAATCTGGAAAGTGAACTGGGCACTATCCGTGCGGGCCGTGCCAATCCTCACGTTTTGGACCGGATTGTGGTGGATTACTACGGAGCTCCTACACCGCTGCAGCAGGTGGCTAACGTGACTGTTCCGGAAGCCAGAATGATTCAGATTCAGCCATGGGAAGCCAGCATGGTAAAAGTGATTGAGAAAGCAATCATGGTATCAGATCTGGGAATCAATCCTACCAATGACGGCAAAGTTATCCGTCTTGTTTTCCCGGAACTTACAGAGGAACGAAGAAAAGAGTTGGTAAAGGACGTGAAGAAAAAAGGCGAAAGTGCTAAAGTAGCAGTCCGCAATATTCGCAGGGATGCCAATGACGCCTTTAAGAAACTGCTGAAACAGGATGTGTCTGAGGATGAAGTAAAAGAGTTGGAAGACAAGATTCAGAAAATGACGGATAAGTTCATTAAAGATGTTGATTCCGCGATAGAGGCCAAATCAAAAGAAATTCTTACGGTATAAAAAAGAAAGTGAGGGGCACCGTAACATGGAAAGGATCCGTGGAAGGTGCCTTTTTATGCGTGCTGGATCAGTTAATGAGAGGAGAAGGGCAATGAATGTTCCAAATCATATTGCGATAATCCTGGATGGAAACGGACGCTGGGCGAAAAAAAGAGGAATGCCGAGAAGCTACGGCCATATCAAAGGATGCGAAAATCTGGAGTATATATGTGAAGTGGCGAAAGATCTGGGAGTTAAATATCTGACGGTCTATGCATTTTCCACGGAAAACTGGAAACGCTCCAGGGAAGAAGTGGACGGATTGATGCGTCTGTTCAGAAACTATCTGAAAAAGTGCATTAAGATATCCCGGAAAAATGATATGTGTGTAAAGATTATCGGGGACTATTCTGCCTTTGATCAGGATATTCAGGAGAGTATAGAAAGACTCCAGGATTTTTCAAAGGATTTTTCCACCCTGCATTTTCAGATAGCGCTGAATTACGGAAGCCGTGACGAAATTCTCCGGGCAGTGAACCGTCTGGTCAGTGATGAAGTCCAGGGAAATATCAGCGGAGAGATAACGGAGGAAATCTTTTCGTCTTATTTGGATACGGGAGGAATTCCGGATCCGGATCTGATGATACGCACCAGCGGAGAACTGCGTCTGTCCAATTTTCTTCTGTGGCAGCTGGCTTATACGGAATTTTACTTTACGGAAGTTCCATGGCCGGATTTCGATAAAGAGGAATTGATCCGGGCAATAGAAAAATATAATGAAAGAGACAGAAGATACGGGGGAGTGAAGGAGGAATCATCATGTTCAAAACAAGGCTGATCAGTGGAATAATACTGGTACTGGCGGCTCTTCTGGTGATCATCAGCGGCGGAGTTATCCTCTATGGCGCGCTGATGTGTGTATCTGTGATCGGCGCGGCGGAACTGATGCGGGCCATGAAGGTACATGGCTCAACATACGGCCTTCTGGAAATAACCAGTTTTCTGACTGTCATTGCGTATGATACCGTTATTTTCCTGGGCCATGAAGAACTTCAGCTGATGGTGCTGATCGGCGGGCTGGTACTAAACATGTTTGTCTATGTATTTACGTATCCAAGGTATCATGCCGATCAGATTACGGCGGCCTTTTTTTCCATCGTATATGCCGGTGTAATGCTTTCTTTCATTTATCAGACGCGGATGATGGAAAAGGGCGCCTTTGTGGTATGGCTGATTTTCCTCTGCTCCTGGGGATGCGATACCTGTGCCTACTGTGTGGGTATGCTCATAGGAAAGCATAAGATGGCTCCCGTACTCAGTCCGAAGAAGTCTGTGGAGGGAGCTGTAGGAGGCGTTGTGGGTGCCGCGCTTCTGGGCGTTATCTATGGAGCCGCGGTAAAAGGCGATATTATGGAATACGGCATTATCTGTGCGGTGGGTGCGCTGATTTCCATGGTAGGAGATCTGGCGGCGTCAGCGATCAAGAGAAATCATGATATCAAGGACTATGGAAGGCTGATTCCCGGTCACGGCGGTATCATGGACCGGTTTGACAGTGTGATTTTCACAGCTCCGGTAATTTATTATCTGGCGCAGCTGCTAATAAGATAAATGAGGGCTTGAGAATGAAAAAAATTGCAATCCTGGGATCGACAGGTTCTATTGGCACTCAGACTCTGGATGTGGTGAGAGCCAATAAGGATATAGAAGTAGTGGGGTTAAGCGCAGGAAAAAATATTCAGCTTCTGGAACACCAGATCAGGGAGTTTTCCCCGAGGCTGGCTGTTGTCTGGGACGAGGAAGCCGCCGGAGCGCTGAAGGAAGCCGTCCGTGATCTGGATGTAACGGTGCTGAGCAAAATGGAAGGTCTTCTGGAGCTGGCGCAGATGGAAGAGGCGGAGCTTTTAGTAACAGCCGTTGTAGGAATGATCGGTCTGCGCCCTACCATTACCGCCATAAAAGCAGGTAAGGATATTGCGCTTGCCAACAAGGAAACCCTGGTGACGGCGGGACATCTGATTATGCCCCTGGCCAGAGAACACAATGTGGCCATCCTTCCGGTGGACAGTGAGCACAGCGCGATCTTTCAGGCGCTTCACGGGGAAGATAAAAAGCAGGTACGGAAACTTCTGATTACGGCTTCCGGAGGACCTTTCCGAGGTATGGGCACAGAAGAGTTGGAACATGTGACACCGGCGGATGCGCTGAAACATCCCAACTGGGAGATGGGCCGGAAAATTACCATAGATTCAGCTACGTTGGTCAACAAAGGGCTGGAAGTAATGGAGGCGCGCTGGCTGTTTGACGTGGATCTGGATGATATTCAGGTGGTTGTACAGCCCCAGAGCGTGATTCATTCCATGGTGGAGTTCTGTGACGGCGCGGTGATGGCGCAGCTGGGTACGCCGGATATGCGTTTGCCGATTCAGTATGCCCTCTATTATCCTCAGCGCCGGCCGCTGTCAGGAGAAAGAGTGGATTTCTGGAAGCTGAAGGAACTTACCTTTGAGAAACCGGATACCGAGACTTTCCGGGGACTTTCCCTGGCGATGGATGCAGCCGGAGCTGGGGGATCTATGGCGACGGTTTTCAATGCTGCCAACGAGCGGGCCGTTGCAAAATTTTTAAATGGAGAGATCGGATTCCTGGATATCTACCGAATCATTGAAGATGCGATGGAACATCACCGGATATGCCGGAATCCCGGACTGGAAGAGATTCTGGCGGCGGAACAGATAACCTACGAATGGATTGAAGGCAGGTGGTAATTTGAGATTTGTCATAGCAGTTATTATTTTCAGTATACTGATTTTATTTCACGAGCTGGGGCATTTTCTGCTGGCAAAAAAGAATGGTATTATTGTAGATGAGTTTTCCCTCGGCATGGGACCCAGGCTTTTCAGTTTTGTAAAAGGAGGAACCAGATATTCTCTGAAGCTGCTCCCTCTGGGAGGATCCTGTATGATGAGGGGAGAGGACGAGGAGGATGCAGGGGAAGGATCCTTTAACAGCGCATCCGTCTGGGGAAGAATCAGCGTGGTGGCGGCAGGTCCGGTATTTAACTTCATTCTGGCTTTTTTCTGTGCTCTGATCGTAATCGGAGTCATCGGATATGATCCGGCGGAAGTCATTGGATTTCAGGAGAATTCGCCTGCCGCGGAGGCCGGACTTAAGGAAGGCGACGTGATCACGGAAATCAACGGAACCAATGTGGATATCGGCCGGGATATCTATAATTATGAAACTTTTCATGGCATACAGAATGAACCGATTACCGTAAAGTACCGGAGGGACGGGGAAGAACACACGCTGATCTATGAGCCCTACCATGAAACCAGGTATATGCTGGGATTTAATTATGTAGCGGATGATCAGCCGGCATCCATAACCTCTGTCAGCCTTGATATGCCCTTTCACAGAGCGGGAATTCTGGCGGGCGACGTAATCACAGCTATAGACGGCACCTCCATTGCGTCCGGAGAAGAACTGGCCGCTTACTTTGAAGAACACCCGCTGGGAGAGAAAAGCATTTCCCTGACCTATGAAAGAGATGGAAAAGAAGAGACGGCGGAGGTGACGCCGGTAGAGCACACGTACGTAGAACTGGGATTTTATTATAATACGGCCCGGGTCAAAACGGGACCGGTGGGTGTGATAAAGTACGGTTTTGTCGAGATTAAATACTGGGTGAAAACTACGGTACAGAGTCTGGGGATGCTTTTCACCGGAAAAGTATCGGTAAATGATATGTCAGGACCGGTGGGTGTGGTCACCATTATTGGCGATACCTATGAATCCAGCAGAAGTGAGGGAAGCCTGATCACGTGGATGAGTATGCTCAATATGATTATTCTGCTTTCCGCTAATCTGGGTATTATGAATCTTCTGCCGATTCCGGCTCTGGACGGCGGAAGGCTGGTATTTCTGGTGATAGAGGCAATCAGAGGAAAGGCTATCAACCGGGATGCAGAAGGAATGGTTCATTTTGTGGGACTTATGCTGCTGCTTGTGCTGATTGTTTACGTGACAATACATGATATTACACGGCTGTTTTAATACAGTAGTCTAAATAAAAACGGAGGAGAAAGATATGAGTATCAGAATTGGAATACTGGGATATGGAAATCTGGGAAGAGGCGTTGAGTGCACTGTCAGACAGAATCCGGATATGGAGCTGACTGCGGTGTTCACTAGAAGGGATCCCGCTTCCGTCCGCATTATGACGGAGGGTGTACCGGTTGTAAGTATCGCGGAGGCAGAGTCGTGGAAAGAAAAAATAGACGTAATGATTATCTGTGGAGGAAGTGCCACGGATCTGCCTGCACAGACGCCGGAATACGCGAAAATGTTTAACGTTATTGACAGCTTTGATACCCACGCGCGGATTCCGGAGCATTTTGCCAATGTGGATGCTGCTGCAAAAGAAGGCGGAACAGTGGGGATTATTTCCCTGGGGTGGGATCCCGGCATGTTCTCACTGAACAGAATGTATGCCAATGCCATTCTTCCAGATGGGAAAGATTACACCTTCTGGGGCAAAGGCGTAAGTCAGGGGCATTCGGATGCTATCCGCCGGATTAAGGGCGTAAAAGATGCGAAACAGTATACCATACCCGTTGAAGCGGCGCTGGAAGCAGTCAGAAGCGGAAAAAATCCAGAGCTGACAACGAGAGAAAAGCATACAAGAGAGTGTTTCGTTGTATTGGAAGAGGGTGCCGATGCAGCCAGAGTGGAAGAAGAAATCAAGACGATGCCCAATTATTTCGATGAGTACGATACGACGGTTCATTTCATCAGCGAGGAAGAGCTGAAAAGGGATCACAGCGGAATCCCTCACGGCGGTTTTGTTCTCCGCTCGGGGAAAACAGGATGGAACGGTGAAAACAGCCATCTGATTGAGTACAGCCTGAAACTGGATTCCAATCCGGAGTTTACGGCTTCTGTTCTGGTGGCATATGCCAGAGCAGCCAGTCGTCTGTCGGCGGAAGGTCAGATCGGGGCAAAAACTATTTTTGATATCCCGCCGGCTTATTTAAGCGCCAAAAGCGGGGAGGAACTGAGGGCACATCTGCTGTAAGTGAGAGATGGGAAAAGACAGGCGGGACGCCTGTCTTTTTCAGTTCAGTTCTGCAATTCTTGTAACGCCCACGTATATTTCCTGAACTTTGTACCAGGTGGGATAATCTACAATTCCCGTCTGTGGGAGGCCGAATACCTTCTGAAAGACTTTTACCGAGTTCTGAGTATTTTCCCCGTAAATGCCATCTGCGATTATAGATGGAATGAGAGGATACGCTTCGCTGATGGCATTCAGCTGTTCCTGCAGCTGCAGTACTTTTGAACCGCTGGAACCGATGGTAAGATTATAGCCGGGCCAGGAGGCAGGAATTCCGGAGATTTCTTCGGCGGTATTGATGTACATGTCATTTCCGTAATAATAATGAAGGATATCTATGGTGGAGTATCCCTGATCTCCCAGATATTTGGAACCCCACTGGCTCATGGCATTGGGACACTGAACCCGCTGACCATCACAGTACTGGGTCAGTATGGGCTGACGGACATCTGGACGTGAGAGATAATTGGCAAATACTTCATCTACAATGGATGCCACGTCAGTGAAAATATTTCGGCCAGGCATCCATTTCTGATCATAGGCTGTGGAAGAAGTGATGGTGAAGTCATATCCCTTATTCCGGTACCATTCCGTGTATACGCGGTTAAGGGTAAAAGACATGATTGCGAGTACGTTGGCGCGGATGGAATCTTCCGGCCAGGTGGCATATATTTCGCTGCAGGCTACATTTTTGATATAATCCCGGTAGCGGACATAATAATCCCTGGCTGTACTGTCCTCGGGTACTCCGTCATGGACAACTACGTATTCGGGTACTACCACCCGGCTTAAAACGATCTCTCCGCTTTCTTCCATGGGCTTTACTTCATCTTCCGGAATCTTGGGAGGAT
Source organism: Ruminococcus sp. (assembly GCA_050944415.1). GTDB lineage: Bacteria > Bacillota > Clostridia > Lachnospirales > Lachnospiraceae > Ruminococcus_G. The sequence continues at coordinate 20,459 of JBMNRA010000038.1, forward strand.
ATTCACCAAATAATGTGTGGGCGGGAATTACAACCCGGTCGAAAGGACCGGCTTCCCGTTCTGTCATCTGAACCGGCTGAACGGCTGTTACATCCGGAAGAAGCTCTGTGCCGCTGATGGATACCGGCTCGAATCCTTCTGCTGTAATCTGAATATTGTATTCCGAATAGGGCTGATTTTCAGAAGGAGCCAGACTGTATTCCAGCGGGGGCGTAGGAAGCTGGACGACAGGGGACTGACCGGAGGAATCTGTGGTCAGCTCCTCTATGACTGAGTCAGGATCGCCGGTATAGGAGATAGTAATGGAAGCATTGGGTATAGGACGGTTTTGCAGCAGGGTATTCACGGTGACCTGAAGACCGCCTCTGGATAAATTTTCCTGCTGCATTGCCTGAAGCGATGAAAATTTCATAAGAACCTCGTAAACTGCAGTTGGTTCAGTATATGAAAGATAAAAGAAAAATGTGATAAGATTTCGGGAGAAAAAAATATTGAGTTCTGTACGTAAGGAAGCCTTAAAATTTTGCCTGATTAACCATTATAGTGCCTGACTAACATTCCCTATGGGTAAAATTTATGGTATAATTATTCCTGAAAAGAATAATTTTCAAAAGAAGCTGAAAATGAGGTTGACGAGTATGAAGGAAAGAGCGACAATGTTGAGCAAGCAAGCAAGCAAGCAAGCAAGCAAGCAAGCAAGCAAGCAAGCAAGCAAGCAAGCAAGCAAGCAAGCAAGCAAGCAAGCAAGCAAGCAAGCAAGCAAGCAAGCATAGGATAACTTTGTCCTTTTTTTCATGTCAGGTTGAATTTCTTACAAAATCAAGAGGCGTATTTCGCTCCGTTTACAACGGGAGGGATGCGCCTTTTTTGCTTGCAGCACTTATTTAAAACAAATTGAAAGGATAAAAAAGGTAATGAAAAAAAGGAGATGGCTAGTAAGCCTGCTGGTAGTCGTAATGGTAGTAACGATGCTTCCTGTGACGGCGTTTGCACAGACTACCTCGAGGACAACGGGGCTTGATTTATCAAGTCAAACAGAAGCTGCCGCCAATGAAGCAGAAGGCTGGAGTTGGACTCCTAAAGCTGAGGGCGGATATACCCTAGTTTTGGAAAATGTTAATATATCTAACGCATCTGGCTATGCCATAACGCTCCCAAACAATGTCGATGTCGATATCGTCTTAAAAGGCAGTAACCGTATAGAAGGCACAACAGCTCTGTTTGGTGTGGAAACGCGAGGCGGGCTTGTCACAATCAAAGGTGACACTTCCGATGCTTCACTGACGGCAATCAGCAATGAAGATTCTATGTGGGGATCAATTTCCGTTACCAATTTGCTCATCGAAAGCGGGAACGTCAATACAGAGGGTGACGGAAATGTTATTGATACATTTACCATGACGGGTGGTTCTTTTGTTATCAATCAAACGTTTGGTGGTGCGTCTGGCTGGGGGGCGCTTCATGCCATTGATGGAGTTTCTATCACCGGCGGCAGCCTTGAAATCACCACAAGCGAGTCAGACGGCTATGCCATTTACAATGGTAACAGCGAAGACGAAGGGGTTTATATTGGGGGCAACGCGGAGGTCACCATACATAAAAGCTACGTCGGAATTGCTGTTGTTGATAATGGCGATATAGAAGTTGCAGGCGGTACGGTAAAGGTTAATTCCGCGTATATCGGTATGTATACTGATGCGGGAGATATTATCCTGAGCAGCGGTAATATAGAGATAACGTCAGATGATACCGCAGTAAAAGCTGTGGAGGGAATTGTAAACTTCACGGGTTCTGACACTGGTATAAAGGCGCCGACACCGGTATCCGTGTCCTCCGCCGAAAAAAAGATCGGAGATTATCATGACATTCATCAGTGGTCTACCGTGTGGAGCAGTGATGATACTTATCACTGGCACGAGTGCGAGGTGGAAGGCTGCACGGTTACGGATAACAGCCAGAAGGACAGCTATGCAAAACATACCTATAATCAGGCAATTGTTTCCGATACCTATAAGGCGAGCGATGCGACCTGCACAAATGCCGCGACCTATTATTACTCTTGCGTATGCGGGAAAACGGGAACGGAAACCTTTGAGAGCGGAGAAAATGCGGATCACAGTATGACGTTTACAGACAGGGTAGAGCCAACTTATACAAAGGAAGGAAATATCGCCTACTGGCGTTGCGACAAATGCGGTAAATATTTCAGTGATGAAGCAGGTGCTCAGGAGATTTCCTATGAGGAGACTATTATTCCTAAACTGCAAAGCAGTTCCACAATCTACTATGCTCTGCATTTTGACACCAACGGCGGCAATCGGATTAGTTCTATTGTCCGGGAATCCGGAACAGTCATTGATCTTTCAGAATACGTACCAGTTCAGGAGGGTTATACATTCACCGGATGGTATGCGGACGCTGAGCTGACCCAGCCGGTTACGGAAGTAACACTGAACAGCACAAAGACTATTTATGCTGGCTGGGAGGAGATGCAAACAGATACCCGCCAGCAGCAGGAAATCTTTATGACAGTGGAGGCACAGGAGCGTGATCTGAAGAACGGTTCCAGAAATACCATGAGCAGGATCTGCACCTTGAAGCTGGGCTTCGCAGTGGATGATCCGGATTTAAGCCTTTCCTATGAAACCAGCGATCCGGAAGTGGCAACAGTGGAAGACGGGAAGATCACTTATCAGGGCGTGGGTACCTGTACTGTTACTGTAACGGCGGCTGCTACCGATCTGTGTAAAGCAACATCTCTTGAGATCACTGTGAAAGTGGGAAGCCTGGGCACACCGACTTTTACGCCGACGGTGACAAGCCGGACAGCACAGAAGGCTTTCGTTGTCACATCCAGCACAGTCCGGGGTGTGGACGGCTATGAAGTGCAGTATTCTATCCGGGATGATTTCTGGAGAGCTACGACGAAAGATTTTCCGGATACGGGAGCAAAGTTATATCGGGAGACCTGCACTACGGTGCATTCCAATATGACCTACTATATCCATGTAAGGGGATACCAGATCATAGACGGAGAGAAAGTCTACAGCGACTGGTCGCCGGTGAAGACGATCCGGACGAAATAAAGACTAAAAATGGGATGCTGTATTGGGAAAGTACGGCATCCCTGTTACTTATATAAAGGCAAATGAAACAGGTGCACTTAACAATCCAAAATTTTGTCTGATTAACATTCCACAAATGTGAAATCCATGCTATAATTATTCTTAATAAGAATATTTTTGAAAGGAATTAAAAATCATGTCCAGAAAACGGGGATGTCATCGAAATCCAGTGTTTGAGATAAAGAATTCTGAAATCAAAAATGACCGAAATCCGGAAATTTAGAAAAGGGTTGTGACCATTTTATGAGATATATTTAAAAAAGGGGTTGACAGGTATGTTTAGAAACTGCTACGCTCGACAGACAGACAGACAGACAGACAGACAGACAGACAGACAGACAGACAGACAGACAGACAGATAGATAAATTCTGCCCTTTTTTGCGTACAATTAAACAGAGAAAAGCGTATAGAAGCACAGGTATATCCTAATTACGGATTATCTGTGCTTTTTTGCGTGTTAAGAAAGGAGAAATGGAATACATGAAAAGCAGAAAGAAGTTGACCGCCGTTGCGTTGGCTACGGTCATGGCTTTAAGTTATGTGGATTATCCTGTTTATGCACAGGAAGAAACAGAAATCGGTCAGCAGACAGAAACGGAACAGGACAACAATACAAGTGACAAAGTGCCGACTCTGGAAGACACAGAGTTGGAAGATAACGAAAAGAATGTAACTTTAAGAAATGATATACAAGGCAGTGTTTCAACTACTGAGGAGCCTACATCTGGAGCACAAAATGGAATACAGCTCTATGAAGATAACAATGCGGGGAGTTTCAATGTCACAGGCGGTACGGCAGGAACGGATTGGACGTATGACAGTGACGCAAATACACTGACATTTAATAACAGCGGTACTTATACGATTACAGGTGATGGACAAGTAACAGACGAAAGAATTATTTTTGAGAGTAGTACATATGATATTACTATAGAAAATCTTTCGATAACGAATACTACTGAAAGTCCGATTGTTGTTAAACAGAATGCAGGCGTGAATTTAACATTGGATGGTCAGAATGTTCTGGTTGCAACAGCTGACAGAAGAGCTGCTCTATCTGTTCCACAAACAGCTTCTTTGATTATTACGGAACAAAGTTCCGGAAGTTTAGAAGCAATGAGCAGTGGTCAATACAGTTCAGGAATAGGTGGTGACCGTACTAGCGGCAATGGCAGCGGGCAAATAACGATAAATGGTGGAACAATAAAGGTAGTAGGCGGCAGAGAAGGAGCCGGAATTGGAGGCGGCTGTTGGTCGGATGCTGGAAAAATCACGATAAATGGCGGAACGATTACGGCAACAGGAGGAAGTAGTGCGGCTGGAATTGGTGGTAGTGTAGGGGCAAGTACTGTTGAAGTTGAAATTAACAATGGTACAGTGCAAGCTTTTGGTGGTGCAGGCATGTCCGGAATCGGTGGGGATGGTTCCGGTACTATAACTATTAACGGTGGAACCGTTACTGCAACAAGCGGAGAAGGCTGGGGAGCACCAGGAATTGGAGATAAAGGCCAACAATATAAAATCAATATCAAAGGAGGAACAGTAATCGCCCAGGCGAGCGGTTCAGAGAGTACGCATGGGATAAGAGGTGATAGCGTTACCATTAAGGATGCTAACGTAACTACTACGGGAAGTTATTATAGTGCAGGTATATTAGCTTATACTATTACTGTTTCCAGCGGCAAAGTTGTTGCTACAGGTGGAGCGAACAGTGCGGGAATTTCTGGTAATGTAACAATATACGGAGGTGATGTGCAGGCGATAGGGAATACATCGCAAGGCACTGCGAGAAGTCGAGGTGGACATGGAATTGATGGAAAAGTTGTGATTTATGGAGGCGTGTTAGAGGCGAGAGGCGGAGATGCCACTTCAACGTCTTATTATGGTGGCTCTGGAATCAACGGAGCAGTTGTTGTTATTGGAGGTGTATGTGAGGTCAAAGGCGGAGATGCCAAATCAGAGTATTCCTATGCTAGCTCGGGAATTGTCGGGAATACCACTGTTAATGGTGGTACTCTCACTGCCATTGGTGGAACAGAGGACAGTGGCGATAAAAAGAAATTTGGCATTGATGGACAAGGCAGTATTGTTATTTCTAATGGAAGCGTCAAAGCTTCATCTGTTTCCGTAACACCAACAGACGGTTGCGGCAACAATGTCTATCTTGCGAAAATAGATGGGCTTTCAGGAGTAGACAGTGTTACCGTTGATAATAACCAAACTTTTACCAGAGCTGGAAATCACCCAGATGGAGATGGAGCTTTCTATTTATATCTGACAGGATACAACCATACGATTACTGCAAATGGCAAAACGTATTGTGCGCATTGGGATAGTAATATAAGTGCTTTTAAATACGATAATATCGTGCCAACGGTCACTATTGCAAGCAAAACGGCTACGAGTATTACGGTACAACCATTAGCAGATACGAATACTTACGGCGACGCAGAATACAGTATCAATAACACTGACTGGCAAACCAGAAATGTGTTTACAGGCTTAAATGCTGATACACAATATACCGTTTATGCACGCTATAAAGGGAATGATACCTATATTCAATCAGAAGCAGGAAGCACAACGGTAAATACAAAGAGATATGGCAATACGCTTATTGTAGAACCGACTTCCCTGACTGCTACTTATGGACAGAAATTATCAGATATTTCACTTGATGATGAGTGGACATGGGTAAATGGAGATATCGATTTATCTGTAGGTAAACAAAATTACTCAGCACGTTTTGGTACGACAAGCTATGAGGACGAATACGATTTTACAGGTGTAGAAGGCTATGACAGTACTAATCAATATGTAGAGCGTAGCTTGGCAGTTGATGTTTCCAAAGCGGACACAAAACTTGTTATCAAAACAGACAACATGGATAAAGCCTATGACAGTCAGGCTGTGTCTGAGCCAGAAGTTGATAAAACAGGAAGCACGAATACCGTCACTTTTACATGGTATAAAAAAGACGGAAGCGGCTGGACAACACTTGATAAAGCTCCTGTAAATGCAGGAAACTATAAAGTGACTGCCAGTGTAGAAGCAGATGCGAATTACAAAGGAGCAACCGCAGAAAAAGAATTTGCTATCAGTCAGACAACAAATGATTGGACGAGTCCACTTTCTATTACAGGCTGGACGTATGGACAGATAGCAAGCACTCCGACGGCTACTGCCCAATATGGTGATGTAGTGTTTACATACAGTGACAGCAAGGACGGAACATTTTCAACTGATGTTCCTACAACAGCCGGAACATGGTATGTGAAAGCCACAGTTACTGGAAATGCCGACTATACAGGACTGGAAGCAGTGAAAGAATTTACAATCGGCAAAGCAATGCCAGTTTATACCATTCCGGACGATTTAACTATACGATGGGGAGAAAAGTTGTCTTCTGTCACATTGCCGAAAGGATTTAGCTGGGTTGATGGGGAACAGATTGCAGAAGAACTAGGCGAACAGACTTTTTCAGCAATTTTTACACCGACGGATACAGAAAACTATCAGATTGTTGAGGTGAGTATTCCGGTTTGGGTGGAAATGCCCAGCACTACGATCTACTATGCCCTGCACTTCGATGCCAACGGCGGCGAGCGGATCAGTTCCATCGTCCGGGAATCAGGAACCGTTATTGATCTTTCGGAATATGTGTCTGTCCGTGAAGGTTATATCTTTACTGGGTGGTATGAAGATGATGCGCTGACCCGTCCGGTTACAGAGGTGACGTTGGACAATACAAAGACGATCCATGCGGGTTGGAAAGAAATCGAAACAGATACCCGCCGGCAGCAGGAAATCTTTATGGCAGTGGAGGCCCAGGAGCGGGATCTGAAGAACGGTTCCAGAAACACTATGAGTAAAGTCTGCACTTTGAAACTGGGCTTTGCAGTGGATGATCCGGACTTAAGTCTTTCCTATGAAACCAGTGATCCGGAAGTGGCAACAGTGGAAGACGGGAAGATCACTTATCAGGGCGTGGGTACCTGTACTGTTACTGTAACGGCGGCGGAGACTGAGATGTGTAAAGCGACATCTCTTGCGATCACCGTGAAGGTGGGAAGTCTTGGCACACCCACCTTTACTCCAAGTGTAACCAGCCGGACAGCGCAGAAAGCCTTTGTTGTCACATCCAGCACAGTCCGGGGTGTGGACGGTTATGAGGTACAGTACTCCATTCGGGATGATTTCTGGAGGGCAACGACGAAAGATTTTCCAGACACGGGAGCGAAGCTGTACCGGGAGACCTGCACCACGGTTCATTCTAATATGACCTATTATATTCATGTAAGAGGATACCAGATCATAGGCGGAGAGAAAGTATACAGTGACTGGTCGCCGGTGAAGACGATACGAACGAAATAATTTTTTCAGTTGAAAAAGGTTCTTCCATAATTGGAGGAGCCTTTTCAATTATTTGTAAAAAAAGCTTGCATTTAAAAGACGCGTGTGATAGAATATGTGACACAAGAAAGGGGATGCTTCAGCAAATCTCCTAATCAAAGACAACATTCCTGTTTATGAATAGCGAAAATAGTAACTCGTAAACCTTGTATAACGCTGAGTAATTAAACTTAGTCTTCTTCTACAATCAATTCTTTATTATTTCCCTATTATAATTCAATCAGATAGTGTTTAAAGCGCGCAAGTATTTTCTGATTTTGACATAGATGACAACTGAATATAGAAACAAAGAACAAAAAGGAAGGGGAGATTCATTATCGCAGAAACTTTCAAAGAGCAGATTGGATTGGATCATACAGTTCTGTCGGGTTTTCGGATTATCACACTTGATTTTTCGAAATTGGAGAAACGTCCAAATGTAACTGTTGAACGTGAGGGACAGTTCCTTTACAGGCTTGCGGATGGGAATGGATTCCGATGGCTGAAAATAGAAGATCCGGCACATTTTGGAACACTGGTGGCAGGAGTCCGAAAAAAGGCGAATTTAAACAGGATTATACCAGATTGGAGCTTAGAATCAGAGATCCTGTACGGGGGAACCTTCAGAATTTAACTG